>CACBPP010000003.1 GCA_902541175.1 uncultured SAR86 cluster bacterium
TCAGTCCGATTTAGAGTTCGCGTATGAAATTGAGAAAGAAGTAAACCCAACCCCGTGGTCAAAAAAAAATTTTTTTTCGTCATTTGAGGTAGGTCATAATTCTATTGTATGTAAACATGAAAATAATCTTATTGGGTTTGCAATCTTTTCATTAGTTAAAGAAGAAAGTCATCTCTTAAACATAGCAGTTACAAAAAGTTGGCATAGAAAGGGTGCTGGAAGTCTTTTGATGAATACCTTAATAAAACAATCGAAAGTACTAGGAGCAAAGAAAGTTTTTTTAGAAGTCAGATCAAAAAATTTTAATGCGATATCTTTTTATAAAAAATATAAATTTGTTCAAGACGCCTTGAGGATAAATTATTATGCTGGAAATAATCCTGATGATGCGGTGATGATGAGTTTAGATATTTAATTTAAAGATTTTTTTCTATACTTTTTTCTATTTCACTTGCCTCAACTTGAGGACCAAAACGTTCTATTACTTGACCGCTTCTATTAACAAGAAATTTTGTAAAATTCCATTT
Source organism: uncultured SAR86 cluster bacterium (assembly GCA_902541175.1). Taxonomy (GTDB): domain Bacteria; phylum Pseudomonadota; class Gammaproteobacteria; order Magnimaribacterales; family D2472; genus SAR86A. The sequence goes on from CACBPP010000003.1 coordinate 528, forward strand.
GATTTGAGATGTACCAGCTATACCCGGTTTTTGTTTTTTTAAAAAATTATAAAAAGGATCTGTTTTTCTACCATTGACATTAATTTTATTCATTATTTTGAAACTTATTCCATAATTTGTGTCACAAAACTCTTGAATCTCTTCATTTGTTCCTGGCTCTTGAAATGCAAATTGATTACAAGGGAAGCCTAGAATTTCAAATCCTTTTTTTTGATATTTTTTATAAAGTTTCTCTAGGTCTTTGTATTGATAGGTAAGGCCGCAATAACTTGCAACATTTACTATCAAAACAATTTGATTCTTAAAGTCTGATAATCGAACATCGTTTAACTCAGCATCTTTAACTGAAAAATTGTATATTGTTTCCATAATTGCTTTATATGTGTGCGAAAATGTTTAGGTATTATATATGCAATAAATAAGTTTTTTAACTAGTAGAAATGAAGATCAAATATTTATGGAAGACATTTAAAGAATTATCTACCGATGATTTGTATGCAATTCTTAATTTAAGGCAAAAAGTTTTTGTTATGGAGCAAGATTGCCCATATATTGATGCAGATTACTCAGATCAAGAAGCATTTCATCTTCTTGGATATGATGAAAAAAATAAACTAAAAGCTTACTTAAGAGCTTTTTCGCCAAATATCAAATATAAAGGAGCCTCAATGGGAAGAATTGTTGTTGAGAAGGATATGAGAAATAAATCTATTGGAAAAGAAATAACAAATATTGGAATAAGGTTTTTAAGTGAAAAATATCCAAATCATGAAATTATTATTTCTGCACAACATAGGCTTCAAAAGTTTTATGAAGGATTAGGCTTTGTTGCAAGAGGAGAGGTCTACTTAGAAGATGACATTAATCATATACAAATGTATATGCGCTCTAAGTAATTATCCTTTCATCAAATAATATAGTATTAATTTCCTCAGTAATAAATGGAGCAAATGGATGCACTAACTGAAGAATTTCTTTTAGGAGTGGTCTTAAATTTGATGTTTCTCCACTTTTCTTACATTGTTCAATATAAACATCACAAAACTTATTCCAAAAGAATTCATATATTTCATTAACAGCAAAATCCAGTCTGTAATCGGAAATATTTTTATTTATTTGTTTTTTGGTTTTACTAAACTCATCATATATCCATTTATCATGATCGTTTTCTGCTTTAAATTTATCTTTTTCATTTGCATATCCATCAATAAATCTTGCAGCATTCCACATTTTGGTACAAAAATTTCTAAATCCTTTTAGTCTTCCAAATTCAAAACTAATATCTTTTGTATGAGTGGCCAAAGAATAAAATGTCATCCTTAGTGCATCTGTGCCATATGATTCTATTCCATTAGGAAATTGTTTTCTTGTCTTCCTTTCAATTTTTTCAGCGATACCTTCCTGCATCAAATTCGATGTTCTTTTTTCAACAAGATCTTCAATTGAAATACCATATATTAAGTCAATTGGATCAATAATATTTCCCTTAGATTTTGACATTTTTTGACCATTTTCATCTCTGATAAGACCAGTAACATAAACATCTTTGAAAGGTATTTTTCCAGTAAATTCAATACTCATCATTATCATTCTTGCTACCCAGAAAAATATAATGTCAAAACCTGTAACTAAAAGAGAAGTTGGAAAGAAATTTTTAAAATCATCTGTTTTCTCTGGCCAACCAAGAGATCCGAATGGCCAGAGACTTGATGAGAACCATGTATCTAAAACATCCTCATCTTGCTTAAGATCTATTGCATCAAGTTTGTAATAATTTCTTACATCTTGTTCATTTTCACCGACGTAAATGTTTCCATTATCATCGTACCAAGCTGGAATTCTGTGACCCCACCAAATTTGCCTACTTATACACCAATCCTCAATATTATCCATCCAATTAAAATAAGTCTTTATCCAGTTATTGGGATGAAATTTAATGTTTCCTTCTTTAACTTCCATATTAGCTTTCTCTGCCATTTCAGAAGTCTTTACATACCATTGATGACTCAATCTGGGCTCAATTACAATATTTGAACGCTCACCTCTCGGTATGCTCACGTCATATTCCTCTTCCTTTTCAAGGAGTTTTAACTCAGTTAATTCTTTTATGACTAATTTTCTTGCTTTAAATCTATCTAAATTTTCAAATAATTTTGGTACATTATTATTTGTCCACGCATCTTGGTTAAAAATATTAATTGGCTCGAAGTCGTCAATATTTTTGGACACGTAAACTTTGTTTTCTTTCTCATGTAAACAATATTTTTTGCCTATTTCATAATCATTAAAGTCATGAGCCGGTGTTATTTTTAAACAACCAGTTCCAAATTCCATATCAACATAATCGTCACCAATAATTGGTAATTTTCTTTCAACAAACGGTAATAGAGCATATTTGCCAATAAGATCTTTATATCTTTCATCATTTGGATTTACTGCAATGGCCATATCGCCAAAAAGAGTTTCTGGTCTTGTCGTTGCTACTGTAATAAATTTATCAGAACCATATATGGGATATTTTATGTACCATATGGTTCCTTTTTTTTCCTGTCTCACTACTTCAAGGTCTGAAACAGCAGTTTTAAGAGATGGATCCCAATTTACTAATCTATATCCTCTGTAAATCTTTTTATTTCTATAAAGATCAACAAATGCTTTATTAACAGCTTTAGAAAATTTATCATCAAGAGTAAATCTATATTTGTTCCAATCTACAGTTGAGCCTAATCTTTTAATTTGAGATTGTATTTTATTTTCTGAAAAATCTTTCCATTTCCATACCTCTTGAAGAAATTTTTCCCTGCCAAGATCTTTTCTATCAATATTTTTTTTTAAGAGATTATTCTCCACAACCATCTGAGTTGCAATTCCAGCATGATCAGTTCCAACTTGCCAGTGAGCTTTCTTGCCTGACATGTGATTATATCTGGTGTAAAAGTCCATAATCGCATATTGGAAACTGTGGCCCATATGGAGAGTACCCGTAACATTTGGCGGAGGTATTACCTGTGAAAAAGATTCCTTTGAACTTTCATTTGATACGACCTCATTCGACCAAATTTCAACCCACTTTTCCTCAACTTCAGTAGGGTTGTACCTTTTGTCCATTACTTATTAATTATTTAAGTTTTTTATTTAGTATTAAGTCACATATCAAAGGAACAGGTCTTCCAGTTCCACCTTTTGGAGAACTTGACCATGCAGAGGCTGCAATGTCCATGTGCGCCCATTTATAGTCTTCTGCAAACTTTGATAAAAATGCAGCAGCATGAATTGTACCTGCTTCTCTCCCACCGCCAATATTTGCTAAATCAGCAAAATTAGTTTTTGTACACGACTTATACTCATTCCATAATGGTAATTGCCATGCTCTGTCACCAGTTTCCTCTCCCGACTCAATTATCTTATCAGCGAGAAATTGGTTATTTGCCATAACACCGCTAGCATGACTTCCTAGGGCAATCACTACAGCGCCAGTAAGCGTTGCCATATCAATTACATAGGAAGGCTTATATTTTCCAACATATGTCAACGCATCTGCCAAAACTAATCTTCCTTCTGCATCAGTATTAAGAATTTCAATTGTTTGACCTGACATAGAAGTTACTACATCTCCTGGTTTTGTTGCTCTAGCAGAAGGCATATTTTCAGCACATGCCATAATACCAACCACATTTACGTCAGCTTTAATTCTTGCCAGCGAACACATAACACCAAAAACCGTTCCTGCTCCACACATATCCCATTTCATTTCATCCATACCAGAACTTGGCTTTAGCGAAATACCACCTGTATCAAAAGTAATACCTTTTCCAACTAAAGCTACTGGCTTTTCATTTTTTTTGCCGCCATTGTATTCTATGATTATCATTCGAGGAGGCTCATCACTTCCCTTCGATACGCTCAGATAAGAGCCCATTTTTAACCTAGCAAGATCTTTCTCATTAAGTGATTTAACTTTTAAACCTGAGTAATTTTTAACAGTATTTTTTACTATTTTTTCTATAAGTTTTGGTGTTGCATGATTTGCAGGTAAATCACCAAGATGTTTAGCAGTATTTACTCCTTCGCCAACTGAAAATCCTCGTGCAATAGCAATTTTTGCTTTTTTGGCATCAGATGAAGATAGCTTTGCAGTAATTATGGTGACATTTCTTAACGAAACTTGGCTTGAAATTATGTCTTTACCAATTTTTTCAGTTTTAGCTGTTTTATTTTTTGTAGTAGAAAAAATATAAGCTCCTGATTCAATAGATCTTGAGATTGTTTCTAGAAACCAAAATTTATTTTTACCTTTCGGATAATTTTGACTATCAAGTACCGCAAGATTTTTACAACCAATTGAATTTGCAACTTTTGCAATGTATTTATACTTATTCAACCATAGGTATATGTCATCATTTTCATTGAGGTCATTTATGAGAAGAATTTTTTTTGCTTTAACGCCTTCTAATGAAGAGATAAGATGATTTTGATTAGACGGACTGATTGAATCTTTAATTGATTTAGAGATATAACCATTAGATTTTTTATCTAATTCTTTAAACTCTGGAGAAGACAATATCTTTTTATTAACTGGTATAACTAGTAACTCGGTTAATACATTAGACAAAACTCCATCACTAACATTTTTTAGAGTTATATTGTTAAGAACTTTATATGTCATTTTAATATCTCCTTTTTAATTCAATACTGGTAAGATGTTTATTGTAATGCATCAGAGTTCGCAAGGCATATATAAAAAGAACATTCTTTTAAAAAGCTTAAATCTTGAAGTTCTCTTGTCTTCAACTGGAGTTTTTTTAATTTTCTTATTTTTAGTTGTAAGCTCAAGGTTTGTTGGTTATTTTGAACAAGCATCCGAGGGCCTAATCGACCCTGGCCTTATCTTTAAAGTAGTAATTCTAAGGTTCCCAGACTTCGTAACATTATTATTACCATTATCTTTTTTTCTAGGAGTTGTAATTACAATTAGTAGATTATATTCAGATAGAGAAATTTATGGCTACTTTGCAGGAGGCCTTTCAAATAATGACCTTATAAAATATTTACTTCCGCAATCAATTGTTTTCTTTTTCATAACATTATCACTAAGTTTATATATAGCGCCTTATACAAAAGAATTATCCAAAGAGATTCTTTCTCAAGACACAATTCAAGAGCAGTTTGAATCAGTCAGACCAAATGAATTATTTTCTTTTAATGAAAATGAAGGATTTATTTATATTGAAGACAAAGAAAGTAATATTTTAGAAGAAGTAGTTATTTTTATACCAAATGATAGCTACTCGTCTTTAATTATCTCAAAAAAACTTGAATATGAAGATTTGTCATCAAAGATGGATTTGGATTTTAAAGATGGAGTTTTTTATCAAGATATTTTTAACCAAAGTTCATCTTTAGTTTCATATTTTGGAGAGTTATCTGTTCCTGTTGATAATTCTAAAAACTCTATTTCAGGATTATCATTTAGTAAATTGTTTGATTTTTCAATCAAGTCAACAAAATCTCAAAATCAGTGGAATTTATCTATACCATTAACAATTTTTATTCTTTTAATTTTTGCTGTAAATTTTTCAAAAGTAGAACCACGGCAAGGAAGACTTTCAGTATTGGTACCATCTATTTTTATATACATACTGTATTTAAGCTTATTAATTTTGGCAAGAGACTCTTTTGATGGAAGCTTGAACTCCTCTCAAAACAATATTTGGTATGTGCACCTAACATTTTTGTTATTTGCTATATTTTTGGTAATTAGAAAAAATTTAAATACTAATATTCGAACTATTTATAAATTCTTTAATAATAATTTTGTAAGGGTTTTTATATCTTTATTAATATTTTTAATTTTTTTATGGGTGCTAAGGTGATAAAGATATTTAATAAATATTTAATAAAAAGATCTTTTTATTTTTCACTGAGTATTTTATTAATTTTTGGATTATTGGACTCAATATTTATTCTTATTTCTGAACTAGAAAAAAACTCATCAGAGTACACTTTTTTTCACACATTGAAGTATGTAGTTTTTTCAATGCCTCATAATTTACTTGATTTTATTCAAGGTGCTTGCCTATTGGGAGTAATGCTCTCACTTGGAATGTCTCATGAGGAAGGAAATCTCAATGTATTGAGGTCTGCAGGCAAGTCTCCATTTGTTATAGTTTTTACAAGTTCAATAGGAGCCCTAATTCTTGTTTTATCTCTGCTAGCACTAGACGAAGTAGCATTTAGGAAATTATATGTAAACGCAGAGGCTGAAAGAAATATTTTATTAAATAAAGAAATAAATTATGTAGATGAAATTAATTGGATTAAATCAGGAAACTCATTTTTGGGTTTTGAAAACATTGTAGATGAAAAAATTTTTAACGTTAACTTTATTAAGCTTCAAGATAAAGAAGTTATTTATTCTGTAAAATCTGATGTTGCAACTATCAGTAATAATAAAATTATTTTTGATAAGGAATCTGTATATAAAAGTTTTTCAGATAACTTTGATAAAAAGAATATTGAATTTTTTGAGATTCCAATTCAATCAAAAATTACTTTTAGTAATATAAAACATCTTGGATTATTTGAACTAAATTTTTATAGACAGATATTTGATGGCAGCACAGTTAAGAAAGATATTTTATTCAAGTCTCATATAGATAAATCTTTTTATAATAAAATTTTCTTACCAATTTCATCTTTAATCTTAATATTATTTTTTGGGTCATTTATATTCTCTTCACTCAGAGACTCTACAATTGGTAATAGGGTGGTTGTATCTGTAGTAGGAGCTTTTATATATCAATTAATTCAAGACTTATCATCAGGTGTATTTATTTCATATGGATTAACGATAATCTTAGGAGTTATTTTTCCTTCAGCTTTATTAATAGTAGCAAGTATGATTTCCTACAAAAAGATTTAAATTTTTTTATAAGAAGTTTTAGATAAATAATCACTCAAAGACAAATTATCTTTTGAGAAATATATTAACGCTAGAGGCAGTCCTGCCAACAAAATTGTAAAAACATTAGAAAAAAATCTAATACTTACTTTTTTCAATGTTATTTCGCCACCATCTATACTATAAATCTCAAAATTCCAAACCGCCATACCTAGTGTCTTACCACCATTTATCCAAAAATAACCATAAAAAATCCATGTACTCAAAATAACAAGTAATGGACCAACCCATTTTGTCTGAATAATACCTCCATTTATCCATACAGCAAATGATCCAACAGCAAACCAAACTCCTAACAATAAAAATAAATCGTATACAGATGCAGCTATTCTTTTGAGTGGATATACAATGTATGATTTATCATTCATTTTGGTATAGTACTAAATTATTAAAAAAAATAAATTGATATGAATACAACAACTGATTTTTTAGGACATCCAAAGGGTTTGTTTGTATGTTTTGCTACAGAGATGTGGGAGAGATTCTCTTACTATGGTATGAGAGCTCTCCTGATATTGTATTTAACAAAGCATTGGGAGTTTACAGACGCTACAAGTTATTTAATTTATGGAGCATATACTTCATTGGTATATATCATGCCAGTCTTTGGTGGCATGCTGGCTGATCAAATTTTAGGTTCAAAAAAAGCAGTCACATATGGTGCGATACTATTGGTGTTTGGTCATTTAGGAATGACAGTTGAGAGCAATGAGCAAATATTTTACTTATCACTTGCTTTAATAGTATCTGGTGTAGGATTTTTAAAACCAAATATATCCACTATGGTTGGGGCATTGTATGAAGAGGGTGATCCAAGAAGAGACTCAGGCTTTACTATTTTTTATATGGGTATAAATATAGGAGCTTTTACAGCAACTCTTTTATGTGGTTATTTAGGAGAGCAAGTGGGATGGGCATTTGGATTTGGTGCAGCAGGAATTGGAATGCTGTTTGGGCTAATTATTTTCTTGTGGGGCCAAAAATATCTGGAAGGTCTTGCTGAACCACCATCAAATAAGTATCTACAAAAGATGAATGGAATAAGCTATGAGTCTTGGGCCTATATTTCAGGTATTTTTATGGTTTTGGTTACTTGGTTTTTAGTTCAAAACTCACAACTAGTTGGTCAACTTTTGGGTGGTTTTGGAGCTATTTTTATCGGAGCATGGTTATTGTATGCACTATTTAAATGTGCTCCTGATGAGAGAGATCGATTAATTGTTGTTGGGATATTAATATTATTCTCTTTAATTTTTTGGGCGCTTTTTGAACAAGCAGGCTCATCTTTAAATATTCTTACAGATAGAGGTGTAAACAGAGTAATATTTGGTTGGGAAGTCCCTGCATCGATGTTTCAATCTTTGAATGCTGGCTTTATTTTTACTATAGCGCCACTATTTGCAATGCTTTGGATAGCACTTGCAAAAAGAAATATGGAACCATCCACACCAATTAAATTTTCAATCGGTATCATTTTTGTTGGACTAGGTTTTTTAGTTTTGGTTTATGGTATGACATCATCTGAGGGTCTTCAAACAGGAGTCTTTTGGATAATATTGATTTATCTGCTGCATACCTTAGGAGAGTTATGTTTATCTCCTGTTGGATTGTCTTCAGTGACTAAATTATCACCTCAAAGAATTGTTGGATTTATGATGGGAATGTGGTTTTTTGCATCAGCAGCTGGCAATTATGTTGCTGGATTAATTGCTAGAGCAACAGCATCAGAGTCGTCTGGAGTATCAAATGATGTATTTGATCTTTCTCAAAAACAATCATTTATGGATGTTTATACTGATGTTGGATTGATGGCAATTGGTTGCGGGATATTTCTAGCTATATTAACTCCTATTCTAAAAAAATTAATGCATGGCGCCAACTAAAGGAAAAAAAGATCCTGTTAAAAAGAATATGGATAAGTTCCACAAACCAAAAACTCATAAAGATAAAACAAAATATGACAGAAAGAAAAAATCTAAAGACTTTGATTCAAATTAATTAATATCTTTTCGTAAATATCTTTTAATTTCCAAAGATCATTAACACTTACATGTTCATCAATTTGATGAATAGATTTATTTACAGGTCCAAGTTCAACAATTTCGGTATTCATTGCTGCAACAAAACGACCATCAGACGTACCGCCTTTAGCATTTAATTCAGGTTTATATCCAGTTATTTCTTCTGATGAAGCACATACAATATCTTTGAAAAAATTATCTTTCGTATAGTAAGGATTGCCATTTAAGTCCCAGCTTAATTCATAATCTAATTCAAGATCTTTTAATATTGATTCAAATTCAAATTTGAGACTGTCTTCAGTTGACTTAGTTGAAAATCTAAAATTAAATGTTAAATCGAGTTCACCCGGCACTACATTATGCGCCCCAGTACCTGAGCTTATATTAGATATCTGAAAACTTGTGGGATCAAAAGCTTCATTTCCATCATCCCAAACTTTGTTTTTTAATTTTGAAATTAAATCGCCTGATAATAATATTGGGTTAATAACTTTTTCAGGATAAGCAACATGTCCTTGTTTGCCGAAAATTTTTAGGGAACCACCCAAGGAGCCTCGTCTGCCAATTCTTGCACAATCTGCGACTTTTTCACTTGAAGTAGGCTCACCAACTAAACAAAAATCAATAATTTCATTATCTTCAATCATTTTTTCAATAATTTTGTCAATAAACCCATCTTTTGATGTACCTTCTTCATTTGAGGTGAGCAAGATAGCTAATTTAAAATTTAGTTTTTCATTTTTATTAATAAAATCTTTTGCTGCCTCAACGAAAGCAGCTACTGAGGATTTCATATCTGCAGCGCCCCTACCATACAACACATCTCCTTCAATTGTCGCTGAGAAGGGGGGATAGCTCCACTTTTCCTCAGGCCCACTAGGAACAACATCGGTATGGCCTAAATAACAAAAAAGCTTTCCAGAATTTCCTATAGTTGCATAGAGATTTTCAACATTTTGATAATTAATTCTTTCGCATTTGAAATTAAGTTTCTTTAATTCATTCTCTATAAGATCAAAGCAACCCATATCAGATGGAGATATGGACTTGATTCGTATTAGTTTTTGAAGAAGTTCAATCATTTTTATGAAGTATTTTATTTAAAGAAGATTTAGATTTGTTTATTTTTGCAACTACTTTTCCAGATAAAGAATCGCGCATGTATAGAAGGTTTGATTTGCCAGATAGTTCTCTAGCCTTAAGAATGATCTCTTTATTATCATCCCTATCAATTACATTTATCTTAGTGCCCGCAGTAACATATAATCCAGCCTCAACTATGCAGTTATCACCCAAGGAAATCCCAATTCCAGAATTTGCACCTAAAAGACAATTTTTACCGACAGAAATTTTAGTATCATTTCCTCCTGATAAAGTTCCCATTGTGCTTGAGCCTCCACCAAGATCAGAATTATCGCCAATAACTACTCCTGCAGATATCCTTCCTTCGATCATAGCTTTACCTAGAGTTCCTGCATTAAAGTTTACAAAACCTTCATGCATTATTGTTGTTCCCTCACTTAGGTATGCTCCAAGCCTTACTCTACTTGCATCAGCTATTCTAACTTTCTTAGGAATAATATAATCCGTTAGACATGGAAATTTATCTAGTGACCTGATAAATAAATCATTATTTCCACATTTTGACTCATTTAATTTTCCTTCCATTTCATTAATTGAAATTGGCCCTTTGTTTGTCCATACCACATTTGGTAAGCATTCAAATAATCCATCTAAATTAATGGTATTTGGCAAAACAAACTTATTTGATATTAAATGCAGTTTAAAATACGCGTCAGAAATTTTATTTATTGGTTTATCAAGATCATTTTTTGTCCATTCAAATTTTATTATTTCTTGAGTACCTGAATTAATTTGAAGGATTTTATAATCAGTTTTTTGTTCACCAAATTCTATGTTTGGGAAATATACGTCAAGCATTTGACCTGACTGCGAAATAGTAGCAATACCTTCTCCATAGATCTTCATGTTTTAAATCACTTTTTTTAATTCTGAAATAATTTTCTTAATCTTATAACTTGGTACCAATTTATTGTTGAAATTTTCAATTTCAAAAGTATCCTCAACTCTCTCACCTAGAGTATTAATTCTTGCAGAGTAAATTGAAACCTTATTTTCAAGAAATACCTTAGCAATATTAGCTAGCAAGCCCGAACTGTCAACTGTTTCAATAGTTATTAAATTTCTATTTTTATCAAAATTAATAGATTCATTAATTTTTATATTTTTTTCAAATCTTGTATTTTTTTTCTTAAGTGATTGCATCTTAGAGATCCCATCTTCTTTATTGAAATTTTTTTCAATCTTTGTACAAAGCTCAGTTAACTCAGATTTATTTAGGACTCTATCTTGTCGTGAATATTTTGTAATAAAAGTATTTGCTGCAAGTTTATTATTTTCAGATGAAAAAATATTTGCATCTATTATTTCAAGACCGCTATGCTCAAGTATCTTTACTGATTTATAGAAAAGTCCTGGCGAATCTTCAACCTTAATAAATATTTCAATAAGATCATCAAATTTTCTTTTACACCCAACAATAAGTTTATTATTTTTATTTTTTATAATTAACTCTGACTGCCATATAAGAGACTTTGATGAATGTTTATTGAAGTAACTGTCTTCAAAATTTTTAAAATGTTTCTTTATTAACAGCTTTTCATCTTTATCTTTAAAATTATTAATAACATTTTTTTGTCTATCAAGAGATATTTGAGAAGATGCCTTTAAGGGCTCCTTATTAATCTTTGATCTTGTAAGTAAATAAAGATCTCGCAATAATTGATGCTTCCAACCATTCCATAATGCAGGATTTGTTGCTCTAATATCATTGATTGTAAGCAGATATAAATAGTTAAGTTTTTCATCTTGCTTAACCTCTGCTAAAAATTCACTAACTGTATTTGGATCGGCAATATCTTTTTTTTGAGATATGGATGACATTATTAGATGTTTTTTAACAAGCCAAGATATCAAACTTGCATCTGTAACAGACATTCCTAGTCTTTTTGCAAATCTGAAACTTGATTTTGCACCAATTTCTGAGTGATTTCCTCCTTTGCCTTTGCCAAGATCATGAAATAAACCTGCAATATAAAGAATTTCTATTTTTGGTAATTTATTTATTAATTCATGCTCTAACTCAAACCCAGGTTGCTTGCTTAATTTCATTTGCCTCATGTTTCTAACAACTTTAAATGTATGTTCATCCACTGTGTAAACATGAAATAAATCAAATTGCATTTGACCTATAACACTATCAAACTCAGGAATATACTTTTGCAATACTCCTAACGATTTCATTGTTCTAAGTATTGAGGATAGATTGTATTTAGATTGGAGTATTTCTAAAAATTGAGTGGCATAGTGCTCGTTTTTTCTGAACTCCTTATCAATTAAACTTATATTTTTTCTAATTAGAGACTTAGTTTCAGTATCAATCGAATTTATAATTTTGCTCTTGCCAATTTCAATAAATATTTCAAATATCAAGCTTTTATTATTTTTAAGGTTAATATTTTGAATACCAATTTTATTTTTATATTTGTGAATACCTTCAATTTTTTTAAAAAAACTCTTTCTGGGATACTTTTCATTATATTTTTCGTAAACAATTTCATTGAAATATGAGAGTGAAGAAGCCATTTCATAAAATCTTTTCATCATCATTTCTACAGACTTCTTTGTAGTTCTTTTGCCCAGTTTTGCTTTTTTAGAAATTTCAACCTGAGCTTCAAAATCTAATCTATTTTTATTTGTGGATATGTTAGTAGCAAATCTTAAAGATTTGATAAAGTTATATGCATCAATTGCATTATTAAGTTCTCCATCGAATATTCTCGACTTTGAAATTTCATTAACTGATTTCAAATCAAAACAATGCTGAAGAATCCATAATGCAGATTGAAAATCTCTCAGTGTTCCAGGAGATTCTTTTAAATCAGGCTCTAAATTATAAGCTGTAGAAAAAAATTCACTATGTCGCCGTTGTTGCTCAACATATTTTGCATTATAGAAATTATTTTTAGTCCAAAGTGTTGATAAAGCATAATTAATTTTTTTATCCATTTCATTTGTTGAAATGATAGGGCGCCTTGTTAAATAAGACGTATATTCTTTTAAATCTGATTTTGATATTTTTTTAATGTCTGAAATTGTTCTAACGGAATGACCAACCTTATATCCTTGATCCCATAAAAAAGAAATAAATTCTTCAAGGTTTTTAAAATCTTTTGGTTTATTTTTTTCCACAATTGATATGTCAATATCAGATATTGGAAAAATTTCTTTTCTACCAAAACCCCCGTTGGCATATATAACGAAATTTTTATCAAGTTTTAGTTCTAGAAATTTATTTTTAATTTCTTTTTCAACTTCATTGGTATATTTCTTAAGAAATTTATTAACCTTTGATGGTTTTAAATAAATTTCTGGAAAGTTTTTATAGAATTCATTATTAATTCTTGAAACCTTATCTTTCATTAAAATTCGTCATTTCTTTTTGTTAAAATTTCTGAACCAGTTTTGGTCACTGCAATAGTATGCTCCCATTGAGCAGAGTTTCTTCCATCTTTAGTTTCCACAGTCCATCCATCATTAAGAGTTTTGCAGTATTTTTTACCTTGATTAATCATTGGCTCTATAGTGAAACACATGCCTTCTTTTAGCTGTATACCTGTTCCAGGCTTTCCATAGTGAAGGATCTGAGGTTCTTCATGATAAATTTTTCCGATACCGTGACCGCAGTAGTCCTCAACAACACTATAGTAATTTCTTTCGGCATGTTTTTGGATGGCATTTCCAATGTCTCCAAGATATGCGCCTGGTTTTACAGCCTCGATACCTTTGTAAAGACATTCTTGCGTGATTTGAACTAATCTTTGGTTATGTGGAGCACATTTACCAACAAGAAACATCTTTGATGTATCTCCATGCCATCCATCTTTTATAACTGTCACATCAATATTAAGAATATCTCCATCTTTAAGGAATTTTTCACTGTTAGGTATTCCATGACAAATAACCTGATTTATGCTCGAACAAATAGTTTTTTCATATCCTTTGTATCCAACATTTGCTGGTATGGCGTTTTGAACATTAACAATGTGATCATAACAAAGCTTATCAAGCTCACCAGTAGAAACTCCAGGTTTGACGAAGGGGGTAATCATTTCAAGAACTTCAGCTGCTAATTTGCCAGCTATTCTCATTTTTTCAATTTCCTCAAAATTTTTTATCGAAATATTCATTTTTTTTCATTTTTGTATAGACATTAGATAACTTAATCTATAAAGTACAATTTTAATGTCAGCCTATAATTTTAGCTCATTAAAACAAAAAAATTCTTTAAATAGTATCCCTAAAATTTTCTCTAAATTTAATCTTTCTAAGGTGCAATTCTAATGTCATTCAAAGCCATATTAGCATTTGAAGACGGTAGTGTATTCCATGGAAAGGGGTTTGGGAAAGAAAAATATGATGTTGGTGAGCTTGTATTTAATACATCTATGACAGGCTACCAAGAAATTGTTACAGATCCCTCATACAAAAAACAAATAATTACTTTCACACATCCACATATTGGAAATACTGGTGTAAATAAGGAAGATAATGAATCAAAAATTATTCATGCCTCAGGAATGGTAGTTAAAAACTTTTGTGACAAACCAAGTAATTGGAGGTCAAAATCCACTTTAGGCGAATTTTTAGAAAAAAATGAAGTTATAGGGATATCAGAAGTTGATACAAGGGAAATAACAACAATTTTAAGAGAAAAAGGAGCAATGAATTGTTGTATTGCATCGCTTTCAGTAATTTCTGATAAAGAAGCTGTTGCAAAAGCAAAGGCATTTGTAGGTCTAAAAGGAATGGATTTAGCAAAAGTTGTCTCCACAGATAAAGAATATAAATGGAATGAGGGAGTTTGGCCTGAGAATAATAAATTTAATGATGAATATCCTGTAATAGCATACGACTATGGCATTAAAGAGAATATATTAAGACTTTTATGTGAGCACGTTGGATCTGTAAAAGTTGTAAATGCCAAAACTCCATTCGAAGAAATTATTAAATATAATCCAAAAGGTATATTTTTATCTAATGGTCCGGGAGATCCTGAGCCTTGTGATTATGCTATAGAAAACATTAAAAAATTTCTTGAAAATAAGATTCCAATTTTTGGTATCTGTCTTGGTCATCAATTATTAGCTCTTGCTGGTGGGGCCAATACTTACAAAATGAAATTTGGTCATCATGGTGCAAATCACCCTGTTCAAGACATGGCTTCCAAAGATGTTTTTATTACTAGCCAAAATCATGGCTTCGCAGTAGATGAAAACACTTTACCTAAAAATATTAAAGTTACTCATGTATCTTTATTTGATAAATCACTTCAAGGCATTGAATTTATTGATAGGCCAGCATTTAGTTTCCAAGGACATCCTGAGGCAAGTCCTGGCCCTCAAGAGATACAAATACTTTTTGAAAAATTCAGTTCTATGGTAAAAGAGTATGCCAAAACGTAAAGATATTTCTTCAATTTTAATAATAGGTGCGGGTCCAATCATTATTGGGCAAGCATGTGAATTTGATTATTCTGGTGCACAAGCATGCAAAGCGCTCAAAGAAGAAGGTTTTAGAGTAATTTTAGTTAATTCTAATCCCGCAACTATAATGACTGATCCACTCTTAGCTGATGCAACATATATTGAACCAATTCATTGGGAATCTGTTGAAAAAATAATTGAGAAGGAAAAGCCAGATGCAATCTTACCAACCATGGGAGGACAAACTGCTTTAAACACCGCCTTAACTTTAGATAAAAAAGGCGTACTTAAGAAACATAATGTTATCTTAATTGGGGCGAATAGAACTGCAATTGATAAAGCAGAAGATAGGCAGCTATTTGATGAAACTATGCAGTCAATTAATTTGGAAACACCTGCGTCTGGTATTGCTCATTCAATGAGTGATGCATTAGAAGTTCAAAAAAAAATAGGATTTCCTTGCATCATAAGACCTTCATTTACTATGGGTGGAACTGGTGGGGGGATTGCTTATAACATTTCAGAGTTTAAATCTATATGTGAGAAAGGGCTCGAATTATCACCAACAAATGAACTTTTAATTGATGAGTCTTTAATTGGATGGAAAGAGTATGAAATGGAAGTTGTTAGAGATTGTGAGGATAATTGCATAATCGTTTGCTCAATCGAAAACTTAGATCCTATGGGAATCCATACTGGAGACTCAACAACCATCGCACCTGCTCAGACTCTTACCGATAAAGAATATCAGATCATGAGGAATGCATCTTTTAAAATTTTAAGAGAAATCGGTGTAGATACCGGTGGGTCAAATGTTCAATTTGCAATTAATCCAGATAATGGAAAAATGGTAGTAATCGAGATGAATCCTAGGGTGAGCAGGTCCTCTGCTCTAGCATCAAAAGCAACCGGATTTCCAATTGCAAAAGTTGCAGCGCTTTTATCTGTAGGATATACCCTTGATGAGCTAAAGAATGATATTACAGGAGGATTAACTCCAGCATCTTTTGAACCAAGTATTGACTATATCGTTACAAAAATACCTAAATTTGCTTTTGAAAAGTTTCCTCAGGCAAGTCCAAAACTTACAACACAAATGAAGTCAGTTGGAGAGGTGATGTCTATTGGATCAAACTTTCAAGAATCATTTCAAAAAGCTCTATGTAGTATGGAAGAGGGATTAAATGGATTAAACTCATTACAAAACAATGGATCTTTTCCATCAGACAACGAAATAAAAAGTGAGTTAACAATTCCAGGCCCAAAAAGAATTTTTTATGTGGCTGATGCAATGCGAAAAGGTTGGGATCTAAACAAAATATATTCACTGACAAAAATCGATTATTGGTTCTTAGATCAAATTAAGGAATTAATTGATATTGAAAATGATTTAAAAGAAACTAATATTTCAAATCTATCCAAAGAGTATTTACAAAATATTAAAGAGAAAGGATTTTCTGATAATAGAATAGCTGAGTTGCTTGATACAGATGAATCAAAAATCAGGCAAATCAGGAAAAAAAATAATGTAATGCCAACTTTTAGAAGAGTTGATACTTGTGCAGCAGAATTTGCTACATCAACATGCTACATGTATTCATCTTATGGAGGTAGTTGTGAGAGCAACCCTTCCAAAAATAAGAAAATTCTTGTACTTGGGAGTGGCCCTAATAGAATTGGTCAAGGAATTGAGTTTGATTACTGTTGCGTTCATGCTTCTATGGCGATGCAGGAAGAGGGATATGAATCAATAATGGTGAATTGTAACCCTGAAACTGTATCAACTGACTATGATGTTTCTAACAGGCTGTATTTTGAGCCAATCACTGCGGAAAAGATCTTGGATATCATTGATATTGAGAAACCGGAAGGGGTTGTTATTCAGTTTGGAGGCCAAACACCTTTGAAACTTGCAGATATTTTATCTGAAAATGGAGTAAATATTTTAGGTACAAACGTTGATGCAATCGATAGGTCTGAAGATAGAGAAAGATTTCAAGAGTTAGTAAATAAATTAAATTTAAAACAGCCCTCAAACGCTACTGCAAAAAACGTTGAGGAAGCACTAGCAAAAGCTGATGAAATTGGATTTCCAATTGTTGTAAGGCCATCTTATGTATTAGGTGGAAGAGCAATGCAGCTCGTAAATAATTTAAAAGAGCTTAATCAGTACTTAAATGAAGCTGTAGAAGTATCTAATAGTAAACCCATTCTTTTAGATAGTTATCTCACAGACGCTATCGAAGTTGATGTAGATGTTGTATCAGATGGAAAAAATATTGAAATTGGCGGTATATTACAACATATTGAACAAGCTGGAATTCACTCTGGAGATTCGGCATGTTCTCTGCCACCCTATAGTTTATCAAGTAAAGTTCAAGACGTTATGAAAGATCAAGCTATTGATATAGCAAAAGAATTAAAAGTTATAGGATTAATGAATATTCAATACGCTGTGAAGGACGAAAATGTTTTTATTATTGAAGTTAATCCTCGAGCATCAAGGACTGTTCCCTTTATTTCTAAAGCGATAGGTCACTCACTTGCAAAAGTAGCATCTAAAGCAATGATTGGCAAAAGTTTAGTAGAGCAAAAATTTTCCTCTCAACTTCCAAAAGATCTTTCTTTTGTAAAAGAAGCTGTGATGCCATTTGATAAATTCCCTCATGTTGATCCTATTCTTGGTCCTGAAATGAAATCAACCGGTGAAGTTATGGGCATTGGTCCAAATTTTGGTGAGGCATATGCAAAAGCTCAAAAAGGAGCTAACAAGATTCTTAGACGATCTGGTGTGGTATTTATAAGTGTTAAAGCGTCAGATAAAAAATATCTTGATAAATTTGTACCTGAAATAATAAATGCTGGATTTGAAATTGTTGCAACATCTGGAACATCAGAATATATTCAAAAACTTGGTTTTAATGTAAAGACTATTAATAAGGTAACTGAGGGAAGGCCACATATTGTAGATAGCTTGCTTAATAATGATATTGATTTGGTTATTAACACAACAGAAGGAACACAATCAATTGAAGACTCAGCATCAATAAGACAAAGTGCGTTAAGAAACAAAATTTTCTGTACAACAACAATGTTTGGTGCGTTTGCAATTATCGATGCATTTAAAAGCAAAGAAGAAAATTGGACTTACAGCACGTTACAAGAAATAAATAACTGATTCATTAAAATTGATATAATGCTTGCATGAGCAGAGTACCTATTACCAAAGATGGAGAGATTTCTATAAAAGAAAAGCTTTCAAATCTTAAGTTTGTTGAAAGACCTCAGATATCTCAAGCTATTGCTGAAGCAAGAGCACATGGAGATCTTAAAGAGAATGCTGAGTATCATGCTGCAAAAGAATTACAGGGTTTAGTAGAGGCCAAGATAAGTGAAATGGAAAGTGCATTAGCTAATGCTCAAGTAATTGATGTAAAAGAAATTCCTGAAACTGGTAGAGTTATTTTTGGTTCTACAATTAAAGTTTATGACATCGAGCAAGATAATGAAGTCGTTTATAAAATTGTTGGGAATCTTGAATCTGATCCTGAAAAAGGTCACATATCAATTGATACACCAATTGCAAAAGGATTGGTTGGTAAGTTTGTTGATGACGAAATTAAGATTAATACTCCGTCAGGTGACCTTCACTACGAAATCATAGAAGTTAAACACATCTAACTGTATGCATGCAGACAATTGGGCTCAAAAGGCAAAAGAAAAGGGTTATCGTTCAAGAGCTGTCTTTAAATTAGAAGAAATTTTAAAAAAAACAAAAATAACGAATTACTCAGATGTTCTTGATCTTGGGTCTTCTCCAGGAGGATGGTCAGAATATATAATCAAAAAATATCCAACCTCAAAAGTTTATGCAATTGATATTATAGATATGGAACCAATAGACGGAGTTACTTTTTTCAAAGATAGTATTGAAAATTTATATAATTTAGAAGAAATATTAAAATTAAAAGGTTGTTTTAAGCTTGTAATTTCAGATATAGCCCCAAACTTAAGTGGCATAAGTGCAGTTGATTGTGAAAATATTCTAAATTTGAATATGCTTACTGTTAAAATCGCGAGTGATTTTTTAGATTCAAGTGGCTCAATGATAATGAAAACTTTTCAAAATAATAACTTAAAAACTTTGCGAAAAAACATGGAATTATCTTTTAAGTTAGTACAAACTTATAAGCCTGCTGCTTCAAAAAAACAATCAGGTGAAATTTACCTGTATGGAGTAAAATAAGATATGAATAGTTTTATGAGAAATTTAGTTGTATGGGTGGTTCTAGGATCTCTCATGGTTTATGTTTTTAATAACATTGAGAATTCATCAGCTAGAGAACAGATAAGTTATAGCCAGTTTAAACAAGAAGTTCTATCAGATAGGGTTGCTAAGGTTGTCTATAAAGGCGATCAAATGACTATTATTGGTGATCGCTTAGATGGTTCAAAATTTGAAACTACTCATCCTATTTTTAAAAGAGATGAAGCAGTCGAGAATGCTATTGAAGAAAATGGCATTATTGCTGTTTATGAAAAAATAGAACAACCTTCTTTATTTTCCCAATTACTTGTTGGAGCATTCCCAATAATTCTTTTACTAGCAATATTTTTCTTTTTTATGCGTCAAATGCAAGGCGGCATTTCTGGAAAGGGTGGACCTATGTCTTTTGGTCGAAGTAAGGCCAAATTAATGGAGGGTGGCAAGGTTAAAACTACATTTAAAGATGTTGCTGGTTGTGAAGAAGCTAAACAAGATGTTCAAGAACTTGTAGATTTTCTTAAAGATCCAACTAAATTCCAAAAACTTGGAGGCAAGATTCCAAGAGGTGTTTTGATGGTTGGTCCTCCTGGAACCGGTAAAACTTTAATTGCTAGGGCAGTTGCCGGAGAGGCTAAAGTCCCATTCTTTACAATTTCTGGCTCAGATTTTGTTGAAATGTTTGTTGGTGTTGGTGCATCAAGAGTAAGAGATATGTTTGATCAGGCAAAAAAACAATCTCCTTGTATTGTTTTTATTGATGAGATTGATGCTGTAGGTAGGCATAGAGGAGCAGGTCTAGGTGGCGGTCATGACGAAAGAGAACAAACACTCAACCAATTGCTTGTTGAAATGGACGGCTTTGAAGGCAATGATGGCGTTATTGTTATAGCTGCGACCAACAGACCGGATGTTCTAGATCCAGCACTTCTAAGACCTGGAAGATTTGATAGGCAGGTAGTCGTTGATTTACCAGACATTCGTGGCAGAGAAGCAATCTTGAAAGTTCACATGAGAAAGGTTCCTCTTGCTTCAGATGTTGACCCACTTGTAATTGCTAGAGGTACTCCTGGATTTTCGGGAGCTGACCTTGCAAATTTAATTAATGAAGCAGCTCTTTTTGCAGCTAGATACTCTGATAAAAAAATTGATCAGTCGCATCTTGATTTAGCTAAAGACAAAATAATGATGGGAGCTGAAAGAAAATCAATGATATTAAGTGAGGAGCAAAAGAGAATTACAGCATATCACGAAGCTGGACATGCAATCGTTGGTAGGTTATGCCCAACTCATGATCCTGTCTATAAAGTCACCATTATTCCAAGAGGAAGAGCATTGGGAGTAACAATGTTCTTACCTGAAGAAGATACCTATATGCAAAGTAAAGAATATCTTCTTGGAAGAATAGCTACTTTATTTGGTGGCAGAATCGCTGAAAGTATCATTAATGGTAATCAGGGAATTACAACTGGAGCATCAAATGATATTGAAGTAGCAACAGGCATTGCAACAAATATGGTAACCAAATGGGGTTTCTCCGATGCACTTGGTACTATTAAATATGGTGAAGATGAAGGTAGTCCGTTTTTAGGAAGATCAGTATCAAATCCTGCGCCTATTAGAAGTGACCAAACTTCAAAATTAATAGACTCAGAAGTCAAAGCTATTATCGATTCATGCTACAAAAGAGCTGAAAAATTGTTAAAACAAAATTTAGATAAGCTCAATGTTATGGCTGATGCACTGTTAAAATATGAAACAATAGATGCTGATCAGATCGATGACATTATGGCTGGTGCCACTCCAAGAGAACCAAAGGGATGGTCAGATGATGATCAACCTAAGGGTAAGTCTTCTAAAAAAACTTCAATCAAAGGTGCTGCTGAAGAGTTATAATTCTTTCTGATGAACCTAAAATTTGGCACTGACGGTATAAGGGGACCCGTTGAGAGCATAATAACACCCGAAGCTTGTTTAAAAATAGGCCATGCAACAGGTCTAGTCATGAAAGACCTTGGTTGGGACACTGTTGTTATTGGCAAGGACACAAGAGTCTCTGGTTACATGTTAGAGTCAGCACTCCAGGCAGGTTTTATAGCTGCTGGTGTTAATGTAAATCTACTCGGCCCAATTCCTACACCCGGAGTAGCTTATTTGACTAAAACACTTAGAAATAAGTTTGGAGTTGTCATAAGTGCTTCACATAATGATTTTTTAGATAATGGAATTAAAATTTTTAATGAGGATGGAGAGAAGATATCAAGAGACATTGAAAAAAGAATTGAAAAATATCTATCTTCAAACCTATCTCCTGTTGAAACATCTCAAATAGGAAAAGCATATAGATTCGATGAGTCCGGGCCTAGATATATAGAATTTTGTAAATCAACTGTCCCATCTGAAATTTCCTTTTCTTCACTTAGGATAGTTGTTGATTGTGCTAACGGGGCTTGTTATAAAGTAAGTCCAGAAATATTCGAAGAATTAGGAGCTGAAGTAATTGCAATTGGCAATGAACCAGATGGTTACAACATAAATCAAAACTGTGGCTCTACTCATCCAGATGTAATTAAAGAAGCTGTGATTGAACACAGAGCTGATTATGGAATATCTTTGGATGGCGATGGAGACAGAGTCATTCTTGTAGATGAAAAGGGTAATATTCTTGATGGTGATGATCTTCTCTATATATTAGCTTTTGCCAATCCAAATAGGACTGGACCATGGTCAGGTGTTGTTGGTACTCTTATGAGTAACCTAGGTTTTGAAGAAGGTATAAAAAAACTTGGTTATAAGTTTGTAAGAGCTGATGTTGGTGACAAATATGTTAGCGAAATGTTATCAAACAAGGGCTGGCTTCTTGGAGGTGAAGCTTCAGGACATATTATATGTAAAGATCTTGTTAGTACTGGAGATGGCACTATTGCTGCTTTAAAAGTAATTTCTTCATTATTGCTTCTTGAAAAGAAACCAAGCGAGGTCTTATCGAATTATACGAAAATACCTCAAATTAACATGGCTGTGACTGTTAAAAATAAAGATATTATCAATGATAAAGAACTCAAATCATTAATATCAGAAATTGAGTCTGATTTAACTGTAGGTAGAGTTCTTGTAAGGCCATCAGGCACAGAGCCGAAGATAAGAATTATGATAGAGGCTTCTGAGGAAAAGGTTGCTAAAAAATTTGCAAATGATATTAAAAAAATTATTGAGTCAAAAAGTTAGATGATTGTTGCTAATTGGAAATGTAATGGAAGCAAAGCCATGATAAATGAATGGACCAATAATTTTTTAACAAATTATGTTGAAATGAAGAAAGCATTTATTGGCATAGCACCTCCTTCAATTTACATAGATAGTATTCTTGATACTAAGCTAAGCAAGTTAAAAGAAATAAATATAGGATCTCAAGACATCGATATTTCATCTGGCGCTAGAACAGGAGCAATTTCTTCTGAAATGATTTTAGATTTTGATTGTAAGTTTTCAATCATCGGCCATTCAGAAAGAAGACAATTTTTTAATGAAAAAAATGATGAAATAAAACAAAAGATTTTAAAAATTGCGAATAAAACATTAACTATTTTATGTGTTGGTGAAACCGAAGAAGAAAACAAGAATGATCAAACTAAAGATGTTTTAAAAAGACAATTAGGAGTAATTAAGGACATTGAATTTAATGATTCATTGGTTGTAGCTTATGAGCCAGTTTGGGCGATTGGAACTGGAACTACACCAACCCCAGATAAAATCAATGAAATTCATAAATTCATTAAAGATGTTGTACAATCCTTCTCAGATAATTCTGCAATTCCGATGGTTTTATATGGTGGAAGTGTAAATCAGGATAATGCTGAAAACTTTTTTAAAGAAGAATCTGTTGATGGTGCTTTAATCGGAGGTGCTTCTTTAGATGGCAGACAATTTGCTAATATTATTAATATTTTTAATGGAATAAATTTAAAATGATTACTTTTTTAACAGTACTGTGTGTTCTTCTAGCAATAGTAATTGTTGCAATAGTTCTACTTCAACAGGGTAAAGGTTCTGATCTTGGCTCAGCGTTTGGAGGGGGATCTTCAAACTCAATGTTTGGTGCGTTAGGCCCATCAGGTTTTTTAGGAAGGCTAACATACATAATCGTTGCAATATGGCTAATTTTATCTTTCTTGTTAGCTTATTTATTAAAAAATGAGAATACAGAAGTTATCTTTGATACTCCTCTTATCGAAGAGGCAATAAACGAAGGTTTATCTGACGAAATACCTATCGAATAATATTATGGTGCCGAAGGCGGGACTTGAACCCGCACGAGTTTTCACTCACTAGCCCCTCAAGCTAGCGTGTCTACCAATTCCACCACTTCGGCATAAAAGAGCGAAATTATAGCAATATTATCTCTCATCTAATACAAAATTAACTTGACCAATTAGAGTTACTTTCATAAACTTCATGTTCGCTGCGTTGCGGGGTGGAGCAGTCTGGTAGCTCGTCGGGCTCATAACCCGAAGGTCGTTGGTTCAAATCCAGCCCCCGCTACCACAGTTAAATAATTTTTTGTGGGGCATATGCCCTTTTTTTGTATAAAAAATATGAATATAGATGATTTTAAAAATATTATTGAACCGGTAATAAATAGAAACAACTGCTTATTATGGGGAATTGAAATTTTAAGAGGTAAGAAAAAAAATACTCTCAGAGTTTTTATTGACTCAACAAATAATGTTGACATTAATGATTGCGAGAGTATCTCTAGAGACCTTAATTATGAGCCTCAAATTGATTTGAATTTAGGTGAAGATTATATTCTTGAGGTTTCAACACCCGGTATAGACAGAAAATTTTTTGATATTAAGCAATTAAAAGATTATGTTGGCCAAGAGCTAGATATTAAAACAAAAAGCATATACGAAGGTAGGAGAAAGTTTATTGGCAAATTAATTGAAAGTGACGATTCAAAGCTAGCTATTGTTATGTCTGATAATTCTGAGGAAATAATATTTAAGTTTTCTGATATCGACTTATGTAGGCTAAAACCAGATTATAATAACTTATTAAAGGAATATTCTTATGGAGAGTAACGAAATTTTGGCAGTTGTTGATTCAGTTTCAACAGAAAAGGGCCTTGAAAAAGATGTAATATTTAAAGCAATTGAAGTTGCAATTGCATCAGCTTCGCAAAGACATTTTCATGAAGACGCAGATTTGTATGTTTCAATAAATAGAGATACTGGGGAATATACAACACACAGAAATTGGATAGTTTTTGATGAGTCGGATGAGGAATATCATCATGAGACACATGTATCTGCAGAGGAATCAAAATTATCAGTCGGAGACGTTTACTCTAAACAACAGGATAATATTGAGTTTGGAAGGATTGAGACTCAAGCTGCTAGACAAGTTATGCTTCAAAAAGTAAGAGAAGCTGAAAGAGAAAAGATTGTCGAACAATTTAGATCCCAAAACAATAAACTTGTATCTGGTTCGGTTAAAAGAGTCACTAGAGATAATATAATCGTTGATATTACTCATGAGGCTGAAGCACTCTTACCAAGAGATAAATTAATGCCTGGTGAAATTTACAAAATTAATGACAGAATAAGAGCAGTTCTTCAGATTGTAGAAGTTGAAGGTCGTGGCCCACAACTTATGTTAAATAGATCATGTCCTGAAATGGTAACTGAACTTTTTAACATTGAGGTTCCAGAAATAAACGAAGATGTTATTGAAATAAGAGGAATAGCAAGAGATGCTGGGTCAAGATCAAAGATTGCAGTAAAAACAAATGATGGTCGAATCGATCCTGTAGGAGCTTGCGTTGGTATGAGAGGGTCTAGAGTTCAAGCTGTATCGTCAGAGTTAGGCAATGAAAGGATTGACATAATTATTTATGACGATAATCCTGCTCAGCTTGTTATAAATGCACTTTCACCAGCAAAAGTTGAGTCTATTGTAATGGATGAAGACTCTAGATCAATGGATATTGCTGTTAATGAGGATAATTTAGCTTTAGCAATTGGTTCTAGAGGTCAAAATATAAGACTTGCATCAAGATTAGTTGGATGGGATCTTAATATTATTAGTAATGAAGAAGCTGAAGCAAAAGTTAAAGTTGATGAAACAGAATTTTTAGCTAAGATCATTGATACCCTTGAAGTCAAAGAAGATGTTGCAGAAAAAATAATATCTTCTGGTTTTTTGTCTTTTGATGAAATTGCTTATGCAGAAGATTCAAAATTAAAAGAGTTTATTGAATCAGATGAGGAAGTCTTAAGAATTAAGACAACTTCAGAGGATGCAGCACTTCTTGAGGCAATGGGCGCAGTCACTGAAGAAGAAGACAATGTTGAATCATTATCAGATTTAAATCTTGATGAAGATAACATTGTTAAATTATCTAATAAAGGTATTAAAAATAAAGATGATTTAGCAGAGCTTTCAATAGATGAGCTGCAAGAAATAATTGAAATTTCTTCAGATGATGCTTCAAAAATGATCATGAAGGCAAGAGAACATTGGTTTAAGGAATAGGTTGATATTTTGGCTATAACAGTAAAAGATTTTGCTAAAACTTTAAAGATTCCGGACAAAGCTCTGATTGAAAGAATGCAAAAAGCAGGCTTAAGTCACTCTAAGAGTTCTGATGAAATAACTCCAAGTGATAAACAAGCACTCTTAAAATTTCTTAAAGGCTCAAAAACATCTTCTTCTAAATCTGTAACTTCAGAATCTGGTGTAAAAGTTACATCAAGAGGTAAGGCTTCTTCCATTCAATCATCAAATAAAAGTTATTCAGATAATATTGAGGCAAAGAGAGCTGCTGCCTCAGAACAATTAAAAGAGCAACAGATTAAAAGACAAGAGCAGCTAAAAGAAGCTGTAAAAGAAAAGCAAGCTCAAAAGAAAAAGAAAACAATAAAAACTAAACAAGAACCTCAACAGGAAAAAGTAGATGTCAAAGATCAGCTATCAAGTGCTGTAAATGCATTTAAGAAAAAAGAAGAAAATATTTTTGATGATCAACATCAGTTTGAGGCTCCAACTGAATTTATAAAAAAGGACATAGAAATTCCAGAAACCATCAATGTTGGTGAGCTAGCAAAGTTGATGGCAGTTAAAGGTGGTGAAGTTGTTAAGAATCTTATGTCATTGGGAGTGGTTGCAACAATAAATGATGTAATTGATCAAGAAACTGCAATCTTGGTTGTTGAAGAAATTGGACATAATGGAGTCGCAATTGAGCAAGAAAATTTAGAGGAAGATCTTGCAAATTTAATTAAATATAATGATGAACCAAAAACAAGACCAGCTGTAATTACTGTAATGGGTCATGTTGATCATGGAAAAACTACTCTTCTTGATTTCATAAGAAAGACAAAGGTTGTTGATGGTGAGGCCGGTGGAATTACTCAACATATTGGCGCATATGAAGTAGATACTTCAAAAGGAAGGCTTACCTTTATTGATACTCCTGGTCACGCTGCTTTTTCTTCAATGAGAGCCCGGGGAGCAAATACTACAGATATTGTGGTGCTAGTAGTTGCTGCTAACGACGGAATTAAACCTCAAACAGAAGAAGCTATTAATCATGCTAAAGCTGCTGATGTCTCAATAGTAGTTGCAATTAATAAAGTTGACTTAGATGGTGCAGATATTGATAAGGTAAAAGGAGATCTTGCAGCTAAAGATTTAACTCCTGAAGATTGGGGTGGCAACATACAAATGGTTCCAATATCAGCTCTAAAAGGTGATGGAGTAGACGAGCTGTTAGAGAGAATTGCACTTGAAGCAGAGATATTAGAACTCAAAGCTCACCATGATGGAGCAGCTCAAGGGGTAGTTATTGAATCTGAACTTGATAAATTTAGAGGTTCAGTTGCAACATTTTTGGTTCAAAATGGGACATTGAGTGTTGGAGATTTAGTAGTTTCCGGTAATGCAATCGGTAAGGTAAAAAGTATTGTTAATAGCGATGGTAATAAGATTAAATCAGCACTTCCTTCTGCAGCTGTTGAGATCCTTGGTTTAAATTTAGTCCCAAATGCAGGTGACCAGTTCATGGTTGTTAAAAATGAAAAGCAAGCTAGAGAAATTGCTGAGTACAGGTTAACTAAAGAAAAAGAGAGGAAGTTACTTAAACAAAAGGACGAATCTGCTGGAGACCTTTTTGAAACGCTGGGCCAAGAAGCAAAAAAAGTTCTCAATGTAATCATTAAGACGGATGTTGGCGGTACATGTGAAGCAATTACTGCTGCATTAAATGATTTAGGTACCGATAAAGCTAAAGTTAAGATTGTCTCTAGTGGTGTTGGTGGTATCAGCGAATCTGATGCAAACTTAGCGGTAGCGGTTGATTCAATTATTCTTGGTTTTAATGTAAGAGCTGATAGCACTGCTAAAAAGATTATAGAATCAGAATCAATTAAGTTAAGTTATCACAGTATAATTTATGAACTTTTAGATGATGTTAAGGCGAGAATGAGTGGCCTTTTAGATCCAATTGTCAGAGAAGAAATTATTGGGACTGCTGAAGTGTTGGAAGTTTTTAACTCGCCAAAATTTGGTCAGGTTGCTGGTTGCAATGTTGTTGAAGGTAATGTGCTAAGAAACAAACCTGTTAGAGTTCTTAGAGACGAAATCGTAATTTTTGAAGGTGAACTTAACTCTCTAAGAAGATTTAAAGAAGATGTTAATGAAGTAAAAAATGGTAATGAATGCGGTATGGGTATTAAAAATTATAAAGATATTAAACCAGGTGACAAAATAGAAGTTTTTGATAGAAAGGAAGAAGCCCAGGAAATATAATAATTTATGTCATCAAATAGACCTGAGAAAATTGCAGATTTACTCAAAAGGGAAGTTTCAAAAATACTTAATCAAGAAGTTAAAGATCCAAGGCTTCAGAATATTAATATTACTGCTGTAAAGGTTACTGATGATATTGGGATCGCTTACATCTTCTATACAATTATTGGCAAGTCAATAAAAAAGGATGAGAGCAAAATAGATAATACAATTCTTTCAAAAGTTTCTGGAATGATAAGATCTAAGCTCTCAAAGATAATTGAAATTAGGAGAGTCCCTAAAATCATATTTAAGTTTGATGAAAGTATCGAATATAGTGAAAATATTGAAAAATTATTAAACAATCTAAAGTAGTATGAATGGTTTTTTGTTGGTTAATAAAGAAAAAGGTTATTCATCCAATGAAATTGTTCAAAAGATTAAAAAAAAGTTTTCTTTGAATAAGGTTGGCCACTTGGGGACTTTAGATCCTGATGCTGAAGGATTATTAATTATTGCAATGAATAGAGCTACTAAATTTTCAAATTATTTCTTAAATTCTGATAAATCATATTATGTTGAAATAAAGCTTGGAAAATATACTACTACAGATGATGTGTCAGGAGAAATCATTGAAGAATTTGAGGTTAAATGCTCAGAAGATGAAGTAAAAAAAGAAATAAATAATTTTTTAGGAAAATCTTTCCAAAAACCACCTTTTTTCTCTGCTCTTAAATATAAAGGTAAGCCTTTATATAAATATGCAAGAAAAGGTGAATTTATAAATAAAGAACCTAGAGAAATTGAAATTAAAGAAATCAAAAATATATCTTATAAGGATAAAATTTGTTCATTCCAGATACTTTGTTCAAAAGGAACATATATAAGATCCATAGCTAGAGATCTTGGTAAAAATTTAGGATGTGGTGGACACATGTTTTATCTCAAGCGCCTATCTCAGCATAAATTTAATCTTCTTGATGCGCATACAATTGAAGAGCTCTCATTGGAAAGAACTATTAAGATTGATGATTTTTTTAAAGATTATGAAAAACTTTCTTTGAACGAAGAAAGTTTAAAAATTTTTTTAAATGGAGGAAGAGTTCTTTTAAACAAAGATATTTCTAAAGATCTAAGAATATATAGTGAAGATAATGACTTTATTGGATTGGGACGTCTAGAGAATAGCTATCTTAAACATAAACAACTTGTTTAATATTCGAATAAGTTATAATATTCGCACGCTTACTTTAGTAATGTGAGGTTTGCAATTTCTTTAATAACATTACGAGGATATAAATATGGCATTATTAACAGAAGAAAAAGCTAATATAGTCGAGAAATATAAAAGAAATGATGGTGATACTGGGTCACCTGAAGTGCAGATCGCACTTTTAACAGAAAATATTAATAAACTTCAAAGTCATTTTAAAAATCATAACAAAGACCATCACTCCAGATCTGGTCTAATCAGGATGGTTAACCTAAGAAGGAAATTATTGGCATATCTAAAAAGAAAAGATGCCAATAGTTATGCTGAGATAGTAAAAAAGCTTAACTTAAGAGGTTAATATCATATATAACAAAAAGAAGGAAAATCGTGGAAAATAATAAATTAGAATCTACAAGTGTAGTATTTCAGTATGGAAATCAGGAAGTAAAATTAGAAACAAATAAAGTTGCCAGACAGGCAACAGCAGCAGTAATGGTTACGATCGGTGACTTAGTAGTTCTTACTACTGTTGTTGCAAAAAAAGAAGCAGATCCAAGTAAAGATTTCTTTCCGCTAGCAGTCTTTTATCAAGAAAAGTTTTATGCAACAGGCAGAATTCCCGGAGGATTTTTTAAAAGAGAGGCTAGGCCAACAGAAAGAGAGACTCTTACATCAAGACTTATTGATCGCCCAATTAGACCAATGTTTCCTGATCATTTTACAAATGAAATACAAGTTTTCTGTACAGTAATGTCCTCAGATAAAAAACAGAATCCTGATATTGCAGCAATGATTGGAGCATCAGCTGCTTTAACCATTTCGGGTGTTCCATTTGATGGACCAATGGGAGCAGCTCGAGTTGGATTTATAAATGGTGAATATGTTCTAAATCCTAGCTTTGAAGAATTAGAAGATTCATATTTAGACATGGTAGTTGCTGGCACTGATGAAGCTGTTCTTATGGTTGAATCAGAAGCTAAAGAATTAAATGAAGATTTAATGCTAGGAGCTGTTTTATTTGGACATCAAGAAATGAAAGCTGTTATTGAAGCATGTAATGAATTGAAAGAAAAAGCTGGTAATGAAATCTGGAATATTGAAGTTCCTGAAGATCAAAATAATTATTATCAAGAGTTAGAGACAAACTATAAATCACAAATTAGTGAAGCTTTTAAAATTTCCATAAAATCAGATCGAAATGATGCTTTAAGAGAAATAAGAAATCAAATTCAAGAACAGCATGAAGATTTAGATGAAATGGAAATGGGTAAATTAATGGGTGATTTTAAGAAATTAGAAAAAGATATTGTTAGAGGAAATATCTTAAATAATCAGCCACGAATTGATGGAAGAGATCTTGATACTGTAAGACCAATTTTTGTTGAAACTGATGTATTACCTGGAGCTCATGGATCAGCTCTTTTTACAAGAGGCGAAACCCAAGCAATAGTTGTAGCTACTCTCGGATCATCAAGAGATGCTCAAAGAATTGAGTCAATTGAGGGTGAGGGTACTGACAATTTCATGCTGCATTATAATTTTCCCGCTTATAGTGTTGGAGAAATAGGAATGCCAATGGGGCCAAAGAGACGAGAAATTGGTCATGGCAACTTAGCTAAAAGAGCTATAAAAGCAGTTTTACCAGATGTTGATGAATTTGGATATACGATGAGAGTAGTTTCTGAAATTACAGAATCTAACGGATCAAGTTCAATGGCATCAGTTTGCGGAACTTCTTTATCACTTATGGATGCTGGAGTTCCACTTTCAAGTCCAGTCGCAGGTATTGCAATGGGATTAATAAAAGAAGGTGATGATTTTGCTGTTTTGACAGATATATTGGGTGATGAAGATCATCTTGGGGATATGGACTTTAAAGTTGCTGGTACAGAATCAGGTATAACAGCTCTTCAAATGGACATAAAGATTTCAGGTATTAATGAATCTATTATGGATACAGCTCTCACAAAAGCCAAAGCTGCAAGAGATCATATTCTTGGAATTATGAATGAAGCTATATCAAAGCCTAAAGAATTATCTGAAAATGCGCCTGCTATGAAATCATTCATGGTGGATAAAGATAAGATCAAAGAAATTATTGGTAAAGGTGGCGCTACTATTAAATCTATGCAAGAACAAACTGGCGCGACTGTTGACGTAAATGATGACGGAGTTGTTTCTGTATTTGGACAAAATCAATCATCCATGAAAGCATGTCTAGCAATTATTGAAGAAATTCTTGAGGAACCTGAATTAAATAAGGTTTATAAAGGAAAAGTTGTAAAGATTGTAGAATTTGGCGCTTTTGTAAATATTCTGCCAGGTAAAGATGGATTGCTGCACATATCTGAAATTTCTGAAGAAAGAACTGAAAACGTTGAAGACGTTCTTGAAGAGGGACAAGAGCTAGATGTAAAGTTAATTGGTTTTGACAGAGGTAAAATGAAGCTCTCAATGAAAGCTTTATCAGAAAAGACTAGAGAATCTTAATAATTTCCACTTTTATTCTATTAATTTTAAAAAGTCAAATATTGTGTCCTAATTTTTTTCACATAATTTGATTCATGTATTAATTTGTGGTTCCATTACACCTGCGTACATAAATAAACCTAATAGGGGGGAGTAATTATGAAAGCAATTGATACACTTAAAGGCATAGTATCTGACTTAACTTCACTATTAATTGGTGTTGTTGGATTAGGTGTTGTTGCTGGTATTGTATTTGGCGGCAATGTTGCATTCTTCAATGATGTTCTTGATGGACTTCTTGGAGTAGTCACAGTGCTTGGCGAAAACGGATTAGTAGGGCTTTTAGTAGCTGCTATTCTGATCGGTTTACTTAATAAGTAAGCTTACTTAAAATAAGAAGGGCCTTTAGGCCCTTCTTACTTTAGCAATGAAATATAAAACAATTTTAAATTCTATAAAGGATTTCTTAGTAAGGCTAACGGATGTTCTTGTTCCGGTAGTTTCTGTAGCATTATTACTTGGAATAATATTTGGACCTGAAGCTCCATTTGTTGGAGATGTATACAAAAATATATCTGACTTATTAAATCTTATTGGGTCTGATGGTCTTCTTGGGCTTGTAGCTATTATTATTATTCTGGCATATCTTAAAAAGTAGATATGGTGGCTATGGGTGGAATTGAACCACCGACCCCAGCGTTATGAGTGCTGTGCTCTAACCATCTGAGCTACATAGCCAATCGTTGAATGATAATCTTTAAAAATAAAGAGTCAATTATTTTTATACATTAAATTTAAAGTGGATAATGTCTCCGTCTTTAACAACATATTCTTTTCCCTCAAGCCTCAACTTCCCTTTTTCTTTGGCTCCCTGTTCACCAGAACACTCAATAAAGTCATCGTAATCAATAACTTCAGCTTTAATGAATCCTCTTTCAAAATCTGTATGAATTACCCCTGCAGCATTAGGTGCTGAAGAGCCACTCTTGATGGTCCAAGCCTTTATTTCGTTTGGACCAGCAGTGAAAAAGGTCTCAAGACCAAGCATTTTGTAACCTTCAAAAATAATTTTATTTAGAACCGGTTCTTCCATATCCATTAATTCAAGGTATTCCTTTTTTTCATCATCGTTGAGTAGTGATATTTCCTGTTCAATTTTTACTGATGTTGGTATCACAAAAGAACCTAATTTTGATGCAATATCTTTTAAATTATTTAGATTATCAAGAGATGCTTTTGACTCATTTATATTAGCAATATAAAAAGTTGGTTTAGATGATAAAAGTTGAAAGTTCCTAATAATTTTTTGTTCATCTTTACTAAATTCTTTTAGATTGATTAATTCACCTTCTGATAGTTTACTTTTTATAAATTTTAAAATTTCATAATTATGTTTATTATCTTTATCATTAGTTTTTAGTAGTTTTTCACATCTTGATATTCTTTTTTCAACAGATTCAAGATCAGCCATAATTAATTCTAAGTTAATTACTTCAACGTCTCTTGCTGGATTTATTGAACCATCTACATGCGTAATATTTTCATCATCAAAACAACGAACGACGTGTGCCAAAGCTGTCATTTCTCTAATATTTGATAAAAAAGAATTTCCAAGTCCCTCTCCGCTGGATGCTCCTTTAACCAAACCTGCTATATCTACTAAATCTAAAGCAGCATGAATAACCTTATTTGAATTTACTATTTTATTAATCTCATAGAGTCTTTTATCAGGAAGAGGTACTTTGCCAATGTTAGGATCTATGGTACAAAAAGGAAAATTTTCTGCAGGAATTTGAGACTTTGTGAGAGCATTAAATAGAGTTGATTTTCCAACATTTGGAAGTCCTATGATCCCGCATTTAAAACCCATTTTTATTTGGTATGAAGGATTTTTTGTACGTCTTGATATTTTTTTTCAATAAGCAGTTCAAATACTTGCTCAAAAGCAGCATAGGCGTTATTGATTCCGATTTTTTCTTCTGGCGAGAATTTATTTAAAACCCAATTTGTTACTTCTTCTTTTATACCCGGATGGCTTATACCTATCCTAATTCTATTGAAATTGTTTTTTCCAGTTTTTTCTATAATATCCTTGAGGCCGTTATGACCACCGTGTCCTCCACCTTCTTTAAGCCTGATTGAGCCTAGACTTAGGTCTAAGTCATCATGAACAACAATACAATTTTGAATTTCTATATTAGTTAACCTTAATACCTTTGAAATTGTCCTTCCAGAATCATTCATGTAATTTGTAGGGACAACCCATAAAACTTTATTATCATGTGATTCTCCAATCAGTGCTTCAAGTTTTGACTTTTCTTTAAATTCTTTAAAGAATTTTTTGGATACATTAATTACCCAGTCTTTTCCAATATTATGTCGAGAGTTATCATATTTTGGACTAGGATTACCTAATCCAATAATACAAAGATTGTACATTTGATTATGACTCTTCTGAATTTTCTTCTGAGCTTGATTCATCCGATGAAGCAGTCTCTTCGCTACCACTGTCAGAAGCTTCTTCACCTTCAGCAACTTCCCCATCTTCAATGTCTTCTTCAACAATTGGATCTTCTTCCACTGCTTTAGGAGCATTAACAGAAACAACCATCTGATCAGTTTCATCAGTCAGTCCTGGAATTTCTGATCCTTCTGGTAAAGATATTTCTGTGAGGCGAATAGAATCTCCTAAATTTAGATTTTCAATATCAACATCTATAGATTCAGGAATATTGCCAGCAAGACACATGATTTCAATTTCTCTAATCGCCTTAGCAACAACTCCACCATCTACCTTGACACCTGCACATTCTTCTTCATTTACAAAGTTTACTGGGATAATAACCTTTAGTTTAGTTTTACTAGAAACTCTTTGAAAGTCTGCATGAAGAAATTTACCCTTTGCAGGGTCTCTTTGGAGCTCTTTTAAAACAACTTTCTCCTCTTTACCTTCAGTTTTAATTAAAAGTACTTGAGTATAGAAAAGTTCATTTTCAGATGCTTTGGTTAATTCATTTAATTTTAATTTAATATTTAGTGTTTCTTTTTCATCACCATAAACTATAGCTGGAACCATTCCATCGACATTTCTAATTTCACGAGCTTTATTTGTACCTGTTCTTTCTCTTAGGTCAGCATTTAATGTAATTTGATCTGTCATAATTTCCTCTATAAAAACATTTCACTCAATGACTCTTCATTACTTAGACGTGTTATACACTCAGCAATTATGTTAGCAATTGAAATGACGCGTATTTTACTGCATTTTTTAGCGTCTTTGTTCAAAGGAATTGAATTTGTAACAATTAATTCGTCAATTTCAGATTTATTTAATCTTTCTATTGCTGGTCCAGATAGAACTGGATGAGTAATATACGCTTTTACAGCTTTTGCACCTTTATCTTTTAATGCTTTTGCTGCATTACAAAGTGTTCCAGCAGTATCAATAATGTCATCTGGAACTATACAAACCTTTCCTTCGACTTCGCCAATGATGTTCATAACCTCAGATTCATTTGCTACGGCTCTTCTTTTATCAATAATAGCTAAATCTGTATCATCTAATAATTTTGCAAGCGCTCTTGATCTTACAACTCCACCAACGTCTGGAGACACAACAACAACTTCATTTCTATCATTATTGTCTTTAATATCGTCGACCATAAATTTTGTTGCATAAACATTGTCAGCAGGCATGTCAAAAAAGCCTTGAATTGTCTCTGAGTGAAGGTCAATAGTTAAAACTCTATCAATACCAACAGATGCAAACATATCAGCAACGACCTTTGCACTAATCGGAACTCTTGCAGATCTAACTCTTCTATCTTGTCTTGCATATCCATAATATGGAACAACTGCAGTAATTCTTGAAGCCGATGATCTCTTTAATGCATCAGCAATTAACATTATTTCCATTACATTTTTATTAGTTGGAGAACAAGTAGATTGAATTATGAAAGTATCATGACCTCTAACATTTTCTTCAATTTCTACCTTTAACTCTCCATCAGAAAAATAACCAACATCTGCTTTTGAGATTTTGATTCCTAGTATTTCTGATACCTCTGATGCAAATTCAGGATTAGCAGTACCTGTAAAAATATCTAGGCCCTTGTTTATTTTATTCATATATCCCCTTAAATATATTATAAAACATGGCTGGGGTGGTAGGATTCGAACCTACGCATGACGGGATCAAAACCCGTTGCCTTACCGCTTGGCGACACCCCAATGTTAGTTGATATTGCATATCGGCGAATATTGTAATGGTTTACAGAAAAAGAGTCTCCAATTACGTGGTATTTTTTTTATAATTTTATCAATATCACTTTCTACTTCATAGTAAATAAATAAAGAGGAACCACTTCCGCTTAGATTGATTTTGTTTTCTAAGCTGTTACTAAAAATAAACTCTTCAATATTGGGATTTTGATTTAAAAAAACATCCCAAAAGCTATTTTGTTTATTCAAAGCAATATTTTTTGCAAAATTCTTTGATTTATCATAAAGATTGAACATTTTTTTTGTAGAGGAATGAATATTTGGGTTAATAACCAATATTTTTTTTGAAGTAGTTTTAATCTCTTCTAATTTAT
Source organism: uncultured SAR86 cluster bacterium (assembly GCA_902541175.1). Classification (GTDB taxonomy): domain Bacteria; phylum Pseudomonadota; class Gammaproteobacteria; order Magnimaribacterales; family D2472; genus SAR86A. The sequence continues at coordinate 37,407 of CACBPP010000003.1, forward strand.
CTCCAATGCCTTCTCCAGATGCATTTTTACCATACACAAAAAATGGCACATCTGCTCCAATGGATGAAGCAATTTTTACTAAATCATGCTTATTTAAATTTAATCTCCAAAGTTTATTTAAAGCAACTAAGGTTGAAGCTGCATTTGAGCTAGCCCCTCCAAGACCAGACCCAGTAGGTATATTTTTTTTTACTTCAATGACCACTCCAGCATTTTCATTCATTAGTTTTTGCAATTTCTCTGCAGATTGATAAATAGTATTAAACTCATCATTAAGATAAGCTTCCTTCGATTCAATGGTTATATTTCGATCTCTATTTGATTTAAATTTTAAATGATCATAAATATCAATAAGTTGGTAATCTGTTTGTATGTTGTGGTAACCGTCTTCTCTTTTATCTAGTATTCTTAGATTAAGATTAATTTTTGCAGGACATTTTGTGACTATTTCATTCATTTTTAATTAAAAAGCCCTCAAAAGATGAACCCTTATATTGCATATAAAAATTTGTTTTATCCATATTTTTATAACATTCAATATTGAGACTTTCACCATCTTCAAATACCTCATCTAGATAACTTTGCCTTAATAGACAATTATTAACAATGTCTCCAATATTTCTTGGTATATCAGCATTAATCTCATAACTGCCATCCTTAGAAATATATTTCATCAAATTTGAAGAATTATCATATTTAATTTGTAATAAATTTCCATAAAATGGCTTATGAATCTGTATAATAGTTTCGTTTTCATTGCTAGTTAACAAAATATTAAATGACAATTGGTCATAATTAAGTGAATTTACAACTACTTTTCCTTTATATACAGCTGAATTGTTATAATTGTTAATACCAGCACAGGATGCTAATAAAATAAAACACAATGTAATAGAGACCTTTTTTACTATGGAACTACAGTTATTTGGCATTAATCACAAGACCTCAAATGTTGCTGAGAGGGAAAGGTTCATTATAAATGAGTCTAACCAAATTTTACTCGATAGTCATTTAAAAAAACTATTCGGTAATGATTTTGAATCATTTTTTGGAATTTCTACCTGCAATAGGACAGAAATATACCTTGTTGGAAGACCTGGTATCGCAAAACATATTTTTAAAGAAGTACTTAAATTATTAAATGTTAAAGATATCTCAAGTGATAGTTTTTATTTTCTATCTAATCATGATGCTCTTGCTCATATGTGCAAAGTAGCTTCTGGAATTGATTCACAGATATTAGGCGAACAAGAAATCTTTGGTCAATTTAAAACTGCTTTAAGAAATGCAAAAGAATACAAAATAATTGGCAATAAGTTATCTTATTTTGCTGATAAGGTTATTGAGATTGCAAAAAAAGCGAGGACTGATACTGAAATTGGACTTAATTCTCTTTCAGTAAGTGGACTTGCCATGAAATTGATTAAAAATATATTTGAGGCACCAGAAAATCAGAATGTATTAGTTATTGGAGCTGGCTCACTTTCAAAGAGCGTTATTGAAAATTTATACGATAAAGGAATTCGCAATATTAAATTAGTTAATAGAACTGTTAAAAAAATTAATCTAGGTAAAAACTTTGAAATTTTGTCTTCTTCACTTGATTCACTTCACGATCAGCTTGAATTGGCTGATATTGTTATTTCATCATCAATAACTGAAGTTCCTCTTATCGGTAAAGGAGCAATTGAAAATGCTTTGAAAGTCAGAAAAAATAAACCTATTTTATTGATAGACTTGGGAGTTCCAAGAAACATTGAAGATGAAATAAGAGGAATTGAACAGGCTTATTTATATTCAATAGATGACATTGAAAAAATTACTCAAGAAAATTTTGGGCAACGTTCAATTGAGGCTGAAAAAGCTATGAACATAATTGCTCTAGAATCCAAATCAAAATTGGAAGCTTTTTCAAAAAAATCTTCCAAAGACCTAGCAAGTCTTCAATTAGATCAATTTTTAAATAGTTTATCTAGCCATGAGATTCAACAATTTAAGACAAATGGTAATTATTCAAACCTAGTTGATTCAATTAAAAGCATGAATATAGCCAATAAAAATTTAAACGATTTTCAAGATTTAAAAAATTTAGATGATCATATAATTAAATCTATGATCAAAAGGTTTTTTAGTAATGCATGATTCGATGCTGAAGAAGCTTGAACAGCTTCAAAACAGAATTAATGAAATCCAAGATCTTCTATTAGACTCTAAGACAATTGAAGATATAGATAAATATACATTATTAAATAAAGAGTTTTCTGAGCTGAAACCAATTGTTGAAAAATTTGATGAATACAATAACGTTTTAAAAAGTATTATAGATGCTAATGAAATAATTGAATCAGGTGATGATGATTTGAAAGTTTTAGCCGAAGATGATCTAAAAAGCTATCAAGATATTCCTGAAAAACTTGAACAAGAACTAAAATTTATGCTGTTGCCTAAAGATTCTGCTGATGATGGCTCAGCATATCTAGAAATAAGATCTGGGGCTGGTGGTGATGAAGCTAGCATCTTTGCAGGTGATTTGTTCAGAATGTATTCAAGGTTGTCAGAAAGACAGGGTTGGGATTTGGAAGTTATTGATATAAAACCATCTGAGCAAGGGGGGCTTAAAGAGGTTGTAGCTAAATTAAATGGAAAAAGTGTTTTCAAGGTTCTTAAATTTGAATCCGGAGTGCACAGAGTTCAAAGAGTTCCTGAAACTGAATCACAAGGTAGGGTACATACATCTACTTGCACAGTAGCGGTACTACCAGAAGTAGAGGAGGTTCAGGATATAAATATTGATAAAAATGATTTAAGAGTAGATACATTTAGAGCTTCTGGTGCTGGAGGACAGCATGTTAATAAAACTGATTCAGCTGTCAGACTTACACATATTCCAACAGGATTAGTTGTTGAGTGCCAAGATGGAAGATCGCAACACAAAAATAAAGAGAAAGCACTATCACTTCTTGCCGCAAAGTTAAAACAGCAAGAAATTGATAATCAACAAGAAAGCATTGCAAGTGAAAGGAAAATATTAGTAGGTACTGGAGACAGAAGTGAAAAAATAAGAACATATAATTTTCCTCAAGGAAGAATGACAGATCATAGAATAAAGTTAACTCAACATAATCTTGATCAAATTATGGATGGTGATATAAAAGAAATCTGTGATGCGCTTTTGGCTGAAAATCAACTAGCTATGCTTTCACAACTTGAATCAGAGTAATTGAAAAAACATTTAAGTCATTACATTGATATGCTTGATAGCCAAGCTATTAAAAAAGATTTTATTTTTTTTCTTAAAGAAAAATTAGGCTTCACTGATATCGAAATTTATACAAATCCAAACATAGTTATTAAAAATAAAGATAAAATTTTAATTGAGACGTTCTTAAAACAAAAAGAAGAGGGTATTCCGTTAGACTATATTTTAAATTTTTCTAAATTCTACGAATATGAATTTTTTGTTGATTCACGGGTTTTAATTCCAAGACCAGAGACAGAAATCATAGTTGATTATGTAAATAATCATTTCCCATCTTCTATTAACGTTCTAGATGCTGGCACAGGCTCTGGATGTATTGGTATCTCAATTGCGCTTCAGAATCCAAGTTTTAAGGTGTATGGTTCAGATTATTCAGAGGATGCCATAAATATTGCATTTACAAATAAAAATAACCTTGATGTAAAAAATTTTTCACCAATTCTTGCAGATTGGCTTTCCTGCTTTAAAACAAAATGTTTTGACTTGATCGTAAGCAATCCTCCATATATTGCAGAGGGAGATTCTCATTTAGAGAAACTGATTCATGAGCCAAAAATTGCTTTAGTCTCAAAAGAGAATGGACTTCTTTGTATTAAAAAAATTGTTGAACAATCTAATAAAGTCCTAAAAAATGGCGGAACTTTAATTATTGAACATGGATATCAACAGCAAAATGATGTCGAAGCAATATTTAAAAGAAATAAGTTCTCAAAGATAAGAAATTTAAAAGATTTACAGTCACTTCCAAGAATAACTATTGGGACTCTTGAAAAATAAGTTAAGTTCCGCAATAAGTAATGTATGGTTCATTAGAAGATGGGGCTAAAGTATATTTTTCAAATCCATTTTTTTCAGTAAAAGGTTCTTTTAGTAACTCACCAATCAAATTAATTTCTTTCATGTCTCCATTAACAGCATTTATAAGCGCATCTTCAATAATATGATTTCTAGGTATGTAACAAGGATTTTTTAAATTCATTTTGTTAGAAACATTTGCAACATTAATTTCTTTTTTCCAGGATCTGTACCATACTGAAAAATCTTTAGATTTATTAAAAATTGAATCTTCTATAGTAAGTGATTGATCAATAATTTTTGCAAGATTTCTAAATGACAACGTAAAGTCTATTGATTCAGAATGTAATATTTTTAAATAGTCATCAATTATTTTTGAATTATCATTATCAATATTTTGAAGGCCTAATTTTTCAGCAAATTCTTTATAGAAATATTCTTGATATGACGGCATTGCAAGTTGTAGAACTTCTGTGAGTTTTTTTACTGAAATCTCTTCATCTTCATCAACTAATGGTATGAGTGCTTCAGCAAATTTTGCCAGATTCCATATTACTATTGCTGGTTGGTTTTGATATGAGTATCTTCCGTTATGATCAATCGAGCTAAATACTGTTTTTGGATCATAAGTATTCATGAATGCACAAGGACCATAGTCAATAGTTTCACCAGAAATCGTCACGTTATCAGTATTCATAACTCCATGAACAAATCCAAGACCCATCCATTTTGATATCAATGAAGCCTGCTTATCACAAACAGCTGCAAAAAAACTTAGATATTTGTTATCGGTCTGCTCTAAATCTGGGTAGTGCCTATCAATAGAGTAATCGGCAAGCGTTTTAAGTACTTTATTATTTTTTGTTCTTGCATATTCAAATGTACCAATTCTGATATGACTTTTTGCGACCCTAGTTAAAATTCCACCTGGAAGTAATGTTTCTCTTAAGACATCTTCATTTGTTTTTAATGCAAAAAGAGACCTTGTTGTTGGTATTTTTAATGCATGCATAAATTCACTTATTACATACTCTCTCAACACTGGACTTAAAGCTGACCTGCCATCGCCTCTTCTAGAATATGGCGTTTGACCAATTCCTTTTAATTGAATATCCATCTTATTAATTTCACCTAATAAAATTGCTCTTCCATCACCAAGTTGAGGATTAAAGTGACCAAATTGATGACCAGAGTAGGCTTGAGCAATTGGTATTGAGTTTTGCAGTAGTTTATTCCCAGCAAATATATCTAGACAGTCACTGGAGTCTACATAATCTTTATCAAAACCTAGTTCTTCGGCAAGAGAATAATTTTTTAAAATCATCTCAGCATTTTTAAAACCTTTTGGAGGACATTTTTCTGAAATTTCATGAAGTTCTTCAGCATAAGAGTTCATAATATTTAGGTTTTTGATATTTTCCACTTTTATCTTAATCGATAAATTTCACAAAAGATTCTAAATTTTCTCTTCTTGTTCTGTATTGATTTATTGGATGATTTTCATCTTCATAACCAATAGCAACACCACACCAAACAATTTCATTGTCTGGATGGTCAATATGTTTCTTTACAGTTTTAGGATAAATTGACCAAGACTCTTGAAGACAAAGACCTAAGCCAAAGTGAATAGCACTTAACCATAGATTTTCTAGAAACATACCAACATGCCCCCATCCATTTCTTCCAAATGATCTATCTATAGTTATTATCATTCCAATAGGAGCTCCAAAAAAATTGTAGTTTTCTCTAATTTGTTTAAAACGAGAATCAAGATCATCCTTTTTAATTGATAAAGCATTATACATATCCGCACCACATTCATATCTTCTTTTTTTGTATTCATCTGCAAGTGGTTTTGGATAAATGTCATATTCAATTTCTTCTTGAACTCCAGTATCAAAATTTTGAAGCGTTTCTTTTGCTAAATTATTTTTTGCTTGTTCACTAAGCACATATACTTTCCAAGGTTGTATATTTCCGCCTGAGGGAGCTGCATTTGCGGTTTTTATAATTTCACTAATCAATTTCATATCAGGAACTTCCTTTGTAAAAGCTCTCACAGAAAATCGTTTTTCAATACCTTCTTTTATATTCATAATTTTGTTATCAAATTTTGTTGGTTCTTATATAATTTATAACAAACATCATAAGGGAGCAATTTATATGATTGGAGATATGCAAAGTTGGAAGCCTAATGTAGCTGGTATTATCGAGCATGCGAGGTCAATGCACCCAAGTACTGAAGTTGTTAGCAGACTTGTTTCTGGTGAAATACATAAAACAAATTATGAAGAGGTATGTATCAGATCTAGAAAATTAGCTTCAGCACTTGAAAAAGATGGTATTAAAAAAGGTGATGTAATAGCGACATTGGCATTAAATACCTATAGGCATTTAGAAATGTACTATGGTATTTCAGGAATGGGAGCGATCACTCATACTTTAAATTTTAGATTACATCCAGAGCAAGCAGTCTACATCATTAATCATGCTGAAGATAAGATGATTTTTGTTGAATTGCCTTTTATACCTATCCTTGAAGGACTTCAAGATAATCTTAGTACTGTAGAAAAATACGTCGTCTTGTGCAATGAAGATGAAATGCCAGAAACTTCATTAAAGAATGCTTTATCTTATGAAGAATACATTAAAAATGGTGATGAAAATTATTCATGGCCTGACATGGATGATGATGCAGCCTGTGCACTATGTTATACATCTGGAACAACAGGTAATCCAAAAGGAGTATTGTACAGCCACAAATCAAATATTTTACATGCTCAAGTTGCTTTAACTGCAATGACAATTCAAGCAGATGATTCAATATTAATGGTAGTTCCATTGTTTCATGTTTTGGCATGGGGGATACCTTATTTTGGCCCTATGAACGGAAACAAACTTGTTATGCCAGGCATGCAAATGGAAGGCGAGCCTCTTTACGAACTTATTGATAAAGAAGATGTAACGCTTGCTTTTGGAGTTCCTACCATATGGATGGGTCTTCTAGCATACTGTAGGGATAATAATAAGATTTTAAATTCAGTAAAAAACACAATTATTGGCGGGTCAGCATTATCTTTATCAACACTACAAGAGTTTGATGAAGTTCACGATGTAAATGTAATACATGCCTGGGGAATGACTGAAATGAGTCCAATGGGCACCACAAATATACCAACTCCGGCAATGAAAAATATGTCTAAAGATGAAAAATATTCTGTTCAATTAAAACAAGGTAGGCCAATATACGGAGTTGAATTAAAGGTTGTTGATGATAAGGGTAATGAATTACCAAAAGATGGAGAGTCACAAGGACATCTAATGGTAAGAGGTCCTTGGATCCTTCAAAAATATTTCAAATCAGATGAAGATGCAGTGGATGCAGACGGTTGGTTTGATACTGGAGACATATCTGTTCTTGATGAAGATGGATATATGACTATAAAAGATAGGGCAAAAGATGTTATTAAATCTGGTGGTGAATGGATCAGTTCTATTGATCTTGAAAATGCTGCATTTGGACATCCTGAGGTTGCGGAGGCATGTGTTGTTGGTATTCCTCATCCAAAATGGGATGAGAGGCCAATGTTATTTGTTGTTACAAATTCTGGAGAACCAATTGAAAAAAATAGCATTATTGAATTTTTAAGTGACAAGGTTGCAAAATGGTGGCTTCCTGACGAAATAATCTTTTTAAAAGAGTTGCCTCACGGTGCTACTGGAAAACTTCAAAAATTTGAACTAAGAGAAGAATATAACAATTATTATATGGAGAAATAATATGTTAAAAGTTGTGAAGCCCTCTGAAATTGACTCGGTAATAGGCACTGAGGTAGGAACATCTGAGTGGGTAACAATTGATCAAGAAAGAATAAACAAGTTTGCTGATGCAACTATGGATCATCAATTTATTCACGTTGATCCTGATCAAGCTACTCCTGTATTTGGTTCAACTATTGCTCATGGATTTTTATCTCTTTCATTAGTAGCTGGTATTCCATTTTCTCAAGAAATTGGAATGGTTCTTGAAGGAACTAAAATGGGTCTTAATTATGGTTTAGATAAGGTGAGGTTTCTAAGTCCGGTCCCTGTAAATTCAGAAGTTAGAATTCATATGAAATGCTTAGATATTACTGAAAAGAATCCTGGACAATATTTAGCTAAAACTGAAGTTACAATGGAAATTAAAGGTGTTGAAAAGCCTGCTTTTGTAGCAGAAACATTGAGCATGTTTGTAGTTTAAATCTATTTTAAAAGATCTTTTAAAATTTCATTGACAGCCTTAGGATTAGCTTTGCCTTGAGTTTCTTTCATTATTTGACCAACAAAAAATCCAAAAAGCTTATCTTTACCGGCTTTATAAGCTGATACCTGATTAGGATTAGACTCTATAACCTTTTTAGCAATATCCTCGAGTATGCTTTCATCTTGAATTTGGACTAAGCCTTTTGATTGAATAATTTCATCAACATCAGATGCTGTTTCCCAGACCTCCTCAAGAACCGACTTTGCAATCTTTCCAGAGATAGTGCCATCCGAAATACGTTCAATTAGTATTCCAAAATTCTCAGCGGATAGATTTGATTCATCAATATCAATATTGTCTTTATTTAATAAGGCACTGATATCACCTACTAACCATTTAGCAACTAATTTGGCATCATCTGTTTTAGAAGAGGCTGCTTCAAACATATTTGCCATAGTTTTGGAAGAGGAAATAATTTTTGCTTCTGATTCGTCAAGGCCTATTTCATTAATGTATCTAATTTCTTTCTCTTCAGGAAGTTCAGGAAGATTTTCCTTAATTTCTTTTAACTCTTTGTCTGAGATTATTACAGGTAAAAGGTCAGGACATGGGAAATATCTATAATCATTTGCTTCTTCTTTAGATCGCATTGATCTTGTCTCATTTTTTTCACTGTCATAAAGTCTTGTTTCTTGAACAACACTTTCACCATTTTCAATTAATCTTATTTGCCTATCAATTTCAAAGTTAATAGCTTTTTCAATAAATTTAAAGGAGTTAATATTTTTAAGTTCAGCTCTTGTTCCAAGTTCCTTGTCACCACTTTTTTTTATTGAAACATTAACATCGCATCTCATTGAACCTTGGGCCATATTTCCGTCACAGATATCTAAAAAAGTTACTAATTGTCTAATAGCTTTAAAATATGCAACAGCCTCTTTGGCGCTTGAAATTTCAGGCTCAGATACGATTTCAAGAAGCGGGGTACCAGCTCTATTTAAATCTACTCCAGTTTCTCCTTCGAACATGTCATGAATTGATTTTCCCGCATCTTCTTCAAGATGTGCTCTCGTTATGTTGATTTCCTTATCATAATCATCGACAGTAATTTTAATCGAGCCTTTTTCTACTATAGGTTGAGTCATTTGAGTTATTTGATAACCTTTTGGTAAGTCAGGATAAAAGTAATTTTTTCGATCAAATGATGATGTTTGGTTAATATTTGCTCCTGTAGCGAGACCAAATCGTATGGCTTTATAAAATGCCTCTCTGTTTGCAACTGGGAGAACTCCCGGCAATCCCATATCTATCAAGTCAACATGTGTATTAGATTCTGCTCCGAATTTTGTTGAGCCGCCAGAAAATAATTTTGACTTAGTTGATAGCTGAACGTGTATTTCAAGTCCAATTACTGTCTCCCAACTCATTGTTTTATTCCTTCAGGTGTATGCATATGCCAATTCGTTTCATTTTGAAACATGTGAGCGAAGTTAAGAATGGTGCTTTCATCTAAAAAGTTTCCAATTATTTGGAGTCCAATTGGTTTATTTTCAATATTTCCATTTGGAATAGACATAGCTGGTAATCCTGCAAGATTGGCAGATATTGTGAACAAGTCCTCTAGATACATTTGTATAGGATCATCACCTTTAGATCCTATTTTAAATGCTGGCCCCCTGGTAGTGGGCGTCATTATTACATCAATTTTTTTAAATGCATTGTCAAAATCATTTTTTATTAATCTTCTTACTTGTTGAGCTTTTTTGTAATAAGCATCGTAATAACCAGCAGAAAGAACGTACGAACCAATCAATATCCTTCTTTTTACTTCATTTCCAAAACCCTCAGAACGAGTTTTTACATACAACTCCTCAAGATCTTTGACATCTTCTGATCTCATACCAAATTTAACTCCATCAAATCTTGACAAATTTGAAGAACACTCTGCTGGCGCAACAACATAATAAGTTGGTACTGATAATGATAAATGTGGTAAAGAGATATCAACCAGTTCAGCTCCCATGGATTCAAATTCTTTCAATGAATTTTGATATATTTCAACAACATCATTATCAAGATTTGATAGATCTAAATCTTTTACAATACCTATCTTTTTTCCTTTTAAAGAGCTATTTAAATTTTCTTCAAAGTCAGGGATGGCATTATCTAGAGAGGTTGTATCTTTTTCATCATGAGAGCACATTTCATTTAACATTAAAGCACAGTCTTCTGCAGTTCTTGCCATTGGACCAGCCTGATCAAGGCTTGATGCAAAAGCTATCATTCCCCATCTAGAAACTCTGCCATAAGTTGGCTTTATACCAGTTATTCCACAAAGAGAAGCTGGCTGTCTAATTGAGCCTCCTGTATCTGTTCCTGTAGCAGCAGGAACTAGTCCAGCAGCTACAGCAGATGCTGCTCCACCTGAACTACCACCTGGAACTAAATCTTTGCCCCATGGATTTATAACATTTCCAAAGAAACTTGTTTCATTTGAAGATCCCATAGCAAATTCGTCCATATTAGTTTTACCAACTGAAATACATCCCGCATTTTCAAGATTTTCAATAACAGTTGCTGAATATGGAGGTATGAAATTATTTAATATATTTGAACCACAAGTTGTTCTAAGACCTTCTGTACAAAAAAGATCTTTTTGAGCAATCGGAATGCCTGCAAGAGGTAAGTTAGAAGGACTATTATCAAGCTCTTCAGCTTTTTTTATTGAATTTTCCTCATTGAGAGTGATGAATGTATTTAAGTCTTGAAACTGATTAATAAGAGAAAATACCTCTTGAATAACTTCTTTATTAGAAATCTCTTTGTGAGAAATCATATTTTTGATTTCTTTTATTGACTTATACTTTATTGTCACTCAACAACCCTGGGTACTAAAAAATAGTCTTCATTTGCTGAAGGCGCAACTTCTAATAGCTTTTTCTTTAAATTTTTAGCTGTAACTATATCTTTTCTTGTTTTAGCTGTTTTCTCAAGAGGATTAGCTAAAGGATCTATCTCAGAGGTATCAACGTCATTAAGCTGGTCAACAAATTCAATAATATTACTTAAATCATTAATAATTTTTTGCTCATTTTCATTATCAATTTTTAGTCTTGATAAGTAAGATATAGTTGTTACTGTTTTCTTGTCCATATATAGGATATTATTATAGTTTAGTGGGGGGATATTAACCTAACTTGCAAATTATTTAAATTGTTTATAGAGGATAGCTTGTGAAATTTAACTTATTCAAAATGGTTGGAGGATACTTCTCTAATGATTTGTCTATAGATTTAGGTACTGCAAATACATTAATTTACACCAAAGATGTTGGCATAGTTCTTAATGAGCCATCAGTGGTTGCTATTCGAGAAAGTAGAGGACAAAAAACCGTAGTTGCTGTTGGTACTGAAGCGAAAAAGATGCTGGGTAGGACTCCTGGAAATATTAAAGCAATTAGGCCTTTATCAGAGGGTGTAATAGCTGATTTCCAAGTAACTGAAAAAATGTTGCAACACTTTATAGCAAAAGTTCATGAAAAATTATTTATAAAACCAAGCCCTAGAGTGCTTGTATGTGTGCCATGTAGATCAACTCAGGTCGAAAGAAGGGCTATAAGGGAATCAGTTCTTGGAGCAGGAGCAAGGGATGTGAAACTGATTGAGGAACCTATGGCTGCAGCAATTGGAGCCGGACTGCCTGTTGAAGAAGCATCAGGAAATATGGTTGTAGATATTGGAGGAGGTACCTCAGAGATCGCAATCTTATCTTTGAATGGTGTTGTCTACTCTGAATCTGTAAAAATTGGTGGAGATAAAATGGATGAATCTATTACTTCATGGATAAGAAGAAATTATGGTTGCGTTATAGGAGATTCAACTGCAGAAAAAATAAAATATACAATCGGTTGTGCTGCTGCTGATTCAGAAAAATTAGAAATGTCTATCACAGGAAGAAATCTTGCTGAAGGTATTCCTGAGACTTTTACTATTAATAGCGAACAAATGTTTGAAGCAATGAAGGATCCATTGTATGGAATAGTAAGAGCTATTAGAAATGCATTAGAGTTATCACCGCCTGAACTTGCTGCTGACATCGCTGAAAGAGGAATAGTGTTGACTGGTGGCGGAGCATTACTTAGAGATCTTGATAAATTAATATCAAATTCTACTGGCATTCCTGTAATTGTTGCTGAAGATCCATTAACTTGTGTTGCAAGAGGAGGCGGCCAAGCATTAGAGATAATGGATAAATATAATATTGACCTTTTATCATCTGAGTAAGTCGAATGGCTAGGGCAGCCCCAACTCCTGGTCAAAAGTTAAGCTTTATTTTTTTTATTATATTAGGCTCATTATTTTTATATATTGATATAACTTCAAATAATTTTAAGAGCATTAAAAATGGATTTAAATCATTCAAAATTTCGTCTTTTTATGTTGTCAAAGAAATTTCAATAGAACCTCTTAAATCAATAGTCAATCTTTCAAAGTCAAAAAGTAAGTTAGTTGAAGAAAATAAAGATTTAAGGGAGGCCTTAGAAATAAGTTATATAAATAATTATTTAGTTTCTAAAGAAAACATTTTTTTTAAAGACAAAGAAATTATTAAAAAAGCACACAATGAGAATAATTATAAATTTGAATATGATATTGCATATCTAAAAAGTATTGATCCTAATATGTACAAATGCTGTGATAAACACAGAATGTATATAGATATTAAGCAAAATTCTGATAATTTGTATGTTGAAAGTATTGTTTTTAATACTGAAGGGCTAGTAGGACAAATTATTGATGAAAGTAGATTTTATGAAGTGCTACTTCTGACAGATATTTCTCATTCTTTGCCAGTAAAATTAAATTCAAGTGAATTCTTTTGTAATGCAAAAGGAAGTGGTAGATCTGAATATATTATTTGTACTTACAATCATCTTGTATGGACCAAAGAGATAGAAGAAAATCAAATTTTTTATACATCTGGTTTAGGCGGCATTTATCCAAAGGATATTGAAGTTGGACATGTTAGCTCGATTGAAATCATTGATCCAACACAAACTAATATAGAAATTAAATTACTAGCCAATCCCCTTAATGGAGATATGTTTGGAGTGTTAAAGTATTGATGATAAGTTTATTAAAAAGATTATTCTTGATTATTTTTATTAATTTTATTGACCAAAATTTTGCTCTTTTATTCTCAAAAATATTCATAATTATTCCTTTAACATTTTTAGCATTTTCCTTTTATGTTTATAAATCAGATAAAAATATAAGCTCTTTAGAGGCTTTTTCTTTTGGTTTTTTTGTTGATTTAATTTCAGATTCTTATTTTGGTTTAAATACAATTATTTTTTGTCTAACAACATACCTTATAAATCAAAATGCTAATTCATTTAAATTATTTAGTTATCTGCAAATATGTTTATTTTTTGGATTATCTGCTTCGGCATATGTTGGATTTAGTCAATTAATTGTCAATTTATATGATTTCTCATATACAACTCTTTTACTAAGCTTATTTGCGAACATAATTTTTTGTTTTGTTGTTGCTTTAGTTGCATCATACTATCCACAAAGGTTAAGTATTAAACTTTGAAATGTCAGCTTTTAGTAGTTTTATAAAATCGCTTTTAACATTAATAACTTTTATTTTCATATTAATAGGTACAGTTTACCTTCTTGTAATAATCAAACCAGGAAGCGTTATTTTTGTAACTAATAAAATACTAAATGAAGATTACTCAATAGAATTTAAAGAAGCTAAATCTGATACAAATTTTTTATCACCCGTTATTGTATTAAGTGATGTTTCCATTAAAGAAACTAATGAGAACGAAATCTTTAAGGCTGACGAAATTAAGATAGGTGTAAAAGTAATAAGATCTATTTTAGATGGACATATATACTTGAGTATGCTCTCTTTGATTAATATTGATTTTCCAAATGAATCCAATTCTCAAGGAGACAATGGAACGTACAAATTAAAAATTAACAATATTTACATATCATCTAAAGAATTCACCTTTTCCTCTAATGAAACTCAAATTTTAAGTAAAGAGGGCAATTTATCTGTATCAAATAAAGTTGGAAAGATAAATAATATTCCATTTAATGATCTAAAAATTTATAAAAAAAATTATTCCAACCAGTATTTATATTCTGCTCTTTTTGAATTGGATGAAAAAATTGTTGAGAATGAGGATCTGATAGATTTGAGTGAATTCTCAGATAAAAGAATTAATCTTAAGGTTTACAGTAAAGGTCACCTTGACTCTAAGAAAAATAAGATTTCAGTTCTTAACAATTATATTTTCAAAGATTCATATATTGTTACAGGAACAAAATACGAAGTTAAGAAAATTGATGCAGTTTTATATACAAATACTAATCAAGAGTTAAGTGGAATATTTTCTGCAAAAATTCCAGATCAAATGATAAATGGATCCATCTCAGTTTTTAAAAACAAATTAACACTGAGGTCCGATGTATCTATAAAGATGGATGATTTTGTTAATTTTGGAGACTATTTAAACCTTAGTGGCACTGAAATATTTAAAGCAGTATTATCTATTGATAAGAATGCATCTCTTGAATTAAGTAGTAATTTAAGTAATACCACTTTTTCATCGAATATTGATGAATTAAATAAAAGGCCATCTGATATTTTAAAAACAAAGATTTTAATATCTGATTTATCACAACCAACATATGAAATTGAGAATAATAAGTTTAGTGCCTTTATAAATGATAGTAATGGATATTTTTCTCTAGGATCATCATTTAATGAAGATATCAAAGAATTAAACTTAATTGATGGGTTTCATATATTTCTTGAATTAGATGATCTTAAGATTGGAAATTTAGTAATTGAAAATCAATTAGATGATGATTCAAATCTTAAATTGATTAAAATCAAAATTAAACGGTTAGATTTTTTTAATAATTTTTATTTTGATCAAATTTTTGAAGTTAATTTTATTAACAATGAAACCAATGCATCTTTTTATGGCAAAAATCTTAATGGTACATTTAGAATTGATTCTTCTGGATTTACAAGAATTGATGTTTTTGATACTAAATTTGAATTTAAAGGAGTAAATATTTTAAACTCAGGTGACTCTTTCAAACTGAATGATATGAATCTTAGATTTGTTGGCAAAAATATTCAGACATTTGATGACGTATTTCAAAATATTGATTTTTATCTCTTGAGAAATAAAACAGTAACAACTATTGATGATATTAAAATTTCAAGTCAGAACTTAAATATTGGCCCAACTTCTACAAACGAAAAAGCATACATAAGCTATAACAATAAAAGTGATTTGTATAAAATTAGAGGCTCATATGAGCTTGATAACCAAAAAAGTTTACTTGGAAACTTGATTAATTATGATTTTGAATACCTTTTTTCAGATTTAAATGTTCAATGGATAAGTGCTTCTCAATTAAAAAATTTAGAAGGAAGAATAAGATTCAAAATAAAAGATCTTGAATCCAATACATCACTACCAGATTCAGCATTATTAAGCGCCCTAAAGATATTTAATTTAAATGCATTAGTATCAAATTTAAGCGATGAGACAAGCCTTTACTCTTCAAAATTAATTATTAGTAGGGCAGAGGGAGACTTTTATATTGGACAGAATAGAGCCTTGTTAGCAAAGCCAATTAAATTAGAAACAGCAGAAGCAAAAATGTCTTGGACAGGAGAGATCTTAAAAAATAATAAAGGCCTTATGGATCAGCTAGATTTAAGCTTAGATATGAGATTGAAAGTATCAGAAAATATTCCCTGGTATGCTGCGATCTTTGGAGGTATTCCTGCTCTTGCTGGAGGTTTTGTTTTAGAAAATATTATTGATGAGAGAGTTGATGATGCTTCAACTTTTAAATTTAATATCACAGGATCGATAGATGATCCAAAAATTATTAGACTAAATTAAATAAATAGTTGCCAAACCTAAGAATGATAGAAATCCAACAACGTCAGTTACCGTAGTAACTACTACGCTTCCACCAATTGCAGGATCTTGATTAAATTTTCGTAAAATAAGAGGGACTAAAATTCCAGCAATTACTGAACTAATTAGGTTAATTACCAATGCGCAAGATATTAAAATAGCTATAGTAATATCTTTAAACCAACTAAAGGTAACAAATCCTACCAAGATTGATAAAACTATTCCGTTTAATATTGATACAGCCAACTCTCTTTTAAAAAGCCATCGAATATTCGATGTGTTTATTTGCTCCAAAGTTAAACCTCTTAACACAATTGTAAGTGTTTGAGTTGCTGCAACACCTCCCATGCTTGCAACTATAGGCATAAGTACTGCAAGATAAACAATTTTATCAATAACGTCTTGAAACAAATTTATTGTGCTTGCAGCAATGAAAGCAGTAGCAAGATTCATGCTTAACCAAAATACTCTACTTTTTGCTGCTCTCCCTGGAGGAGCAAATGTATCTTCAGCAACACCTGCCATACCTAATAGATTTTGATCGGCATCCTCTCTTATTACATCAACAACATCATCAATCGTAATTCTCCCAATTAATTTACCATCCTTGTCTACGACTGATGAAGAAATCAAATTATTCCTTTCAAATATAGTTGCAACTTCTTTATCATCAAGACCTGCATCAATTGGAAGAAATTCCGTTTCCATTATTTCTCTTACAAGCATTGTAGGCTTAGATGTTAGTATTCTGCTGATTAAAAGTTCGCCTAAATATTCATTTTCATTATTGACTACAAATATCTTGTCAGTGTTTTCAGGAAGTTCTTCCTGATCTCTTAAATAACTTATTACTTCGTTGATTGAGTTGTTTGGTCTGACACTTATTACATCGGTATTAAGCAAACCCCCAGCAGTGTTATCTGGAAATGTGAGACCAATTTCGATTCTTTTTCTATCAACCAAAGACATATTCGATAAAATCTTATTCATTCTTTCTTCTGGTAAATTTTGTAAGATATCTACAATTTCATCCAACTCAAGCTCTTTAACCGCTTCTATTAATTCTTCATTAGAAATGTTTGAAACCAAATCTTGTTGAATTTCTTCACCTAATTCAGAGATAACATCGCCTTCTTCTTCAGTTTTCAATAAAGAAAATAAAAGGTTTCTTTGTTTTGGAGGTGATGATTCAAGAGCATGAGCAATTTCAGGCGCAGTCATTTTGGTTAAAAGGCTTCTAATTTGATTTAAAGAAAGATTAGACGCATCATCTAATATTATTTTTAGATTATCATTAGTATTATTCTCACTCATCCATTAATTCTAACCTGAAAAGAATTATCTATATCTAGATGATGGAATATTATTTTTTTTTCTATATTTTGAAATTGTTCTTCTAGCCAAACTAAACCCTCTCTTATTAAGTTCAATTGCAATTTTTTTATCACTTTTTGGCTTATTTTCAGAATTAACTATATCTTTAATTAACTTCATAAGTTGAGTTGCAGAAATGTCCCTAGTTTTAGAAACTGAAGATACTAATAAAGATTTTAGTGGCATAACTCCCTTAGGAGTATCAATGTACTTGTTCCTTAAAATTCTTGAAACTGTTGAAGGATGAACTCCAATTTCATCTGCAATTTCTTTGTTACTAAGAGCATTTAGCTTTAGTGGGTTATCTTCAAAAAATGCTATTTGTTTTGTGCAAATATATTCTCCAACATTTTTTACTGTTTCGTTTCTTTTTTTTACAGATGTTAAAAGCCACTTTGCGTCATTAATTTTTTGCAATATTTCTTCATTTTTCTTTTTCTTTAATTCTTTTTTCACATTGCTGATTAAGTCGTCATCTAACTTTAACAGAGGAAAATTATTATCATTAAATGCAACCTCGAAATTTTTATCTACAAAGGAGACCTTTAAGTCTGCCTCAATAAAATCAGTTTTTTCAAAGTTTAATCCAGGACTCAAATCACAATTCTTTATCTCATTTAAAGCTGACTTAAATTCTTTATCCGAGTAACCATTTTTTAGAGCTATCTCTCTAATTTCAGTGAGGCTATCAAGCTTATCATTTAAAAGAATATCTTCAATTAAGGCTCTTTTAGCTTTAGAAATATTATTTTTATTATCAATTTGGATTTTTATACATTCTTTATAATTTCTATATCCAATCCCACTTGGACTTAATCTGTGAATTATATTTAAAAGAATATTTTCGATTTCCTCTTCTGAATATTTAAAATTAGATATTTCCTCAATCCCATCTATGCTCTCAGTTAGTTCACCAGCTTCATCAATGCAACCAATAATTAATTTAGAAATTTTGATTCCTTTTTCATTTAGATGAAAATCATCCAATTGAGCAATCAAAGATTCTCTTAAACTAACCTTTGACTCTATATCAAAGTTGAAATCAGAATGATTAAAATCTTCATAGTCATTATTAATATCATTTTTTTCTAAAAATGGATTTTCTATTATCTCTTTATCAATTTTTTTAATTAATTCAAATCTTGAAAGTTGCAGCAAATCAATAGATTTTTTTAAGGACGGTGTAAGTTTTACATTTTGTTTTTGTTTTAAGTTTTTTGAAAGAATAATACTCATTTATGAATACATATCTCCAAGGTAGACTTCTTTAACTAAATCATTGTTAATCAGACTTTTTTTATCACCTTCTGCAATTAGTTCACCATTATTGATAATTGCAGCTTTATTACATATTTCTAAAGTTTCTCTAACATTATGATCTGTAATTAAAATTCCGATATTTTTTTTTGATAATTTTGTAAGGACATTTTTAATATCTTCTATTGCAATTGGATCAATGCCTGCAAACGGTTCATCCAACAAGATAATTTTAGGTTTAGATGCGAGAGTTCTTGCAATTTCGACCTTTCTTCTTTGACCACCTGACAACTGTCTACCTTTTAAATTTAAAATATCTGAGAGATCAAATTCCTCAATTGAGGCATCTATAAATTTTTTAATGTCTCCCTTATTTTTAAAAGAAAGTTCGGCAAGCCCATAAAGGTTATCTTTTACAGTAAGGTTAAGAAATATAGAGGGTTCTTGAGGTAAATACTTTAAACCAAGATTGGATCTAAGATGCATTGGCATAGTTGTTATGTCTTTATTTTCAAGGATTACTTTTCCATTATCAGCATTTACTAGACCAGCAATTATGTAAAATGTTGAGGTTTTACCTGCACCATTGGGCCCCAACAATCCAAAAATTTCTCCATAATTTACATTAAGAGATAAATCTGAAATGATTATTTTTCCTTTAATTGATTTGAATATATTAATTATTTCTAACATTTTTAATTATCCGAAGTTATCTTGCCAGTTTTTGGATTAAAGATGATTAAATTTGAGTTGATAGAAATTTTTTCGAATTTAATTGAAGCATTTCCAACTAGGTGGACTTTTTCATCACTAAAAAAAAGTATCTTTTCTGCCTCTCCATTAAAAAAATTATTTTCTTTGTGTGATTTGATTGTACTTGGATCACCTGAAATTGAAATTACTTCTTTTTTATCATCATAAATTGCTGAGCTAGCAGAAATTTCAACATAACTAGAGTTTATATTTACATTGGAAAGAAAGCTTATATTTTTTGAATCATTTAAGAACTCAACTTTATCAGATTCAATTTTCACTTCACTAGCTAGACTTTTTGAATTTAGATCAAGTATAAATAAAAAAAAAGGAATTATAATTAAGCATTTATTTTTCAATTAAAGTATCCTTGCTTCAATCAAGTTATGCATTGATAAAACTCCAATATATTTATTTTTTTCAAGCACAACTAAAGTAAAAATTTTATTTTCTTCCATTATTTTTGCAGCATCTACAGCAAGCGCATTTGAATCAATCGTCTTAAAAGTTTTTGTCATAACATCCTTAATTTTTGTTGTTTGAATATCTATTTTTTTATTAATACATCTTCTTAAGTCACCGTCAGTAAAAATTCCAACTATTTTTGATTTATCTGTAACCAAAGTTATGCCTAGATTTTTTTTCGTTATTTCAATTAATGCTTTGTCTAATAAAGTATTCAAATTGACTTTTGGAACTTTGTTACCTTTGTGCATAAGATCTTGAACTTGTGTAATAAGTTTTTTTCCTAATTTTCCTGCAGGATGTGACGATGCGAAATCTTTTTTTGTAAAGCCTTTTGCTTCAAGCAGAGCTACTGCCAAAGCATCTCCAAAAGCTAAAGCATTTGTGGTGGAAGATGTTGGCGCTAAATCAAGAGGGCAGGCCTCTTTTTTAGACTTTATTTGTATCTTAATATCAGCAAACTGCCCTATAGCTGATTTATTATTACTAGTTAATGAGACTATTTCTTTTGCATGTCTTTTTAATGAAGATAGTATATTTATAATCTCATCAGTTTCGCCTGAATTGGAAATTAGCATAACAATATCTTTTTTATTTATTAACCCCATGTCACCATGGGCAGCTTCAGTTGGATGAATAAATATTGATGGAGTACCGGTGCTGGATAAAGTTGCAGAAATTTTTTGCGCAACATGACCTGACTTACCAACTCCCATGATTACAAATTTTCCATCACAATTTAAAACCTTTTCGCAAAGTTCTACAAATGAACTATCCAATTGATTAGATATTGATTGAATTGATTCTGATTCAATTTTTAAGGTTCTTTTTGCAGAGGCTATATAGTTATATTTTTTCATCTTAAACTTGAAAATTTATTTAATCCCTAATGTTATAATAGTCTAATGTTGCATACACTCAAAAAATATTTATTTCTTTTTTTGCTCATTTTAAATATAAACAACATTTACACTGCAGAAAATCCATATATTTTTATAGATTCCAATGCACAGGATATGGTTAAAGTTCTTACATCAAACTCCAGTCTATTTGAATCTGACAGAGAAACTTATGAAAACAAAATTAAAGAAATTTTTGAACCTATGATTGATTTTAGAAGGGTTTCAGCTAGTGTTATGGGGAAAAAATATTATCTTATGGCAACGAAAGAGCAAAGAGGTGAGTTTATTGACATATTCAAAGACTCACTTTTAGATACCTACGCAGAAACACTTGCTCAATGGGGAGAATCAACTATCTCAACTGAATTTCCCAAAGACGACTTTTTATCAAAAAAATTTGAAAGTTTTGAAAGTAACGTCGAGGTTAAACAAATTTTAAATACAGGCACAAGCGAATATCCGATATCATATAAGCTTAGGAAAAGTGATAATGGATGGAAAATTGTAAATATTATTATTAATGGTGTAAATCTTGGCCTAACTTTTCGAAATCAATTTCAAGCTCTTGCTATAACTCATAATGAAGACATTGAACTAACATTAAAAAATTGGGTTTCTGATGCAGGCGATGCAGGCATTTCATAATATGGAAGATACAATAAAGAAAATTATTACTGCTAGTATTGAAGATGCAAAATGTAGCTTTGAAGGCGATTCATGTAATATGAAACTAGTTGTTAAATCTAGCACATTTTCAGGTATGTCTCTTATAGATCAACATAAAACAGTAATGAGGCTTTTGGAAGATAAATTTCAATCAGGTGAATTACATGCTTTAAGTTTAGAGACAAAGACTTTCTAATATGGAGAAGTTGTTAATCAAAGGAGGTAATCAACTCTCTGGAAAAATAACATGTTCTGGCGCAAAAAATGCAGCCTTACCTATGATTGCATCAACGATTTTGTCTGATGAAAAAGTTACTTTAAAAAATCTTCCATATCTTCAAGACATAACCACAATGTTTGAGCTTTTAGGTTCAATGGGCGCTGATATCTTATTAGATGAAGATATGAACTTCACAATACAATCAAATAATCTCAAAGATATTGAAGCTAGGTATGAATTAGTTAAAACAATGAGAGCTTCAATATTAGTTTTAGGTCCTTTGCTTGCTAAATATGGAAAAGCAAGAATAGCACTTCCTGGAGGCTGTGCTATTGGATCACGGCCTGTAAATTATCATCTTGATTCTCTCAGGCAAATGGGAGCTGAGATAGTCTTAAAAAATGGTTATATTGAAGCATCAGCAAAAAATTTAAAAGGTGCAGATATTAGATTCGATGGAGTTACTGTTACTGGAACTGAAAATTTAATGATGGCTGCAACACTTGCAGAGGGCAAAACAACTTTATTAAATGTTGCAAAGGAACCAGAGATTGCTGATTTGGCCGATATGTTAAATTCGATGGGAGCAAGAATTGATGGGGCAGGATCAGATATGATCACTATCCAAGGCGTTGAAAAACTAAGTGGAACTTCATTTGAAATACCTGCCGACAGAATAGAAGCTGGAACTTATCTTGCAGCTGCAGCAGTAACAAAAGGAGACATAAAAATTGAAGGTATTAATCCAAATAGGCTTATGAAAGTTATTGATAAATTAAGTAATACTGGTGCAAAAGTTGACTATGATGAAGATTCTATCTCATTTATCATGAAGAATGATATTCCTAATCCAGTAGATATCACAACGGCACCTTTTCCTGAATTTCCTACAGATATGCAAGCTCAATTTTCTGTTATAAATGCAATTTCAAGCGGTACTGCTAATATTTATGAGACTATCTTTGAAAATAGATTTATGCATATTCTTGAACTAAACAGAATGGGATGTGATATTTCGGTTAATGGTAATCATGCAATAATTAAAGGAGTAAAGTCATTATACGGTGCTGAAGTTATGGCAACAGACTTAAGAGCATCTGCAAGCTTAATACTTGCTGGGCTTTGTGCTAAAGGTGAGACAGTCGTAGATAGAATTTATCATATAGATCGTGGATATGAGAGAATCGAGGAAAAATTGAATTATTTAGGTGCAAATATAGTAAGACTTCCTAGTTAGATTTTTCAGTGTAAGAGTCAAAATCTATAGATATTATTTCATTTTTTTGATTTAAGATTTCCATGCTTAAATTTTCACCAAGTGTGGCAAATTTTAAAGAACTCGTTAAATTACTCCAACTTGCTATTTCATCATTTATGCTTAGTATTACATCATTTAATCTTACACCTTTGTCAAACAAAGGACCTTTATTTTGCATCTCAATAATTCTCAATCCACTACTGACAAAACCACCTTTATTTATCCTAATTTTTGCGACTCTAAAATTACCTATCCAAAGACTTTGAAGCTCACCAAATCTAATTAGCTGAGTTGCAATTTGAACAACCAGGTTTGATGGTATTGCAAAACCTATACCTTGATATGCTCCAGTTCTTGAAAAAATTTTAGAGTTAATGCCAATTAAATTACCATTTGCATTTATTAATGCTCCGCCAGAGTTTCCTGGATTTATTGCAGCATCTGTTTGGATTAATTGTAAATAAGGATTTCCATAATCTCTACCGGTCGCACTAATAATTCCATTTGAGACTGAAATTCCAATTCCATATGGATTACCAATCGCAAGCACATCATCACCAATTTTTAATTCATTAGAATCTGCAAAATTTATGGGTTTTAGTTTTTCATCCGGTATTATTTTAAGTACTGCTATATCCGTATTTTGATCTACACCAATTATGCTTGCAGGATAGTTATTACCATCCTCTAGCTTAATATATATGTCATCTCCCGAAATAATATGTAAATTTGTAACAATATAACCATCTTCAGAAAAAATTACCCCAGATCCAATGCCATTTCTATTGTTAGAAAAAGTCTTATTTTGATTCGATATAACTGTTACAACTGAGGGTATTGATTTTTCTGAGGCTAAAACCAATTTGTTTTTATCATTAGATATAAAGTACCATGTGCCTGCAAATGTAATAATAATTACCAAAAGATAATTTAAAAAATTAATTTGAAAAGTTTTCATAATGCCTAACGTTAAAAATATCATCGATACTCTTAAAAACCAAGGAGCTAATCCAGATTTGTCTCAAATAAATCTAATTGAAAAGCTATGTAAGATGAATATTTCAAAGAAATTTTCATTTAAAAAAGTATTCTCCAAAGATAATTTATTAGGAACATATATTTGGGGTGATGTTG
Organism: uncultured SAR86 cluster bacterium; assembly: GCA_902541175.1. GTDB lineage: Bacteria > Pseudomonadota > Gammaproteobacteria > Magnimaribacterales > D2472 > SAR86A. The sequence goes on from CACBPP010000003.1 coordinate 61,702, forward strand.
GAAGAGGAAAGACCCTAATAACTAAAACATATCTGAGGGAGTTGAAAAGAGATGACATAAAAAGCTTTCATTACATAGATTTGATGAGCTATATACACGATCAGCTATATAAAAATTCTGGAGTAAAAGATCCACTCTCAAAAGTATCCAAAACTTTAACTAAAGATGCCAGCATAATATTTATAGATGAATTTCAGGTTGAAGACGTTGCTGATGCAATGATAATTGGAGACTTGTTGAAACTTATTTCAGGGCATGGAACTAAAATAATATTGACTTCAAATGCACATCCTAATGATTTATATGTTGATGGACTTCAAAGACAAAAATTTTTAGCCTCAATAAAAATATTTTTACAAAATGTAAATGTCCATAAGCTTGACGGCGACATAGATTATAGAACAAGAAATATAATCAAGTTTGATGAGAATGACAGCAATAGAATTATTTCAGATGAGGAAATATTTAAGTTCATAATTGATAATTTTGCTGTGGATCAACAACAATCAGATCAAATATTAATTAATGATAGAAAATTTAATTGTAAACATGTTTCTAATAGCATTCTTTGGATTGAATTCAATGACTTTTTTAAGGAAGCCACAGGATCTAAGGATTACAAATACATTTCAAATAAATTCGATTGGATATTTATAAGCAATTTTAAAAAAAATAATGATGATACGATTGATATTATTAGAAGATTTATATCATTCATAGATATAACATACATAAATAGAACAAAAATTAAATTTTTCTTTAATGACATTCCTATTGAAAGTATCTATTCAGGCTCAAAGATAGAGAACCTGTGGGTTAGATGTAAAAGTAGACTATCTGAAATGAGAACACAAGAATATTTAACTAATAATTAGTTAAATAAAAATTAACATAAATATTGATATATTTAGCTCTAAACATTAATATTCGCTACTCAAATTAAATGATTATGAAAACATACTCTTTAAAAAAAGAAGAAGTCCAAAGAAATTGGTTTGTTGTAGATGCAACAGATAGGGTGTTAGGTCGAGTTGCCACAAAAATTGCTGATAAGATCAGAGGCAAAGATAAACCAACATTCACACCTCATACTGACGGAGGAGACTATGTAATCGTGATTAATGCTGAGAAAATTAAAGTTACTGGTTCTAAATTTGATAATAAAATGTACTATCGTCACTCCTTATATCCTGGAGGCTTGAAATCACAAACCTTTAAGGAACTTAACGAAAAAAACCCTAAAAGGATTATCGAAGAAGCTGTGAAAGGTATGCTTCCTAAAAATAAACTTGGAAAATCTATGATTAAGAAACTAAAAGTTTTTCGTGGCCCAAATCATGATCACGAATCTCAACAACCAACTGAGTGGAATCCCAGATAATGAGCGCTGAAATTTTTTATGCAACTGGAAGAAGAAAAACTTCCTCAGCAAGAGTTTATTTAAAAAAAGGAAAAGGTGATATATTTGTAAATGATAGAAAGCTTGAAGAGTATTTTGGTAGAAAAGTTGCTCAGATGTTGGTAATGCAACCACTAGAGCTTTTTGATTTATCTGAAAAATTAGATATCAATATCAAAGTTAAGGGTGGGGGAAGTTTTGGACAAGCTGGTGCAATCAGACATGGAATTTCAAGAGCTCTTACATCTTTCGATGAAGAATTAAGACCCCAACTTAAAAAAGCAGGTTTGCTTACCAGAGATCCAAGAAGAGTTGAAAGAAAGAAGCCTGGACTAGTAAAAGCTAGAAAAAGTAAGCAATTTTCTAAGAGATAAATATAGCTTTATTTTCAAACTTATTTTTAATTATAAGCAGATTTTATATTACATATTTATGATATAATTTTGTTGTTATTTGAGTAGCACACACCCTTAATGCAAGAAAAAGACAAAACTAGAAGGAAAGTTTTAATTGGACTAACAAGTGCAGTTGGTTTGTCTGGTTTGCCGTTTGCTGCAACTCCATTTATTGCAGCATGGAATCCCAGTGCAAAGGCAAAAGCTGCAGGTGCCGCAGTTAAATTAGATGTTTCAAAGATGCAATATGGACAACAAATACAAGTTTCATGGAGAAAACAACCTGTTTTTATAGTTAGACATACTGAAGAAAGTATTGCCAGCTTAGATTTGGCTTTGCCAAAATTAGCAGATCCCAATAGTGATCAGATTGAAGAGCCCTATAGAGGTTTAAATCCATCAAGATCAAAAAGTCCAGAGTATTCAGTATTCTCAGGTGTATGTACTCATTTAGGTTGTGCACCAAAATATTTTCCTGAAATTGAACCTAAGCCTTGGGATGCTACATGGAATGGTGGATTTTTTTGTCCTTGCCATGGTTCGATGTTTGATATTGTTGGAAGAGTTTTTAAAGGAGTTCCCGCACCAACAAATCTTATAGTACCGCCCCATATGTTCGATGGAAGTATATTAACAATTGGAGAGGACAAGGAGTTATAAATGACTGAAATAGCTGGAAAATTATTTACTTGGATAAATACAAGACTTCCAATAGTTAACACTTTTGAGAGGCATCTTTCTAAACATCCGGTTCCTTCAAAGGTAAACTTTTGGTATTTATTTGGCGCATTGGCTGCGGTTACTCTTATTATTCAGATTGTTACCGGAATATGGTTAATAATGCCTTACTCCAATACTGAGGAGCAAGCCTTTTCTTCTATTGAATATATTATGAGAGACGTTGACTATGGTTGGATTATTAGATACATGCACACAACAGGAGCATCATTATTTTTTGCAGTTGTATATCTTCATATGTTTAGAGGCCTTTTATACGGATCATATCAAAAACCTAAAGAGTTAGTTTGGATTTTTGGGTGCACAATTTATCTTGCTATGATGGCGGAAGGCTTTCTTGGTTATGTTCTTCCATATGGTCAGATGTCATATTGGGGAGCCCAAGTTATTATCTCACTATTCGGAGCAATTCCATATATTGGAGAATCACTTGAATTATGGGTAAGAGGAGACTATTACATATCTGGCATAACAGTTTCAAGATTTTTTGCTTTACATGTGGTTGCACTTCCTTTAGTTTTGATTGCGCTAGTTTTTCTTCATTTAGTTGCTCTTCATGAGGTCGGCGCCGGTAATCCTGAAGGAGTTGATATTGAAGAACATCTTGATGAAGATGGCGTACCCCTTGATAGCGTGCCATTTTTTCCATACAAGGTATTGAATGCTTTAGTAGCAATTGGTGTTTTCATGACAGTATTTTCAATAATAATGTTCTTCTTTCCTGAAGGAGGGGGCTATTTTATTGAAATGGCTAATTTTCAAGAAGCGAATCCATTAGTAACTCCAGATCATATTGCACCAGTTTGGTATTACGCACCTTTTTATACAATGCTAAGAGCAATCCCAGATCCACTTGGTGGTTTGATTGTTATGGCTTCTGCAGTGGCAATTTTCTTTATAGTTCCATGGCTAGATAGAAGTAAGGTTGCGTCAATTAGGTATAAAGGAATTTACAGCAAGATTGCTATAACTATGTTTGGAGTTAGCTTTTTAACGCTTGGATATTTAGGAACTGTTGGAGTAACAGAAGTAAGAAAAACAATGAGTGTTATATGTACAATAATTTATTTTGCATATTTCTTGCTAATGCCAATTTATACAAAATATGAAATCACCAAGGAAGTCCCAGAAAGATTATGATTTCTTTGCCTCGATACTTTCAAAGTATTACAAAAAGCATTGCTTTATTTATTTTATTGGTTTCTTTTAATAAATTATTTGCTGCCGAGGGTGGTCCCTGTAAGGACTATGGCGAGTGTGACAAGTTTCAATATTCACTCAATGATATAGAATCTCTTCAAAGAGGAGCTTCTACTTATATCAACTATTGTTATGGATGCCATTCCCTTAAATATTCAAGATGGGGTAGAGTTGCTAAAGACTTACAAATACCAGAAGATATCTTTTTTGAAAATCTTGTTTTTGATAAATCCATTAAACCCGGTGATTTGATGATTGGCGCTATGCCTGAAGATTCTGCAAATTGGTTTGGAGTTGAACCTCCAGACCTTACTTTAGTCTCTAGATACAAAGGAGATGATTGGATATATTCGTACTTGAGAGCATATTATGAAGATTCATCAAAGCAATATGGCGTAAATAATTTAGTTTATCCAGGAACTGCAATGCCAAATGTTTTGATATCACTTCAAGGAAATCAGAGATTAGTTTGTAAAGATGTTCCTGTTCTTGCAAGAAATGGAGGAGAAAAAAGGGATGATTTTGGAAATACAATATTTAAAGAAAAATGTGGATTTCTTGAAGTTCAGGATGGGACTGGAATCTTATCAAGAGAAGAATTTGATACATTAATATATGATCTAACAAACTTTTTAGTTTATGTAGGTGAGCCAAGTAAAGCGACTAGAGAAAGGATCGGCTGGTATGTCGTTTTTTATTTCTTAATTTTCACAGCATTATCTTCATTGCTATATAGAGAGTATCATAAAGATTATAATAAGTAATTTATAAGTGAGGGGAAAATGATTTTATATTCAGATAGAGATGATCATTATAGTCAAAGGGTAAGAATAGTTTTTGCTGAAAAAGATATTAGCGCTGAAATTAAAGAAGTAATTGCAGAGGAAGCACCTGATGACATACTTTCAATAAGCCCATATCACAAACTTCCAATTTTGATTGATAGAGATTTAGCAATTCATGATCCTTCTGTAATGATGGAGTATCTTGATGAGAGGTTTCCTCATCCACCATTATTACCAGTTTACCCAATTGCAAGAGCGAATTGCAGGACCCTAATACTCAGAATTGATAGAGAATGGTGCCCAATGGTTGATTCATTAATTGCAGGTGATAAATCCGAAAAAGAACTTATGAAAATAAGAGAGGAACTATTGCATGAAATTTCTTCCGTAGCACCAACTTTTAAGGAGTTCAAATTTTTTATGAGTGAAGAATTTACTCTAGTTGATTGTTTTTTTGCTCCAATTTTATGGCGTCTTCCATCTTTGGGAATAAAATTACCTGTCAGTAGACATTTAAAACCTTTAATAGATTATCAAAATTCTATTTTTGAAAGACCTGGATTTTTAGATAGCCTATCTTCAATTGAAAGAGATCTTAAATCTAGCCAGTAAGATTATTCGTGGAAACTTTCCACAACCTTAAGTTACGATCTATACAAGTATTTCTTTTAACTTTAATGTTACCTGAATCAGGCACTATGTCTTTTCTAAATAGGTTATTTTGATATATTTTCTCAACCGTTAAGTAATCTTTAATAAGTGTATTTTCTATTTCATCTTTTATAGAAACAATTTGTTTTTTTGAAATATTTTCAATCATTTTATTGGTAATTGGTATGAATGTATTTTCGAAATCAACTAACTTTTTGATATCACTTGCATCATGAAATATTTCAGTAGATGAAAAATAATCAATATCCAGCGCATAACTTCGGAATATAGGTACAACAGTTTTTCCTGAATCGTAGTTAGATAAAAAATAAATACCTGTAAAATCGTCTCTAACTCTTGGTGAATGTAATAGTTCTATATTATTATCAAGTCTAGATAATTCTGAGTAATTTTTTATACTTAAATCAACATATAGGATTCTTTTTATTTGAGAATCATAGTCATTCATTTTAATAAGATGATATTCTTCATTGGGATATTTTCTTTTGAGTTCCAAGACAATGTCCTCGTATTCTTTGAAATAAATAACTAATATTTTCTTATTTTCATTTCTTTTATTATTAAATATATTCGATTCTAGAGTCTTCCTTTCATCTTCCATCATACTGTTACAGAAATATTTTAAGTCAGAGTTAAATATATTTTGATCAAGGATATAAGAATTTTCTTTGCTAAAATTTATAGTAAATTTAATTTCGTTTCTCAAAAGAGACTCAATAATTTTTTCTTTATATTTGTCACTAGTTTGTATATCTAGTTGAAGCTTAACTATTGACTTTTCTCCAGCAGGAACTGTCGAACATGATGTGACAAATACAATTAAAATTATCATAATAAATGTTAAGCTGAATTTCATATACTTATTTTTAAAGATGCTTTATTTTGTTTCAACTCCTATTGGCAATCTAAATGATATATCACTTAGAGCAATAGATGTTATAAGATCTTCTGATTATTTATATGCTGAAGATACAAGAAATATAAAGAAACTGTTAAATTTTATTAATTTAAAAATTAAATCTAAAAGTTTTCATGAGCATAATGAAAACATAACTTCTCTTGAAATCATTAAACAGTTAAAAAATGGAAAGATTATATCAATAGCATCTGATGCCGGAACACCAGCTATATCAGATCCTGGATACAAGCTAATACAAATGTGCATAAAAGAAAATATTAAATATACATTGGTTCCTGGACCGTCTTCAGTCATGAGCTCTTTAGTAATGTCTGGTCTTTCTCCAGACAAATTTTCTTTCTATGGATTTATTCCAAGAAAGGCTGGAGACCAAATAAGATTATTTGAAACTTTATCTAATGATGTCAAAACATCTATTTGCTTTGAATCATCAAATAGAATCAGAAAATCTCTAATTAATTTACAAAAATTCATTGGAGCCAATAGAAGCATTTCTTTGTGCAAAGAAATGACTAAAATTCATGAAAATGTTTTCAGAGGAAAAATTTCTGAAATTGTAAAAGAAATTGAAAATGATCAAATTAATCTTAAGGGGGAGTTAGTTCTAGTAATAGAAGGGGCTAAAAATAAAAGAAAAGATTTACATATTAATGCAAAAATTAAAAAAGAATTTTTATCAAAGCTATCTGCATCTGATTCTGCTAAATTGATTTCTATCTTAACTGGCGAAAATAAAAGAGATGTCTATAAAAAGCTTATAGAAAAATAAAAAATGATTATAATATCGTCTGAGTTGGTTGGATGATCGCTAAATTAATTTAGAGGAAAGTCCGGACTTCATAGAGCAGGGCGCCAGGTAACACCTGGGAGGCGTGAGCTTACGGAGAGTGCAACAGAAAATATACCGCCATTTATTGGTAAGGGTGAAAAGGTAAGGTAAGAGCTTACCGCTTAAATGGTAACATTTAAGGCATTGCAAACCCCAGCCTGAAGCAAAACCAAATAGAAATCCAATAAAGTTGCTCGCTTTGGATTTGGGTAGGTTGCTAGAGTATTATGGCAACATAATATCGAGATAGATGATCATCTAAAACAGAATCCGGCTTATAAACCAACTCATCTATATTTTTGTAGATTTTTTGCATCAAATAAATGTGTGAAAAAGTGTGCAAAAGTGTTGCAATGTGTGTAAAAAGTCTTTATATTTTGAGAATGTTTGGATTTAATACGCCATCTATTGATAGTAAAGGCAGAATAGCTATTCCTGCTAGGTATAGAATTGACTTTAAAACACAAAATCATAACGAAATTGTAATAACAAAAGATCCTCAATATCCATCTTTAAAACTTTATCATCATTCAGAATGGCATAGGATTTCAACAAAACTTCAATCACTTCAGGGCTTAGATCCTATCGTTAGAAATTTACAATGGACAATTCTTGGTAATGCTTATCAAACAGATATTGATATCGAGGGCAGAATGCTTGTTAGAATTCCCTCAGATTTGCAAAGTTATGCTGAAATAAATGAACAGAAACAAGTTGCATTAGTTGGAATGGGTAACAAATTTGAAATTTGGAATGTTGAAAATTGGGAAATGCGACAAACAGGTGGGTCTCTTTCAACAGAGATTTTGGATGTTGTGCTACCTGAAAGTATTAAAGAAATGTCATTTTAAAGGGGAGTATGATGAATTTTGAGGTAGTTGAAACAAAACAAGAGAACGCAAAAATAAAAGTTGTTGGAGTTGGTGGCGGTGGAGGAAATGCAATACTTCATATGATTAATCATGATATCAAAGGCGTAGATTTTATTTGTGCAAATACTGACACTCAAGCTTTAAAATCTGTAAAAAACGCAACTACAATAAAACTGGGCAATGGCTTGACTAAAGGATTAGGTGCTGGAGCGGATCCTGATATTGGCAGAAGAGCTGCTGAAAGTGACAGAATGGCAATAGAAGAATTATTATCCGGTGCAGATATGGTTTTCATTACTGCTGGAATGGGAGGAGGGACAGGTACTGGAGCTGCGCCTGTAATTGCATCAATCGCAAAAGAATTAGGAGCATTAACTGTTGCTGTAGTAACAAAACCCTTTAAATTTGAAGGAAAAAAAAGAATGGGAGCCGCTGAAAAAGGTCTTGCGTCATTAGTTGAAGAGGTAGACAGCCTTGTAACTATCCCAAATGAGAAACTTTTTGAAATACTAGGATTAGATACTTCCATGCAAGATGCTTTTGCAAAATCTGATGACGTTTTAAAGGGCGCTGTTCAAGGAATTTCAGACATTATTATGCAAAGAGGTCACGTAAATGTTGACTTTGCTGATGTAAAAGCTGTCATGTCAGAAAAAGGTATTGCTATGATGGGTACAGGTATTGCAAGTGGCAAGAATAGAGCTGAAGCTGCAGCAACAATGGCTGTTAAGAGTGAATTGTTAGATGATATTAATCTTAAAAATGCTAGAGGTGTTTTGGTGAATATCACAGGTAAAGAGCCTACTCTTAGGGATCAAGCTGAGGTAGCAGATATTATTGATGAGATTGTTAGTGAAGATGCAAATATTATTTATGGTCTTGTTTTTGACAAAAGTTATAAAGATGAAATTAAAGTAACAATCGTTGCAACAGGAGTGGACCAAAGAGCACCATCTTTAGTGATTGATAACGAACCATCAATGAAATTAAATCCTGTTGGTTTGGATAAAGATAAAACCAGTCAAAAAGTTGGCACGTCGTCTGCAGAGGAAATTGATTTCCTTGATGTGCCGACTTTTATGAGAAAACAAGTAGATTAAAATGCTTCATTTTCCAGTTTTACTGGAAGAATCCGTTGATTTTTTACTAAATGACGTAAACGGTCATTATATTGACTGTACTTTTGGTAGGGGTGGACATTCAAAATTAATTTTAGAGAAATTATCAAAAGATGGACTTCTAACAGGCATCGATAAAGATCCTGATGCATGTGAATATGCTATGAAATTTCAAAATGATAATTTTAAGATTATTAATGATTCATTTAATAACATTGAGAAATATTTTGAAGAAGAAAGCATAAACGGAATTTTATATGATCTTGGTACATGCTCGACTCATCTTGATCAACCTGAAAGAGGGTTTAGCTTTAATAAAGATGGCCCACTTGATATGCGCTTTAATAACAAAATAGGTACACCACTTTCTGTATGGTTAGAAAATGCCTCAGAGGAACAAATCAGAGATATTCTTTATAAATATGGTGATGAAAAACATGCAAAATTAATTAGTAATGCAATTGTTAAAAGCAAGATTAAGAATAAGATTACAACAACGACTCAACTTTCAAATATTATAAAAGACATACATCCTGAAAAAAATAAAAAAACTCATCCAGCAACAAAATCTTTTCAAGCTTTTCGTATTTTTATAAACAACGAACTTGAAGAATTTGCTGAATCTCTTAAAGCAGCAGAAAAACTTTTAAAGTTAGGTGGTTATATAGTAACAATAGCTTTTCATTCATTAGAAGATAATATTATTAAAAATTTTTTTAAACCATCCTTGGTGTCTTTCCCCAAAGATATTCCTATAAATAACAAAGAAGAAAAGAGATTTAAATGTATTGCAAAAAAAATCAGAGCCTCTAAAGATGAAACAAATATTAACCCAAGATCAAGAAGTGCAATAATGAGGGTCTTTCAAAAAATATGATTAAAAAGAAAATAATATTTCAATATCTATTTTTATTAGTTTTGATCTTTATTCTTAGTATTGAAAAAATAAAATTATCATGGGAAATAAGTACTCTTTATAACAATAGTGAGAATATAAAAGTTGAGCTTGAAAAACTTAAAGATCTCAATCTTAAATTAACAACGCAATACCATTTAGAAAATTCTCCAGCAATAATTGAAAAAATTGCTAAAGAAGATTTAGGAATGACAAAAAAGAGACCTAAAAAAATTAATTATGAATAATAAACTCAATTATTTAAATTGGAGATTTATATTAATAGCTATTGCTATTTTTGTTTGCTTGATAGCAGTAATCTATAAGATTTTTTCAATACAATTTTTCGAGAGTAGTTTCCTTCAGAATGAAGGTAACAAGAGGTATGTTAAATACAAAGACGTTGTGCCAGTAAGAGGAACAATATACGACAGAAACAATTTTCCATTAGCGGTATCGGTCATTAATTATGATCTTTATGCTTTAAAAGGATTTACAAAATCTAAGCTGCTTAATATATCAGAAAAAGTTGATTTAGATATTGATCCTGGAATTGAAGTTTTCAACAAGAAAACGCTTTTAAAGAAAAACATTTCAAATGAAGCGTTAATAGAAATTAGAAACTCAAGATTTAAAAATATAGAGGTGGAGGTTCGTCACAGTAGACATTATCCGCTGGGCGATCAAATTGCACCTTTAATTGGATTCTTCGGTAAAGATGGAGCACAAGAGGGACTTGAAAAAAGTTATGACAAGGTTTTATCAGGTAAAAAGGGGAGGCAAAAATATTTCAAGAATGCTAAACAAGAAATCATTTCAAAACCTATCGAAGTTTCTAGAACGATACAAGGAAGTGACATACATCTAACTATTGATAGCACTTTACAATTTTATGCATACAAATTCTTAGTTGAGGCCATAAAAAGCAACAAAGCAAAATCTGGAACAGCTATAATTTTAAATAATATAGATGGTGAAATACTGGCAATGGCAAGCTTTCCATCATATAACCCAAATCACCCTCAAAGAAAGATACAAAAAAACAGGGCTTTGGTTGATGCATACGAGTTGGGCTCAGTTTTAAAACCCATAGTTTTGTCAAAAGCTCTTGAACAAAAAATTGTGAATATCGATGAGTATATAGATATACCAAGAAGACTATATCTTAATGACAAGGTTATTGTCGATTCAAAGCAATATGAGAAACTAACGCCAGCGGAAATAATTACATATTCTAGTCAAATCGGAGCATCTAAAATTGCTTTAGAGCTTGGATATGATGATCTAAAATCAAATTATTATGATTTTGGTTTTACAAAACCAATTTCAATTAACTTTCCATCATCCGCATTTGGCTATATGGCCATTAAGGATAAAATTGTTGACAAAGAACTTGCAAGTTTAGGGTATGGTTATGGCTTAACAATTAGTCCTTTTCAGATAGCATCAGCTTATTCAGTATTTGCTAACAATGGGATTTTTAAAGATTTTAAGCTGCTCAAAAACGAAGATGTTTCATCGAGAAGAGTTATTTCTGAATCAACTGCATCAAATATTTTGAAAGCTTTAGAAATGGCTACAAAAGACGGAACAGGACAAGCTGCAAATGTTAATGGGTTTTCTCAAGGAGGCAAGACTGGAACTGTTCACCAAATAAGATCTGGATCAGGTTATGCGGAAGATATGTATAGGGCTTCATTCATAGGAATAACCCCTTTAAACAAAAACTCTCTGACAATATTTGTTTCTATAGATGATCCAAGTTTAGATTCATACTCTGGTGGCAGTGTAGCAGCACCTGCTTTTGCAAAAATAGCAGAAAATTCTCTAAATCACTTAGGATATTTTGAAGATGAGTGAATATGAGGAAATATTAGGTATAAAAATTCCTAAAAATACTAAAATTAAAGCTGTAACCAATTCATCAAAGAAGGTTACAAAAGATTCAATTTTTTTTGGATTCAAAGGAACTAAAGTTCATGGAAGCAAGTATGCTAAAGATGCCATTAAGAATGGAGCATCGTTGGTTATTCACGACGATCCTTTGTTTGTAAAAAATAATGAAAAGATAATTTACTCAAAAGATTTAAAAAAAAATATTATTAAATTTTTAGATTACTTTTATTCAATTGATATTAATAGTAATAATTTTTTTGCATTTACAGGCACAAACGGCAAGTCGTCAACTGCCTACATTTGTCATCAATTACTTCGTAATATGGATTATGAATCTTTATATGTAGGTACCTTGGGTATTAAATATAATGATGAACAAATTCAAACAAAATTTTCAAATAAAACTACTCCAGATATATTTGAATTATACGAAATACTTGATTCATTGAATTCCGGTTTAGACTCTATAAGTATATGTCTGGAAGTATCATCTCATGCGCTTGATCAAAATAGGCTTGATGGCATTCAATGGCTAAATTCTGCATCAATATTAAATATTGGTGAAGATCATTTAGATTACCATAAGGATATTTCTTCTTATAGAGACTCAAAATTCAGTATTTTTAAAATGAATTCGCCTATAAAGCTTGTCACTGATGAATCTAATAATTTTGTAAAAAACTATGATTATTTAAACGAAACAAAGTTGACGTCTGTAAGTAGTAAAAATAATTTTTCTGATATTTATTTTAAAATCACAAAAGCTAATTTTAAAAATTACGAATTTAAAATATTTCTTAATAACCCACCAAACGGGCAAGGAATACATAAAAATAAGAAATATAAATTTAAATGTGCTCTTTTTCCAGAGTTTAATATCACTAATCTTGTATTTGCAATCTCTTCAATAGGATTTGATGAATTCTCTGATAAGTATGTTAATGATCTATCTTTCATCAAGTTACCAAAAGGCAGGACTGAGGTTATAAATAATATTTCTAAAAATATAATCATAGACTATGCTCATAATCCTCATTCATTTGAAGTGCTATTATGTTCAATAAAAAAATATTTCGATGATTTAATTTTAGTTTTTGGTTTTGGAGGCGATAGAGACAAATCTAAACGAGCAAAGATGTTAAAAATTGCTTTAGACAATTCATCTAAAATTTTTTTAACATCAGACAATTCCAGGAGTGAGAAATTTAAAAATATTATAAAAGATGCCATGAAAGGGAATAATGAGAGAGATATAACAATCATAGAAGATAGAAAAGAGGCAATAATCAATGCAAATAAATTTTTGAATAAAAATAGTTGTTTGTTAATTCTTGGTAAAGGACATGAACAAACTCAAGAAATTGATGGAAAAATTTATCATTTTAGTGATCATGAGGTAGTTGATGAAATTTATAACTAATACTTCAGATTTAGCAAAATTTCTTAACAAGAAAATAAAATTTAATGCATTAATAAAATCAATTTCAACTGATACAAGATCATTAAAAAAGAATTCATTATTTATAGCTATTAAAGGTGAAAATTTTGACGGAAATGATTTTGTTGATGAGGCGCTCTCAAAAGGCTCAAATATTATTATTGCTGATAATAAACGTTTTAAAAACAATAAAGATAAAAGAATTATATGGGTGAATGATTCGATAAAAGCACTTAAAACAATATCAAATAACATCATCAAAGATTATGGTGGTAACGTAATTGCGATTACTGGCAGCAATGGAAAAACAACAACAACAAATATAATTGGTAAAACCCTAAAGAATAACTCAAAAACTTTAAAAAATTTTAATAACGAAATCGGTATGCCTCTGAGCTTGATGAATGCTTCTTCTAAGTCAAAGAATTTAATTTTTGAAATCGGTGCCTCTAAATTAAATGACATTGATTATCTCAGTGAAATCTTACAACCTAATGTTGGACTAATAACAAATATTGGAAATTCACATTTAGAGTCCCTAAAGAATATTGATGGTGTTTTTAAAGTAAAGTCTGAAATAGTTAAAAATATCAAAAAAAATGGCTTTTTAATTGTACCTAATGATAATAAGAAGCATCTTAATAAATGGAAAAAAATGAGATCAGATATAACAACAATTTCTTTTGGCATGAAGGATGATTCTGATTTTTATCCTAATAACGTAAAGATAAAACAAAATGGACTAAGCTTTTTAGTCACCTCGAGACTGCTTGAAAGACCTATAAAAATATCATCTTCACTGGAAGGAGTTCATAATGTTAAAAATATTCTTTCAGCTTGTGCAGTGCATTATTGTCTGGGTCAAAACCTACAGGATTTTTCAAAATCAATTAGCTTATCTAAACTGGACAATTTAAGGCAGGTAAAAAACAAATGGCTAAAAGGATCTACCTTAATTGATGATAGTTATAATGCAAATCCAGATTCAACAAAAAAATCTATTGATTTATTAAGTAATTACAACAAAAAAACTGTCTTATTATTAGGAGACATGTTGGAGTTGGGTAGGTATAAAAATAAACTTCATAAAGAAGTTGGGGAATATGCAAAATCTAAGGGAATCGGTAAATTGATTGCATTTGGCAATCTAACAAGACATTCAATTGATGGATTTGGAAAAAATGGGATTTTTTTTAATGATGAGACTAAGTTAAAAAACTATTTAAGGAAAAATATAACGTCAAAAAATGTTATCTTAATAAAAGGTTCAAGAGGTATGAAAATGGAGCGATTTATAGATGTTTGAGTATTTGGGTACAGTTTTAGTATCTGTTGATCCTGGTTTTGACGTTCTAAGATACTTAACTGTGAGAACAATTGGTGGAACTGTAACAGCGCTTTTGCTTTCAATCTTGATGGGCCCATTAATCATTAATTCTCTAAAATCAATGCAATTTGAGCAGTTTGTTAGAAAAGATGGACCACAATCCCACTACAAAAAAACGGGTACGCCCACAATGGGAGGATTACTAATATTATCTTCTTTAATAATTTCAACTCTTTTATGGGCTGATCTTGGAAATAGATATATTTGGGTTGTATTAGGAGTAACCATAGGTTTTTCAATAATTGGTTTTTTTGATGATTATTTAAAAATTAAAAATAAAAGCCCCGATGGACTATCTTCAAAACAAAAGATTTTTTTTCAATCCATAATTGCTCTTATATCAATAACATATCTATATTACTCAGCTGAGATCATTCCTGAACAATCGTTTATTGTTCCTTTTTTTAAAGATTTAATAATCCCCATGTCTCCCTTTGTTTTTATTTTTATTGGAGTGTTTGTATTAGTTGGCTCTTCGAATGCTGTCAATTTGACTGATGGGCTGGACGGTCTTGCAATTCTTCCCTCAGTCTTGATTGGAGGAGCACTTGGCTTAATTGCTTATGCTATGGGGAACCAAAATATAGCAGATTATTTGTATCTACCTCATCTTCCATTATCTGGAGAGTTAATAGTGTTCTGTGGGGCACTAATTGGATCAGGTATTGGTTTTCTATGGTATAACACATATCCAGCTCAAGTATTCATGGGAGATATTGGGTCACTAAGTCTTGGAGCTATATTAGGAATAATCGCAATTATTTTAAGACACGAATTAGTTTTTGCAATTATGGCTGGAGTATTCGTAATTGAGACTCTAAGTGTAGCAATTCAAGTAATTTCGTTTAAAACAAGAGGTAAGAGGGTTTTTTTAATGGCACCTATTCATCATCATTTTGAACTTAAGGGCTGGGCTGAGCCTAAGATTATTGTTAGATTTTGGATAATCACACTTGTATTAATTCTAATTGCATTATCAACATTAAAGTTAAGGTAAGGTTAAGTGAGATCTCTAATATATGGTTATGGGGATACAGGTAAATCTTTTGAAAGATACTTAAAAAATAAAAAAATTGATTTTGATATTTTTGATTCAAATATTGCTGAACATAATCAAAATTATAACTTTGAGGACTTTGATCAAATATTGTGCAGTCCTGGAGTACCAAGAGATATTTTTGAGAACATTAAGAGCCAAAATATTAATACATTTACAGATGTAGACATTTTTTTTAATGAAGACAAATCTGTAAAAATTGGCATTACCGGAACAAATAGGAAAAGCACCACAGCATTTCATTTACATCAATTATTAAATAAATATAAAACTTCAAATTTAGTAGGCAATATTGGAAATACAATGTTGGATTTTATCAATAATGGAAAAGAGTTCTCAATAATTGAATTATCAAGTTTTCAATTAGATAAGATGAATCAAAATCGGCTTGATTTTGGCATTTTGCTTAATATCGAAGAAGATCATCTTGATTATCATGGCGATTTTAAATCTTATAAACTAGCAAAAGAAAAAATTCTCTCAGCTAATGAAAGCATTTCTTTTGAGATAGATCCATATAATCTATTTAAATGGATTACTGGCAAAGAGGCTAAAAAAATACAATTAAAAAATCTTCCATATAGATTTGAACATATATCTGAGAAAATTATTAATGACTCAAAGTCAACAAATTATCATTCTTTGAAATACGCAATGAAAAAAGCAAAAAAATGCTTTAATAGTGAATATATTTTGATTGTGTGTGGAAATCCTAAAAAAGAAAAATATAAAGAAATTCATCTTAAAGATCCAAGTGAAGTTTATATTTTTGGAAAGCATTCTAATCAAATAAATAAATGTATTGAACATCCTAAAAAGAAATTATTTAAGAATATTAAAGAATTATTTGACTTTGTTCATACTAAAAAAAGTACATGTAATATACTTTTTTCTCCTGGTTATCCAAGCGGTGATGACTTCAAAGATTTTAACGAAAGAGGTGAGATCTTCAACATTCACGCATTTAATAAATAAATGAATATTAGCAGGAGTGATATTTTGGTAATTTTGCCATTGGGTTTATTGCTTGTTATGGGTTTGATAATGGTAACTTCGTCAAGCATATATATTGCTGATGATATGACCTCTAATCCCTTCCATTTTGCTAAAAGACAAGCATTATTTATATCAGTGGGACTATTTTCAATGACATTTTTCTTAATATTGCCATCAGATTTTCTTTTAAAGTCCGATTGGATATTTATGTTATTGAGCATAATTCTTTTAATTATTCTTTTTATTCCTGAAGTTGGCACAAGTGTGAATGGTAGTATTAGATGGATAAGAATGGGACCAATTAATATCCAACCCTCGGAGATTTGTAAATTTAGTTTAATTCTATATATTTCTGGATACTCTGTTAGAAGAATGTCAGAAATGAATTCGCTTAGAAGTTTCTTAAAACCATTATTTCTGTTATTCATAATATCTTTACTAGTAATGGGCCAACCTGATCTTGGTTCTACAGCTATCATTTGCTTTCTAGTTGTTGGTATTCTTTTTTATGCAGGCATATCTTTCTATCAAATTTGTTTGCTAGTTTTGTTAATTATTTTGTTAGGTTACTTAGCTATAACATCTTCACCAATGAGATTAGCTAGGGTTTTAGCATTCACAGATCCTTTTGCATTAGATGTTGTGCAAAACGCAGGATGGCAATTGTCCAATTCTTTAATAAGCATTGGTCAAGGTGGATGGTTTGGTCTAGGTCTAGGAAATAGTTTTCAAAAAAGCTTTTTTTTACCTGAAGCTCATACAGATTTTATATTTGCAATTTTAGTTGAGGAACTTGGAATAATAGGAGGCATGTTGTTAATTTTTTTATATGTCGCTATGTTGATTGGATTGATTTTTATATCTTTTGATTCTTTCAAAAAAGATAGATTATTTCAGGGATATGTAGTGTTTGGCGTATTTCTTTTAATATCAATCCAAGCCTTGTTTAATATATCAGTAAATATTGGTCTTTTACCTACTAAGGGCCTTACATTGCCTTTTATCAGCTACGGAGGAACAAGTATCATTATAATGTTATCTTTAATGGGGATTGTTCTTAGAATAAATAATGAAAATAAAGTTCTTTAAATGAAATTCTTAATCGTTGCTGCTAAGACTGGAGGTCATGTATTTCCTGCTGCAACAGTCAGCAAAAAACTTATTAATAATGATCATCAAATTATTTTGATTGGAACTGGAAACAAAATTGAAATAAATGCATATGAGGACTTAAATTCTAAGCAATATAAACTTAGTATAGATGGCTTTAGAGGAAAAAATGTTTTCATAAAAATTAAGGTGTTGTTTCAAATCGTTACTAATATATTCTATCTAATAAAGGTAATTAAAAAAGAAAGAATAGATGCCATGATTGGCTTTGGCGGTTTTATTAGCGTACCAGCTGGCATAGCATGCTTTATAAAAGGAATTCCAGTTTTTACTCATGAGCAAAACTCTGTAATGGGTTCAGCTAATAAGCTACTCTCAAAATTTGCTGTGATAAATTTTTTAGGATTTGAGATTTCAAATATAAATAATTGTATTTTTTCAGGAAATCCAATTAGAGACACTTTTAGAGATTATAGTAAAGACGTAACCAAAGAATTAGAAGACAAGATTAAAGTTTATATTACTGGTGGAAGTCAAGGATCTAAATATATCAATTTAAATATGCCTCATGCATTGGAGCCATTATCGGAATATTTATTAATAAAACATCAATGTGGTTTAGATAATCTTGAAAAAGTAAAAAGTGAATATGAATCGAGAAATATTGAAGCAGAGGTTTTGGAATTTTTCAATAATCCTGAAGAACAGATAAAATGGTCAGATTTTGTTGTCTCAAGAGCAGGAGCACTTAGTTTATCTGAAATCACTTCAATGAATAAAGGCGCCTTAATGATTCCTCTGCCAAATTCTATTGATAATCATCAATACGAAAATGCAAAAAAAATTGAGGATATGGGTATGGGCATTTTGCATGAAGAAGATGAAGATATAAGTTATCTCACTGATAAAATAAATGAAATTATTAAAGATAAAAAATATATCAATTGGAAAAAAAATGAACTTACAAATCATGTAAACGCAGCAAATGAAATAGTGAAACACATTGAAGAATATCTCAATAAATAAATGAAATTTTTTAAAAAAGTAAAACATATCCATTTTGTAGGAATTGGTGGAGCAGGAATGATAGGCATTGCTAAAGTATTGCTGAAAAAGGGATACAAAATATCAGGTTCTGACATATCAGACTCTCATGAATTAAGAAAATTAGAAAAACATGGTGCAAAGGTATTTATTGGTCATTCTTCAAAAAATATTAAGGGTGCAGATTTGCTAGTTATATCATCTGCAATTAGTTCCAGAAATCCTGAATTAGTCCAAGCAAAAAAAGATTCTATTACATCAATACCAAGGGCCGAAATGCTTGGAAGTATAATGATTGGATATGAAAGTATTGCTGTTGCTGGAAGTCATGGCAAAACTACAACAACAAGCATGATTGCAAAAATATTAAGTGTTGCAAATTTAAGCCCAACATATGTTGTTGGAGGAAAAGTTTTAAGTACAGACGAGAATTCAGACTTAGGTAAAGGAAAATATATTGTCGCAGAAGCAGATGAGAGTGATGGATCATTTGTTCACCTTCAACCCGATGTAGCTGTTTTAACAAATATAGATGATGATCATCTGACTCATTTTAATAACATCTTTGAAAATCTTTTAGATTCATTTGTTTTGTTTTCAGAAAACGTACCTTTTTATGGATATATGATAATCAATGGCGATGATAAAAACATAAAAAAAATCTCAAAAAGAATATCTAGATCACAAGTTACGTTTGGAGAGTCAAAAGATTGTGATTATAAAATTATCAAAATCATTTCAAAAAACGGTATGCAAGATTTTCAAATTTTTGATAAAAAAACAAGAAAGGTTCATAAATTTAAAATTAATCTTCCTGGTAAGCATAATATTTTTAATGCAACAGCTGCAATCGCTGTTGCGTTAGAGGAAGGTATCTCAATTAGCTCAATAAGGAATGGCATTAAAGAATTTACAGGGGTTGGAAGAAGATATGAGAAGCATGATATTAAAATTGATGATAAATCATTAACCTTAATTGATGATTATGGTCATCATCCGTTAGAAATTGAATCAAATATAAAGGCGTATAAAGAAGAATATAAAAATAAAAAAGTATGTATGATTTTTCAACCACATAGGTTTTCAAGGACAGCACAGCTCTTTGATGATTTTATAAAGGTATTAAAACAAACCGATTCATTAATAATGTTAGATATTTATTCTGCAAGCGAGAAGCCAATTAAAGGCATAAACTCAAGGAGAATTGTAGAAACTTTAAAACAGAATGGTCATAAAGATGTAACTTATTTGAAAAAACATGATGATGTAATAGATTTGATTAAAAAGAAAAAGGATGATTTTGATATTTTAGTTACCCAAGGTGCTGGTAGTGTTTCGAATATTTGTCAAATAATTAAAAATCAATGGGAAACATAAATAAAATTGCAGTTCTATATGGAGGCTCTTCCTCTGAAAGAGAAGTTTCTATACAAAGTGGAAAGGGTGTTCATAATGCAATCTGCGACTTAGGCTATGAATCAGATCTAATTGATTTTAAAGATCTTAACAATTTGAATGAATTAAAGATTTATGACTTTATATTTATTGCTCTTCATGGTTTTGAAGGCGAAGCTGGTAAACTTCAAAGAGATTTAGATGATTTAAATATTTTATATTCTGGATCAGGCCCTGAAGCTTGCATGAAAACATGGAACAAAAAAGTCACAAAAGAAATTTTAAAAGAAAATAATATAAATACTCCTGTTTCCCTGAGTATTTCTGAGTTTTCTCTTGAAGATGCAAATCAAAGTTTAAATACATCATCATTTGATCGATTTAGACCATTTAATTATTTATTTTTAAAACCTGAGGAAGATGGCTCCAGTATTGATATTTTTAAAATAAGTGATGAAGAAAGCCTTAAAAATGCATATAAAAAATGCACTAATCGTAAAAGAGGTTTTTTATTTGAAGAATATATTGATGGAAGAGAGCTAACTGTGACCGTAATTGATAAAGTATGTTTCCCGCCTATTGAAATAATTACAAAAAATGAATTTTATGATTATGATGCAAAGTATATTTCAGATAATACCTTGCATATTGAAGCAAAATTAACTCAAAATGAATTAGTTGATATTAAATCAGTATCTTTAGATGCATTTGAAGCACTTAATTGCAAAGCATGGGCAAGAGTTGATTTAATTCAAGATAAAAAAGGTAATTTTTATGTAATAGAAATTAACACAGTTCCTGGAATGACAAGCCATAGCAATGTTCCAAAATCTGGAAGTCTATTAGGCTTAACTTATAGTGAGGTTGTCCAAAAAATCATCGATGCATCTATATAAAAAACTATTGCTAATAATTGCAATCTTAATTCCTACAAATTTATTTGCAGAATATGAAATCAATATTAATTTTGAATCAGGATTTGAATTTGAATCGCAAAAAATATTATTAAGCGATCTAAAAAACTCTAAATCAAAAAAACAAATTGAGAAAATTCTCAAAAGACAAGATTGGATTAAAGATTTCTCAATAGTCTACAAACCTTTTAAAAAGGAAGTTTATATAAGTATTACAAATAGAGAGCCCGTTTTTGTTCTTAACAATCAATTTTTTTATGATATTAATTTACATAAATTTAAGTTTGATAATTCAAAAAGAGATTTGGTAATCGTGCAGGGACCTGTAAAAAATGAAGAAGACATTTTAGAAATAATTTCTAGAATTGACTCTATTTCAAGCATTAATTTTAATTTAAATGAAATCAACTACAGTTATGTAAGTGGTTGGGATGTTATTACAGAAAAAACTTTAATCAGATTTGGTAACGATTTAACAGAAACAAAATTCAAAAATTTTGAATATACAGCAAATTATTTGTTCGAGAATGGAAAAAATCCTAGTATCATAGATATAAGATATAGAGATGGAGTTGCATTAAATTATGGCAAATAACAATAAAAATTCTAATTTAATAGTTGGTTTGGATATAGGTACGTCAAAAGTTGTTTGTATTGTTGGGAGATATAATAGCGAAGCTAAACTTGAAATTGTTGCATTGGGTGCTTATCCATCTAGCGGATTAAAAAAAGGCGTAGTTGTAAATATTGATGCTACCACCGATGCAATTAGCAAAGCAGTAGAACAAGCTCAATCGATGATTGAGGAAAAAATCAAGTCGGTCTATGTAGGAATTGCTGGAAATCACATCAAAAGTCTTAATTCACAAGGTGCTGTTGGCATCAAAGATAATGAGGTGTCAGCATTCGATATTGATAGGGTCATTGAGTCAGCTCAAGCAGTTTCCATACCATCAGATCAGAGAGTTCTTCATGTTTTACCTCAGTCTTTTGTAATTGATGATCAAGAAGTAAGTCTTGATCCACTAGGAATGTCTGGAGTAAGGCTTGAGGCTAAAGTTCACCTTGTAACATGCGCAAGCAGTGCAATTAAAAACATCGAAAAATGCATAAAAAATTGTGGACTAAGTGTAGATGGTTTTGTTTTAGAGCAGTTAGCTAGCTCACATTCTATTCTTTCTGAAGATGAAAAGGATCTTGGAGTATGTTTGGTTGATATTGGCGGAGGGACGACGGATATTGCAATTTTTAATACAGGCTCAATTGTATTCACTGGGGTGATTCCAATTGCAGGCGATCAAGTAACAAGTGATATTGCTCAAGCTTTAAGAACGCCTACACCTCAAGCAGAAGACATAAAACAAAAACATGGATGCGCAGTCACCGAATTTACAAAAGATGATGAAACTGTTGAAGTTCTTGGTGTTGGCGGAAGGCCGCCAAGAGAACTATCCAGAAGCTCGTTAGCCGACATAATACAGCCTCGATATTCTGAACTATTTGATTTAATTAAAGCTGAAATTTCAAGAAATGGATTTGAAGACAAAATTTCTGCTGGAATTGTATTTACTGGTGGTACCTCGAAGATGGAGGGAGTTGTTGAATTAGCTGAATCAATTTTTCAAACATCGGTAAGAATGGGAATTCCGTCTAAGTTTAAAGGGATGGAGACCATACTTCAAAATCCAATATATTCAACCTCAATTGGACTTATAGAACATGGTTATAAGCAGATTAATCATGAAATGCTTGCTGAACAAAATCAAGGGTTTCTCTCCAAGCTTCTTAGGATAGTTAAAAGTGAGTATTGATAATAAAAATTAATTCATTTAGAATTCGCATTCCTTGGTTTTTACAGTAAGTAAAAATCTATAACCATAAGGAAAATATGAAAAAGTACGAAGCAATAATTATTTTAAATCCTAACCTTTCTTCTAAGGTAGACTCTTTTATAAAAGATTTTGAAAAACTTCTAAAAGCTAATACCTTTAACATTAAAAAAATGGAAGATATTGGTAGAAGACAACTTTCATATTCTATTAATAATCACAATAAAGGACATTATTTAATTTTTAACATTGAAGGAAATGCAGAAAATATAATTGATATTGAAAATAAAATTAAATACAACGAATCTATTATTAGGCACCTCTTTATTTCAGTTAAGGAGCATGACGGAGAAGATTCTCAATTGTTAATTGATTCGAGAAATAAGAAGTCTGAATCTGAAGATGAAGAGAGTAATGTTAAAAATGAAGTTAAAGAAAAACCTGCAGATGATGATGAAAAGAAGAATGAGGAAGAAATAGTTTCAAAGGAAGAATCTATTGAGGATATTTCATCTGATTCAATTGAAGAGGATAGCAAAGATGAGTAAATATGAATTACCAAAAAAGTTTGACTATAAAAATGTAAGTCTTCTGAAACAATTCATAACAGAGACTGGTAAAATTATTCCAGCTAGAGTAACAGGTGTATCTGCATCTAATCAAAGAAAACTTACTAGATATATTAAAATTGCTAGGTTTTTAGCTTTGATTCCATATACTGACATGCATAAATAATTATGAAAATTATATTATTAGACAAAATACAGCGCTTAGGAGAGATCGGTGATGTGGTCGAGGTTAACAGTGGGTATGCAAGAAACTTTTTAATTCCTCAAAAAAAAGCAGCTTTTGCAAGCGAAAAAAATATTGCTGAAGTTGAAGCAAAGAAAGATGAGTTAGCTGCAATGTCAGCAGATATTCTTACAAAAGCTCAATCAAGAGCAAAAGATATTGAAGGTTCTGAGTGTGAAATATTGGTACCTGTAACTGAAGAAGGAGCTTTATATGGATCTGTTGGTACTCGAGAGATCTCTGAGGCATTTACATCAAAAGACATTGAAATTGATAAAAGTGAAGTCCAGCTTCCTGATGGACCTATAAAAGAAATAGGCGAACATAATATAATGATTAGCGTCCATCCAGAGGTCTCAATCCAAGTTTTAGTAAAAGTATCTCCAGAGTAGTTGTATATTTTGAAATATGATGTAAAAATCATATTCCAATGTCAGATATAAATATCAATCAAAACGAACAAGCAAGAGAAGCTGAAAGAGCTGTTTTAGGCGGCTTGATGTTGGAAACTCATAGATTTGATACTGTGATACAAGTAATAAAAGAAAATGATTTTGATGGCAAAGATCATCAAATCATATTTCAGTCAATGTCAGAACTTGTTGAAGAGAATAAACCTCTAGATCCATTAACCGTATCTGAAAAATTAGATAATAAAAACTCACTTAATAAAGTTGGTGGAAAAGATTATTTAATTGAATTAGCTACATCAACTCCATCTGCTGCAAATCTAGAAGCATATGCAGAAATAATTAGGCAAAGATCAATTACTAGAAAACTAATGAAGGCAAATTCTGATATTAGTGAACTTATATCAAACCCCCAAGGTCAGGATGGAGCATCATTATTAGATAAAGCGGAAAGTATGATTTTTGCTTTGAATGATGAAACAAATCTAAATGATCAAAACCTTCAGTCAATGAGAGAATTAATTCCATCTACAATGGACAGACTTCATGAATTATCAAACAAATCTGACGGTTTAATAGGATCATCAACTGGCTTTAAAGACTTAGATAATAAACTTCAAGGATTACAGAAAGGAGATCTTGTTGTTGTTGCTGGTAGACCTAGTATGGGTAAAACATCATTTGCAATGAACATTGCAGAAAATGTCCTGCTAGATGATGATTCAAATGGAGCTGTTCTTATTTTTAGTTTAGAGATGCCAGGTGAATCTCTTACTACAAGACTACTTTCTGGGATGACTAAATTAAATCAGCAAAATGTAAGATCTGGAATGTTGAAAGATGACGAATTAAGAATCCTTTTACAACAAAGTGAAAAGTTAAAAAATATGCCTCTTTGGATAGATGACAGCTCAATATTATCTCCAATGGAACTCAGAGCAAAGGCTAGAAGGCTTGCAAGAACAGAAAAAGATGGCCTTTCTTTGATAGTAGTAGATTATCTTCAGTTAATGCAACTTCCACTATCAATTGAAAATAGAGTTAATCAAATATCTGAAATTTCTAGATCATTAAAATCTCTAGCAAAAGAGCTAAATGTTCCAGTTATTGCATTATCTCAATTAAACAGGGCTGTAGAACAAAGACCAAACAAAAGGCCCATAATGGCTGATCTTAGAGATTCAGGTGCTATTGAACAAGATGCAGATGTAATCTTATTTATATACAGAGACGAAGTTTACAATGAGGATTCTGAGCAGGGTAATAAAGCGGAAATAATTATTGGCAAACAAAGAAATGGACCAATCGGTACAGTTAATTTAACTTTCTTAAAAGAATTCACAAGATTTGAAAACTTTTCTAGCGACAGTTTTTACGAATCATTTGAATGACCTCAATAAACTCTGAATTAATAATCGATCCTAAAATATTTAGAGAAAATATTTCATTATTGAAAAATAAACTCAACAATTCCGCTAAATTTATGGCTGTTATCAAATCTGATGCTTATGGCCATCACCTTGAACATATAGTTAAAGATATTGAGGATCTCTCAGATGGGTTTGGAGTTGTAAGAATTGATGAAGCTTTGAAAATAAGGGAGCTTTCAAATAAAAAAATACTTCTTATGCAGGGAGTTTATTCAAAAGAGGATCTTGATATTTCGATAAAAAATAAATTTGATCTAGTTGTTCATAATCTAGATCAATTTCAAATTCTTAAAGAAGGCAATCATTATGAAGGGTTATGGTTAAAGCTCAATACAGGCATGAATAGACTTGGTTTTGGTATAGATGAATTTTTGAAAATATATGAAGAATATTTATATGATAAAAATTTTACTTTAATGTCCCATCTAGCATCGTCTAATGATACATCAAATCCCTCTAATGAAAATCAATTTAAAATTTTTGAGGATATTTCCTCTAGATTACACAATTCAATTGAAAGGAGTATTGCTAACACGGGATGTATTATGAACTATCCTAACAAAACTTATGATTGGGCCAGGTGTGGTATTGGAATTTATGGAGGATACATTGGAAACCATGACCTTAAAACTGCCATGACATTAAGATCTCCAATTGTGAACATAAGAAATATCAATAAAGGAGATAAAGTTGGCTATGACGGAAGGGCTGTTGCAAAGAAAGATATGACAATAGCATCAGTCTACCTTGGATATGCAGATGGATTACCAGTAAACATAAAAGATGGCACTTCTGTAATGATTAATAATGAAATAGCTTCTGTTTTTGGAAAAGTTAGTATGGATTTAACTACAATTGATATCAGCAACATAGAAAAATGTTCTGTTGGCGATTGGTGCGAATTTTTTTCACCAGAGTTACCAATTACAAATATAGCTAGTTCAAATGATCTTATTTCTTATTATCTGATGACAAGTGTGAAATCACGAGTAAAAAAAGTATATAAAACATTAGATTAATCTGTTATTCTAATATCCCATCATGACCAATTTTAATGATGGCCAAAACTAAGTACATTTTCATTACTGGGGGAGTGGTTTCATCACTCGGAAAAGGTATCGCAGCAGCATCAATTGGTGCTCTTCTTGAAGCAAGAGGCTTATCTGTATCACTTATAAAAGTTGACCCTTATATAAACGTTGATCCTGGAACGATGAGTCCTTTTCAACACGGAGAGGTGTTTGTAACTAATGATGGAACCGAAACTGATTTAGACCTTGGTCATTATGAAAGATTTGTGAGATTCCAAGCCTCAAAGAAAAACAATTTTACCGCAGGTAAAGTATATGAAGCCGTTATTCGTAATGAAAGAAAAGGTAAATATCTTGGAGGGACTGTTCAAGTAATTCCACATATAACAAATGAAATAAAAAAAAGAATAAAAGAGGGCGGTCAGAATAAAGACGTTGCCATTGTTGAAATTGGTGGAACTGTTGGAGATATTGAAAGCCAGCCTTTTGTAGAGGCAATAAGGCAGATGGCCTTAGAGCTTCCAAATTCGTCTTGGGCTTTTGTACATCTTACTTTAGTTCCTTTTATTAATGCTTCTGGAGAACTTAAAACAAAACCTACCCAACATTCTGTTAAAGAACTTAGATCATTAGGAATCAGTCCTGACGTATTAGTTTGTAGATCTGAACAGGAGTTACCAAAAGATGAAAAAAAGAAGATCGCACTTTTTTGCTCTGTACCCAATGAAAGCGTTATATCAATGCATGATGTTGACACAGTATATTCAGTACCGATTTTACTAAATAAGCAAAAAGTTGATAAAACCATTATTGAAAAACTAAAAATTAAGGCTAAACAACCTAATCTAAATGACTGGAAAAGAGTTGTTAAAGCTAAATTAATGCCAGAAAAGGAAGTAAATGTTTCATTTGTTGGAAAATATACGGAGTTAAAAGATTCTTATAAATCAATTAATGAAGCTCTTGAGCATGCCGGAATAAAAAATAAAGCAAAAGTAAATATTAATTTTGTTGAAGCCGAAAACATTTCTTCAAAAAACATCAAAAAAACTCTTAAGAATGCAGATGCAGTCTTAGTTCCTGGTGGATTTGGTGAAAGAGGTATTGAGGGAATGATCTTAGCTTGCAAATATGCTAGAGAGAATAACATTCCATATTTAGGAATTTGCCTTGGCATGCAAGTAGCGATTATAGAATATGCAAGAAATGTTCTTAATCTAAAAGGTGCAAATAGTACTGAGTTTGATCAAAATACAAAACATCCTGTTATTGGCCTTATTACAGAATGGAATGATATTTCAGGCAAAAAAGAAAAAAGAGATCAAAATTCAGACTTGGGTGGAACAATGCGTTTAGGAGGGCAGCTATGTAAACTCAAAAAGGGATCTAATTCATTAAGAATGTATAAAAATTCAGAAATCATTGAAAGACATAGACATCGTTATGAGGTAAATCCAAAATATAAAGATGATATGATCAAAAAAGGATTAGATGTTGTAGGGACATCCATTGATGGTAAGCTAGTAGAAATGATTGAGATTCCTAAACATAAATGGTTTTTAGCATGCCAATTTCATCCTGAATTTACCTCCAATCCAAGAGATGGACATCCTATTTTCAACAGTTATATCAAAAGTACGTTAAGAAAGTAAAAATGAAATTAAGAGACTTTAAAATTGATAATAATGAAAAAATGACCCTCATGGGCGGTATGAATGTTCTTGAATCAAGAGATTTGGCAATGGAAGTAGCTGAAAAATTTAAGAATGTAACTGATAAAAATGGTATTAATTATATTTTTAAAGGCTCTTTTGACAAAGCTAACAGGAGCTCTATTAGTTCATATAGGGGGCCCGGTTTAGATGAAGGCTTAAAAATATTGGAGGAAATTTCAAAAACTTATGATATTCCTGTAATCACCGACATTCACGAGCCTAATCAAGCAGAATCAGTAAGTGAAATTTGTGAGGTTATTCAAATACCTGCTTTCCTTGCAAGACAAACCGATTTAGTTAGCGCAGCTGCAAAAACTTCTTCCATAATTCAATTTAAGAAACCTCAATTTTTATCAGCTCAAGAGATGTCAAACGTCGTTGAAAAATGTGAAGCAGCTGGAAATAAAAATATTACTTTGTGTGAAAGAGGTAACTCATATGGATACAACAATTTGGTTGTTGATACTTTAAATTTTCAAATTTTAAAAAAATTATCAAAACCTGTAATTTTTGATGTAACACATTCACTTCAATTACCAGGAGGCTTAGGAAGCTCTACTGGTGGAAGAAGAGAATATGTTTTAAGTCTTGCAAAGGCTGGTATGTCGCAATCAATAGCTGGACTTTTTCTGGAAGCACATCCAAATCCTGATGAGGCTAAATGTGATGGACCTTGTGCATTACCTCTCTCTTATCTTGATGAATTTTTAAATCAAATTAAAGATTTGGATGATTTTGTTAAAGGTCAAAATAATTTAGAGATCAAATAACAATGTCAAAAATATCGAATGTAAATGCTATTCAAGTTTTTGATTCTAGAGGCATTCCTACAATTGCTTGCGAAATAAGTCTTGATAACGGGATATGTGCATCAGCAATGGTTCCAAGTGGAGCATCGACAGGTTCGAAGGAAGCACTAGAGCTCAGAGACAGTGATTCAAATTATCATGGAAAAGGAGTTCTTAATGCTATTTCAAATATTAATAATAAATTAGGTCCTTTATTAATTGGAAAAGAATCTGAAGATCAAATTGATATTGACAGAATATTAATTGATTATGATGGTACAGATGATAAATCATCCATGGGTGCAAATGCTATACTGGCTATATCCCTAGCAAGCTCTCATGTTGCAGCTAAAAATAAAAAAGTTAACCTATATGAGCATTTTTCGAGCATCTACAAAGATATAACAGGCAAAGCAAATAAATACTCAATACCAATGCCAATGTTTAATATTTTGAACGGAGGAGAGCATGCTGATAATAATGTTGATATTCAAGAATTCATGATCGTACCTAGTGGTGCTAAGGATTTTACTCAGATAATGAAATGGTCAACGGAAATTTATCATAATTTAAAAGAAATTTTATTATCTAAAAATTATTCCACAGCAGTAGGTGATGAGGGCGGATTTGCACCAAATCTAAATTCAAATGAAGAAGCAATAGAATTAATCATTGAATCAATTAAAGCATCAAAACTTAACCCAGGAGATGATGTGAGCATTGCTCTTGATTGTGCTGCAAGTGAGTTTTTTGATGGTAATAATTATTTTTTAAAAGGTGAAAATAAAAAATATACATATGCAGAATTTACAAATTATCTTGATAACCTAATTACACAATACCCAATTTCATCTATTGAGGACGCAATGGATGAAAATGATGTAGAGGGTTGGAAGCTAGTTACTGATAAATTGGGGGAAAAATGTCAGCTTGTCGGTGATGACTTATTTGTAACTAATAAAAAAGTTTTTTTAGAAGGCATCAATCACGAACTCGCTAATTCAATTTTGATTAAATTTAATCAGGTTGGGACTATATCAGAAACAATTGGGACAATTGAATGTGCAAGAGAAAACGGCTATAAATGTATTATATCTCACAGGTCTGGAGAAACTGAGGATACAACTATTTCAGATTTAGCTGTTGGATTAGGAGCATCACAAATTAAAACTGGAGCACCTTGCAGGTCTGACAGAATTGCAAAATATAATAGATTGCTTTGGATTGAAAATAAAAGCAACGATATTTTGTTAAATGAATAAACTAAATTATTTATTCTATTTATTGTTGGTTTTAATAATTATCTTGTTATTAAACAGCAATTTTTTTGGTGAGAATAATTACTCCAATAGAGATGCTCTTGCAATAGAAAATACTGCACAAAGATTAAAAAATGAAGCCATTAAAAAAGAAAATGAAATTCTTGAATTTGAGATTAAGAATGCCCAAAATTCAAATGATCATGTGGAGAATTTTGCTAGAGAGAAGCTAAACTTAACATATCCTGAGGAAGAATTTATATCTTTTGAAGAAGAAAAAAAAGATGATGAAAGAAAATAGTTTATTGGCAATAATTGCGGCTGCAGGAATTGGAAAAAGATTTGATGGTGATTTGCCCAAGCAGTATGTCAAAATTAACGGAAGATCTATTATTGAAAATGCTGTAAAGCCTTTTATAGATTCAAAATATATTTCTAAGATAGTAATCGCAATTTCTGATGGAGATGAGCTTATAAAAAGCCAGAACTTTTATAATTGCAAAAAAATTGAATATATTATTGGAGGATTGACTCGACAAGAATCAATTTTTAATGCTCTTAACTCGATTGAAGATGATTATGAATTTGTAATTACGCATGATGCAGCTCGACCAAATGTTTCCGAAAATGATATTGCAAGACTTTTTGAAGATATTGTTCATTCAAAGTCGAGTTGTTCATATCTATATACTCCTGTTTATGATTCAATTAGGGAAGACGATAGAACATTAGATAAGTCTAAATTTAATTTAGTTCAAACTCCTCAAATATGTAATTTCAAAGACTTAAAAAAATCTATACAAAGCTGTATCGATAATAATTTAGATTGTCCTGATGAATCATTTGCCATTGAATATTCAAATCTTAAATTATCTAAGATTCTTGGAGATAGATCGAATATAAAAGTAACAGAGAAAGCTGATATAGAAATTCTCAATAATTTTCTTACAAGAAGTGGTATTGGTTATGACCTTCACAAATATGAACCAGGAGATGGGATTATTTTGGGCGGATATAAAATTACATGTAATTACAAGATTGTAGCTCATTCTGATGGAGACGTATTACTCCATTCAATTGCTGATTCAATATTGGGTGCTGCCGGGTTGGGTGACATTGGGATGTTTTTTTCAGATCAAGATAATAAAAATAAGAATTTAGATAGTACGCTTATCATTGAACACTGCCTAAATGAATTAAATAAAATGGATTTAGAAATTTATAATATTGATACAACAATTATTTGTGAAAATCCTAAAATTAATCCGCATAGAGAAAAAATTTTAGAGAATTTGTCTGCAATATTAAAAGTTCCTATTAATAAAATTGGCTTAAAAGCTACTACGTCAGAAAAAATTGGAATCATTGGAAATAATGAAGCTATATCAGTTCAAAGTATAGTTAATTTAAAGGACCTATTATGAAAATATTGCTTACAAATGATGATGGATATAAAGCCCATAATATTCAGAATATGTATGAGGAACTATCAAAAGATCATGATGTGTGGATAGTCGCTCCAAAAAATAATTGCAGTGGTATGAGTGCAGCTATTTCTTACCTAAGTGAGATTGAGGTTACGAAAGTCGATGATAAGATCTATGCAGTAGATGGAACCCCGGCCGATTGCACATATTTAGGTTTATTAAGTATAGTTGATTTTGAATTCGATATTGTTATATCAGGTATTAATCATGGAGCCAATATTGGTAATGACGTTTTATATTCTGGAACAGTTGGAGCTGCTGTTGGAGGAAGGAATTTAAAGTACCCACCAATTGCTATATCAGTTGCCTCTTATGATGCTAAGGATATAAGCTTTATAACAAGAAAATCGCTTGAGTTAATTAATAAAATTATTAAATTTAGTGAAACTTATTCTGGAAAAGTAATCAACATAAACTTTCCAGATATTTCTGAAGAGGAATATAAAGGAGTTAAGGCAACAGGATTATCTAAAAGAGACGTTCCAGCCAAACCTATAAAGATAGAAGATCAATCCCTATCAAAAGAAACTTACAGATATCGATATAACCTATCAGGCGAGCCTATTAAAGGTGATTATGTTACTGATGCAGAAGCTGTTATGGATGGATATGTTTCTATATCTGTTCTCGACTATAGTCTAGGCTCATCTGAATTTATTGATAATCTTTCTGAGATAATAAATGAGTAACTCTGGATTTACTTTTAGAAGGGTTAGAGAGGAAATGATTGAAGCACTTCTGGATTTAGGGATAAAAGATTTCAGAGTTCTCGATGCGATTTCACAAGTGCCAAGACATATTTTTCTTGACGAAGCTCTTTGGTCGAGAGCCTATGAAAATAGATCATTGACTATTGGTTATAAGCAAACAATTTCTCAGCCATATATAGTTGCAAGGATGACTGAATTATTAATTTCTCATACAAATTCGAGAGGCAAAATATTTGAAAATCTACTTGAACTTGGATCAGGTTGTGGATATCAATCAGCAGTACTATCTTTTTTTAGTGAAAATGTTGATGCAATTGAGCGAATAAAACCACTCGTTCAAAAATCAAAAGAGAATTTATCTCAATTAAAAATTAATAATGTGTTATTTAGGCATGGTGATGGATATCAAGATTGGGAAAAAGAAAAAAAATATGATGGTATTTTATGTGCTGCTGCTCCAAGAGAGTATCCTAACGATTTAGTTTCTGTTTTAAATAATGATGCAAAGCTAGTAATTCCCGTTGGTGGAGCTTCTCAGAAATTGAATGTTATAACTAAAATCAATAATGATGAAATAAATGAAGAAGAATTTGATGATGTATCATTTGTTCCAATGCTTGCAGGAAAATCAGAAGATGGAAATGATGTATGAAAGATCAACTTAAATACTTTACAGCAGGTGTCTTCATAGGCATATCTGAATTGTTACCAGGTATATCTGGTGCGACTGTAGCATTAATGTTTGGAGTCTATGAAAAGATTCTAAATTTTTTGACGAAATTTAGAGATTTAAATTTAATTATTCCATTATTTGTTGGGATGGTATTAAGTGTATTTTTATTTTCTTCGCTTGTTAACTTTTTATACACGAACTTTACTCAAACATTTAACATTTTTATAGCTTTTATAATGATTGGATACGGCATTTTTTTGTTAATAAATACTTACTTAAAAGAAAATATTAATAAAGGCAAAACTTTTTACTTAAATGTTTTTCTTGCAATTTTTATTGGTTTTTTGCTAAGTGGCTTTTACATAATCGGATCATATCCACCTGATGGTCCATTTACACCCTCTGTAGGTGCGCTAATTATATTTGGTTTTTTTGCATGCACATTTTTACTTTTTCCAGGAATATCTGGCAGCGCATTTTTGTTAGCCGTTGGTATTTATCCTTATATTATTGGCAGCATATCGAATCTTAATATTGATGTATTACTTCCTTTTGCTATTGGAATGTTAATAACTTTAATAATTATGCCCAGGATTATTAATAAAGCATATGAGAAATATGGAAAATCAATACTAATATTTTTTGGTGGATTAATTTTTTCTGCTGGGTTATTGGATCTTGCAGAAATAGTTAATTTTCTTTTATAAAAATTCCTTTTTACCTTTAATATCTTTATATTTCTCAGCCTCTGGTAATGGTTCTTTCGCTTCTGTTATATTTTCATAAACCTCAGAAAGCCTGAGATTGATCTCTATGAATTCTATTTGATCTGACGGTAATTCGTCATCTGCATAAATAGCTTCAATAGGGCATTCAGGCTCGCATAAACCACAGTCAATGCATTCATCTGGATGTATGACAAGGAATTCTGGGCCTTCGTAAAAACAATCAACAGGACATACTTCAACACAATCAGTGTATTTACATTTAATGCATGATTCTGTTACTACGTATGTCATAATTAGTTGAGAAGACTGAATTTTAGCTTACTAATTTTTAAATTTACACAAAACTGTTTAAAAAAATAGAAAAATACTATATACTGTATAAATATACAGTAAATTAAGGAGTTAATTATGCCTAAATCGAAAGATACTACTTCAAAATCATTAAAAGAT
The DNA here is from genome assembly GCA_902541175.1 of uncultured SAR86 cluster bacterium. Classification (GTDB taxonomy): domain Bacteria; phylum Pseudomonadota; class Gammaproteobacteria; order Magnimaribacterales; family D2472; genus SAR86A. Next base: position 96,063 of record CACBPP010000003.1, read on the forward strand.
ACTATTGCAAGTATTGACGATCATTTTGGTAAAGGAACAGTAATGAGAATGGGCGATCGAGAAAATCTTGATATCCCCTCAATTTCAACAGGATCACTTGGTCTTGATATTGCACTTGGAATAGGAGGAATTCCAAAAGGGAGAGTTACAGAAATTTATGGACCTGAGTCTTCTGGTAAAACTACCCTGACACTTCAAATAATTGCTCAATGTCAAAAAGAAGGAGGAACTTGTGCCTTTATTGATGCTGAACATGCTTTAGACCCACAATATGCTGAAAAATTAGGTGTCAATGTAGATGAATTGCTATTATCACAACCTGATACTGGAGAACAGGCATTAGAAGTTGCAGATATGTTAGTTAAATCTAAGAGCGTAGATTTGGTAATTATCGATTCCGTTGCCGCATTGGTTCCAAGAGCAGAAATTGAAGGAGAGATGGGAGACCATCATGTTGGCCTTCAAGCTAGATTAATGTCACAAGCCCTTAGAAAAATTACAGGTAACATTCAAAGGTCTGGCGCCACTGTTGTTTTTATTAATCAAATAAGAATGAAAATTGGTGTTATGTTTGGCAGTCCTGAAACAACTACTGGTGGTAATGCTTTAAAGTTCTATTCTTCAGTAAGATTAGATATCAGAAGAATTGGTTCTGTAAAAGAGGGAGACGAAGTGATGGGTAACGAAACAAGAGTTAAAGTTGTCAAAAACAAAGTATCTCCTCCTTTTAAACAAGCAGAGTTCCAGATTATGTATGGACAAGGAATCAACCAGGAAGGTGAAATATTAGACTTTGGTCACAAACTTGGTTTGGTTGATAAATCAGGTGCTTTTTATAAATTAGATGGTGAGAGTATTGGACAAGGTAAGGTAAAAGCTAGTACTTTCCTAAAAGAAAATGCAAAAGTTAGAGACAAACTTGTAAAAGAAATAAGATCTTCTTACATTTCAAGTAAATCTAAATAAATTTTTGATACAATAAATCCTATTAATTAATTTTAGTAGGATTTTTTTATGGCAGAGAAAGCATATATTGTTGAAGCAGTAAGAACAGCTGGTGGTAAAAGAGATGGAAGATTGAGTCTATGGCACCCGGCTGATCTTGGAGCAAAGGTTCTAGATGAATTAGTAACGAGATTAGATATTGATCCTGCGCTTGTAGACGATGTAATTTTTGGCTGTGTTGATCAGGTTGGGGCACAATCAGGTAACGTAGCTAGAAATGCAGTCTTGTCTTCGTCTTTTCCTGAATCTGTTCCTGGAACTTCTGTTGATAGACAATGTGGTTCATCTCAACAAGCAATTCACTTCGCAATTCAGGCTGTAATGTCTGGTACTCAAGATATTGTTATTGGTGGAGGTGTTGAAGTAATGTCTATGGTACCTATCGGTGCAGCAGTTACAGATGGATATAATGCAGGACACGGGCTACCGTTTGATTCTGAAGGAATGAAAGAAAGATACCCAGATATATTTTTCTCTCAATTTACAGGCGCAGAACTAGTAGCTGATAAATGGAATCTTTCTCGTGAAGATCTAGATCAATTTGCTTTGGAAAGTCATCAAAAGGCAGCTCAAGCAACAGAATCAAAATATTTTGATAAAGAAATTCTACCTGTCGAAGGTAAAAATGCTGAAGGCATTAACGATTTAGTAATGGCAGATGAAGGTATTAGATTTGATGCTAGTCTTGATAAATTAGCAGGATTGAACCCAGTAACTGAAGGTGGCAAAATTACCGCTGGTAATGCCAGTCAAATCACAGATGGAGCTGCAGCTGTTCTTATTTGCAATGACGCAGGACTAAAAAAGATCAAATCTAACCCAAGGGCAGAAATAGTATCTATTTCTGTTGTTGGAGATGATCCTGTATTTATGTTGACTGGACCAATACCCGCATCTCATAAGGCTTTAGACATTGCTAAATTAAGCATTGATGATATGGATATATATGAAGTCAATGAAGCATTTGCTCCAGTTCCTCTTGCATGGGCTGAAGAATTAAAGGCAGATAGAAGCAAATTAAATGTCAATGGTGGTGCAATGGCGCTCGGACATCCTCTTGGCGCAACAGGGGCAAAGCTAATGACTACTATGCTCCATGAGTTAGAGAGAAGAAAGGGTAAATACGCATTACAAGCAATATGCGAGGGCGGGGGAACCGCTAATGCAACTATTATTAAAAGAGTTAGCTAAGAAATTATTTATTCTTAAAAAAATCTAAAATAGTTTTTATTTCTGTAATTGGGTTCGTGGAAGTTTCACCATTTCTTCCTATGAGCTCAACTTCATTATCTTCTGTAAATTTTTTACCTATTACAATATTTAGAGGTATTCCTATAAGTTCTGAATCTTTTATTTTCACTCCATATCCATCTTTTCTATCATCTAGCAGTACAGAATAATTCATTTCTGAAAGTTCTTTGTATAAATCTGTTGATGCTTTAGCAATATCTTTATTCTTATCATATCCAATAGAAATAATATTTATGTCAAAGGGTGCAATACTATGCGGCCAAACAATACCTTTTTCATCATGATTTTGTTCAATTGCTGCTGCAACAAGTCTTGAAACCCCAATTCCATAACAACCCATAAATAATGTTGAAGCATTTCCATCAGAATTTAGAACACTTGCTTTCATTGATTCCGCATATAACTTTCCAAGTTTAAAAATATGACCGACCTCTATCCCTTTCTTTATTTGAATTGTTCCATTGCCATCTGGAGAAGGTTTGCCTTCAAGTGTGCTTATATCTTCTCCATCTTTTAAAAGAAGCTCAGTATTGATTGCAAACTCAGATGAATCACTTATGGCAATGGTATCTTCACCATTTTCAGCAAGCACATGAAATTCCTCAGAACTATCTCCACCAATGGCTCCAGAGTCGGCAGCAGAAATTTTGTATTCAAGTCCTATTCTTTCAAGAACTTTTTTATAAGTTTCTCTCATAATTAAATATGTTTCCTGTAACGACTCCTCATCGATATTAAAGCTGTAAGAATCTTTCATTAAAAACTCTCTTCCCCGCATAATTCCATATCTAGGTCTTACCTCGTCTCTAAATTTAGTTTGAATCTGATAAATATTTAATGGAAGTTCTCTGTAGCTTTTGACATTATCCCTAATAATGTCAGTAATAACTTCTTCGTGTGTAGGACCTAAACAAAAATCTCTATCATGCCTGTCTTTTATTCTAAGTAATTCAGGACCCATTTTTTCCCATCTTTTTGTTTCTTCCCATAATTCCCTTGGCTGAACCATTGGCATAAACACTTCTTGAGCACCAGAATTATCCATTTCTTCTCTTACAATATTTTCTACTTTTTTTAGAACTTTTAAGCCAAGTGGAAGCCAAGTATAGATACCTGAAGCAACTTTACGTATCATGCCTGAACGAAGCATTAATTTGTGACTCACAACTTCTGCTTCTTGGGGAGCATCCTTAAGAGTAGGTAATAGTAGCTTTGAAAATAACATAGTTTATAATTTTATCTTTTTTTGAGGACTTATGCCGATTTATGACTACAAATGTTCTAAATGTGAACATGTAATTGAGATAATTCAAAAAATTAATGATAAACCAAAAGAGGTTTGCCCTAAATGCAACAAGAAAGGCCTTAAGAAGCAAATCTCAGCACCTTCTTTTAGGCTCAAAGGTGGTGGGTGGTATGAAACAGACTTTAAAACAGGCAAAAAAAAGAATATAGCTTCAAGTGATGGTGCAAAAAATGACAAAACAAAAGAAACTTCCAAAACAGACTCCAAGAAAGGGTCTAAACAAGATAAAATTAAGAAGTGAATAGGGAAATATCATGAAATCTCATTATTGTGGTGAAATTACATCATCTAATCTCAAAGAGAAGGTAACTATTTGTGGATGGATACATAGAAGAAGAGATCATGGAGGAGTAATTTTTTTAGATGTTAGGGATATAAAAGGTATATGCCAAGCTGTTGTGAATCCTGATAACAAAGAATCATTCGAATTAGCAGAATCAATAAGAAACGAATTTGTTGTTCAGATAGAAGGTGTTGTAAGAAATAGACTTGAAGGAACAATAAATAAAAATATGAAAACTGGTGAAATTGAGATAGAGGTCGCCAATATCAATATCCTCAGCAAGGCAAACACTCCAGTTTTTCCAATAGACGAATATCAAGAAGTTAATGAAGATGTAAGATTAAAGAATAGGGTACTTGACCTTAGACGCCCCGAAATGAATGAACGAATTATTAAAAGATCAAAAATTACTTCTTTAATTAGAAACTACCTTGATAAAAATGAATTCCATGAGATTGAAACACCAATTTTAACTAAGGCTACTCCAGAAGGCGCCAGAGATTATATTTTACCAAGCAGAGTTCAACCAGGTAGTTTTTATGCATTACCTCAATCACCTCAATTATTCAAACAACTCTTGATGATTGGCGGCTTAGATAAATATTATCAAATTGCCCGATGTTTTAGAGATGAGGATTTGAGGGCAGATAGACAACCAGAATTTACTCAAATTGATATTGAGGCATCTTTCATTAATCAGGAAGAAATCATGAAGCTTAGCGAAAAGATGATTAAAGATGTAATTAAAGAATTCTGTGGAGAAAAACTTGATAAATTTGAGGTGATTGATTGGCATGATGCTATGGAGGAATATGGTTGTGATAAACCAGATTTAAGGATTCCTTTAAAGCTCAAAGAAATATCAGATCTTGTTATGAATGAGGAATTCAAAGTATTCTCTGATCCTGCTAAAAAGGAAGGATCAAGAGTGGTTGCTTTAAAAGTTCCTAACGGAAATACAATGTCAAGAGGTCAAATTGATGACTATACAAAATTTGTATCTAAGTTGGGTGCAAAAGGGCTTGCTTACATAAAGATTAATGATGTTAAAGATCTTGAGAATGGCATTCAGTCTCCCATATTGAAGTTTTTAAATAAAAAAACAATTCAAAATATATTTAAAACTCTTGAAGTGAAAACAGATGATTTAATCTTTTTTGGAGCTGGAAGTGAATCTGTTGTTAACTTATCAATGAGTAGTCTTATTAAAAAATTAGGACATGATTTAGATTTATATGTTTCAAAATGGGCTCCTTGTTGGATAGTGAATTTTCCAATGTTTGAATTAAATGCCGAGGGAAGTCTAACACCGCTTCATCATCCATTTACTTTACCTAAAGCATCAAAGAAAGAACTTTTAGAAAATCCAAATGATGTTCTTGCATATGCATATGATGTTGTTTTGAACGGATATGAAATAGGTGGAGGATCTTTAAGAATTTATGATAAAAATATGCAAGAAGCAATTTTTGAAATTCTTAACATTTCAAAGAAAGAAGCTGAGAGTAAGTTTGGTTTCCTTCTAAAGGCTTTGTCCTCAGGTTGTCCACCTCATGGTGGAATCGCATTCGGACTAGATAGAATTGTTATGCTTGTAACAGATACTACAAACATAAGAGATGTGATTGCATTCCCTAAAACTCAAAGCGCGACATGTCTATTAACGGATGCTCCAAGTAAGGTTGATAAAGATCAGCTTGATGAACTTAAAATAATTAGTACGCATAAGGAAGAATAGTTAATGGCTGGTCATTCAAAATGGGCAAACATAAAACATAGGAAAGCCAGACAAGACGCATCACGAGGAAAGGTTTGGACCAAGGTCATAAGAGAGATTACTGTTGCAGCGAAGGATGGCCCTGATCCAAATGATAATCCAAGATTGAGACTTGCTCTTGAAAAGGCAAATGCTGCAAATATGCCTAAAGACACTATTAAAAGAGCTATAGAAAAAGGTTCGGGAACAGGAGAAACTGGAGAATTAGAAGAAATAATATTTGAAGGATATGGTCCAGGAGGAGTTGCTATCCTTGTAGAAACTATGACAGATAATAGAAATAGGACTGTTTCAGATGTTAGGCATGCATTCTCAAAGTTTGGAGGTAATCTTGGAACTGATGGATCTGTTTCATATTTATTTAAAAAACTTGGAGTAATCCACATAAATAAGGATTACTCAGAAGAAATTCTTATGGAGAATGTTATTGAATCTGGAGCACAAGATTTTTCAGAAGAAGATGATTTCTTTGAAGTAACAACAGATCCAAATCAATTTAATAAGGTTATTGATTTCTTTAAAGAGAATGATATCCAATATATTAATGCTGAACTTACCCTGCGAGCTGATACACTTGTGGACCTTGATCAAGATATGTCTGAAAAAGTCTTAAATATTATGGAGTTTATGGATGATCTTGATGATGTCCAAGAAGTTCACACTAATGCAGAATTTCCGGAAAATTTTGAGATAAAGGAATAAATTTTGTCAATCAATTCAAGAAATAAAGGTGCTGCATTTGAACGACAAATTGCTAATGCATTGATAAATGACCTTAACTTAAAGAATCCAGTTAAAAGAATCTTAGAGCAGACTCGGACTAAGGAGTTACCTGATCTCATGCTTGGAAGATGGTGTATTGAGTGTAAGGCATATGGAGCTGGTGCAGAACCTAGACCTGATTGGTGGGAGCAAGTTCTCGCATCATCGAATCAAGAGGGTTTAAGACCTGCACTTGTATATAAATTTAACAATAGACCTATTAAAGTTCGAATACTAGCAAACTCCATTAATCACAATATTAAGAACGATCTTGTTACTGTAGACCTTTTATGGCCAGATTTTATTCAGATAATACTTGAGTTATTTCAGGAGGACATTGAGCTGCATGAAAAAAATTATCAAGTGTGAAGATATAGAATTTCAAATATATATTGAAGATACAGATTTTCAAGGAGTTGTATATCATTCGAATTACTTAAAGTATTTCGAAAGATCAAGATCTGAATTTCTATCTTATGCAAATATTTCTCAAAATAAATTAAGAGAAAAAGATCTAGCATTTATAGTTAAAAGCATCAAAATTAATTACTTAAAAGCTGCTGAGCTTGGTAATCAAATAGTTGTTAAGTCAAATGTAGAAAAAAAATCTGATGCAAGGATGATTTTTTATCAAAAAGTAGTTGATAAAATCTCTGGAGAAGAATTTGTTAATGGTGAGGTAGAGGTTTGTTTTATAAATCTATCATCGAAGAAACCAAAAAAGTTTCCTGATGATTTATTGTTAATTTTTGACTAGGATAGTGTTATGGATGATATTTCAGTATTAAATCTTATTTTAGAGGCAGGAATTGTAGTCAAGATAGTAATGTTAATTCTTTTTATTGCCTCAATACTCTCCTGGATAATAATTGTTGAAAGATATAATTTTTTTAGAAAAGTAAAAAGCGCCAATGATGAATTTTTAAGAATTTTTTGGAGTGGAAAAGATTTAGATGCTTTGTATAACGAGGTATTGAAAGATGATAATTTATATGGGGCAAGAAAATTATTTAAAAATTCTTTTAACGAATTTAATTCAATTAAGGTTGGAGACAGTATTTCTGAATTAGATCTTGAGAGTATTAATCGCTCTATGAGGGTATCTATAGCTTCTGATGAAGAAGAAATGAACAAGCATTTATCTTTTTTAGCAAATGTTGGATCTGTTAGCCCATACATAGGCTTGCTTGGAACAGTATGGGGAATAATGACATCATTTATGGGGCTTTCAGATGCTACTCAAGCTACTATAAATGCTGTAGCACCAGGAATCTCAGAGGCATTGATTGCAACCGGAATGGGACTATTTGCTGCTATACCAGCAGTAGTAGCTTTTAATAAATTTACATCTGAATCAGAAACTATCAGTCAAGGTACATTAATTTTTGCAGAGGAGCTAGCAAGTATTTTTTATAAACAGTCAATAGATAAAAAATAATGATATATAGATTAGCAAAAAAGAAAAATCTTAAAGCAGAAATAAATGTAGTTCCATATATCGATGTTATGCTGGTTTTGTTGATTATTTTTATGGTTTTGTCACCTTTGTTGATTCAAGGTGTGGAGGTTGATTTACCTCAAACTGATACAACTAAAATGAGTGTTCAAAGTGAACCACTTGTAATATCAATTGATAAAAATGGAAATTATTTTATAAACGTTGGAGAAGAATCATTACCTATTGATTTAGATGAATTAAAGAGAAAGTCTGAAGTGATCTTTAAAGCAAATCCAGAGATTGAAGTAGTTTTTCAAAGTGACAGAAATGTTGCATTTGATTTTGTAGCAAAAGCCATGGCATCTGTTCAAAGCGTAGGCATTACTAAAGTCGGAATTGTAACAAGCGGCTATGAAAATTAATCAAATATATTTAGAGGCTTCTTTTATATCTTTTGTAATTCATGCATCAATTATTCTATATCTTCTTGGTTTTTTTTATTATGAATCTCAACAAACTTCAGTATTGAGTAAGCCAATTGAGGTAAATTTAATTTTTGAAGAAAAGATTGAAGCAAAAAAGCAAGTTAATCAAAAACTAGAACCAAAAGAAATTATTAATGATAATTCAATGAATGAAATAATTCCTGATGAAACTATTTCATTCGATTCTCTCATACCGTCTGTTAGCTTAGATGATTTAATTGCTGAAGATAAATTAATATCTAAAGAATCTCAACATAGTCAAGTAGAGCTATATAGCTCTCTTATCATAAAGAGCATACAGTCAGCCTGGCGTAAGCCAATTAATATTCAGGATGGCTTGGTTTGCGACCTTAGATTGTCAATTAATAAAAATGGGAGAATTGTTAATGTTAATTTGATTAGAAGCAGTGGGAATTTAAGATTTGATAATTCAGCTTTAAAGGCAGTACAAAGAGCTGAGACTTTTAGTTTTTTTAAGGATATTCCATATAGTTTATACAACACAAATTTTAAAAGTGTAGTGATTACATTCAATCCAACATGAAAAAAATATTATTCATATTAGTATTTTCTAATGCGCTCACTTCAGAACTTATTTTAGAAATTACTCAAGGCACTGAGGATCCTTACAGAGTAGCTATTTTAAAATTTGAGGGTGATCAAAAGGTTTCAAACGACATTGATAAAATTATAAGAAATAATTTAAAGAGGTCCGGAGAGTTTAATTTATTTGCAAACGAAGATTTACTCTCTTTACCAACTAATGAGACCGAAGTTATATTTAATGATTTTAAAATTTTAAATATTGATTATTTAGTTATTGGAAAAATTGTAAAAGACGGTATTAGCATATCTGTTGTTTATGAAATATTTGATATCAATAAAGGTAAAAAAATAAGGACTTCAACTGTTTACGGTATACCAAATAAAAATAGACAGCTAGGCCATTATGTGAGTGACGGCATTTATGAGGAAATAACTGGCATGAAGGGGATATCGTCAACAAAAATCCTTTATGTAACTGAGAATAAGAATTTTAATCTTATGGTTGCAGATGCCGATGGAAGCAATGAACAAATACTCTTAAAGAGTAATGACCCTATCATTTCTCCAGCATGGTCTCCAGATTCAAAAAAGGTAGCATACGTATCATTTGAAACAGGAATGGCAAAGGTCTATATTCAAGACATAGCAACTGGCGAAAGAGAACTCGCAATAGAAAATTCATCTCAAATTAGTTCACCTTCTTGGTCGCCTGATGGCAAATTTCTTTCATTGACTATGTACCAAGATGGAAATGCAGAAATCTACATACTTAATTTAAAAAATAGAAACTTAACGAGATTAACTAATCATTTTTCAATTGATACTGAGTCATCTTGGTCTCCAAAGGGATCAAAAATAATGTTTACATCAGGAAGATCAGGATCTCCTCAATTATATGAAATTGACTTGAGACGATTTAATGCAAAACCCAAAAGAATAACATTTGATGGAAATTACAACGCTAAAGGTTCTTATTTACCAAATAACGAAGGATTTATATTTGTTCATAGAGAAAATAAAAATTTCCAAATAGCAATAAAATACTTTAACGAGAATTTTATAAGACCATTAACTAATGCACAATTAGATGAATCTCCTAGTATTTCACCTAATGGAAATGTTATAGTTTATGCAATTAAAGACGATGGTATGAGCTTGCTAGCTGGAGTAACTTTAAGTGGTGCCAAGTTTAGATTGCCAGCCAAAATGGGTTTTGTAAGAGAGCCTGCATGGTCAGGTTTTTTAAGATAATTATGTGGAGTGAATATGTTTATACTAAAAAATAAGTTTAATTTTATTATTGCTATTGCTTTTCTTTCTTCTTGCTCAAGTATGAACGTTACTGAAGAAAGAGTATATTCTGGTGATGTAAAAACGGTTCAAGCATTATCATCGGCTGACGATAATATCCGATATGATAGTAAGGCAGTTTTTGCAAGTGCAACAATATATTTTGAATTTGATAAATCTACTTTAACAAGTAAGTCAATTCAAACTCTTAAGAGCGCTGTAAATGCATTAAATGAAAATTCTTCAATTCAAATTACTCTTGCAGGTCACGCTGATGAAAGAGGAACAAGAGAATATAACCTTGCTTTGGGGCAAAGAAGAGCTGAGACAGTTAGTGACTATTTTGTTCTTAATGGAATAAGTAAGAATAGAATCACCGTTAAAAGTTTTGGTGAAGAAAGACCTGCTGTAATTGGTCAAGATGAAATGAGTTATGCAAAGAACAGAAGAGTCGAAATTAATTAATGAGTTTTAGATTTCTTTTTTATAAACATTTAATTGTATTTTTATTTTTACCAATTTTTGTTTCTGCTAACGTAAATGATGATGCGAAAACAGATATCTTATTTTTAAAGATTCAAGAACTTGAATTAGAAATTGCTGAATTAAGAAATAGGCTTGAATCCCAAAACTACCTAATTGAAAAGCTTATTGCTGAGTCAACTGGCGTTGATGAAAATGAGTCAGAAAATATTGAGAATTTAACCCTGAATTCAGATATAAGGTTTGCAGGTATTGAGGATCCTAAAAGTAAGGATCAGATTTATAATGCTGCAATAGAAGCACTAGAAGATCAAAACTTTGATAAATCATTTAATTTATTTAATTATTTTGTTGAAAGTTTCTCAGATGAAGAAAAAACACCTTTGTCATATTTTTGGTTAGGTGAAATTAGTTTGATTAAAAATGATCTTGAAAATGCCATGGCTTATTTTATGGAATTAATTAGCTCATACCCAAATCATTACAGAGTTCCTTTATCTCATAAAAAGATCGGAGATATTTATTTAAAATTTGACGATATGAAAAGTGCAAAAGATAAGTATAATTTTGTGGTTAGAGAGTATCCAAATAATACTGCCTCTTCCTTAGCCTTGCAGTTATTGAAAAATATGGAATAATCACCATTTTCTAGTATGTATTACTATCAATGTGGGTCGCTAGCTCAGCTGGTAGAGCAGTTGGCTTTTAACCAATTGGTCACAGGTTCGAATCCTGTGCGACCCACCATCTTTAGGGGTTTTTTTGATTAATTATATTAAGAATTCTATCTCAAGAGACTCTTTTTTTGGCTCCCTATTATTTTTTTTAGTGCTTTCATCTTGGTATACATTAAGACCAGTAAGAAATGAAATGGCAGTAGCTAATGTTGATGAATTACCATATCTTCTGGCAACAGGTGCATTGGCAATGCTAATAATTAATCCTCTTTATTCTTGGATTGCATCAAGATCAAATTTAAAAAAAATAATATTATCCTGCTATTCGTTTTTAATATTAAATTTAATGCTATTTCTTTTGAGTTGGAGAACATTTGGTCTTGGTGATTCAATATGGTTAGGAAGAGTTTTTTACGTTTGGTGCAACGTATATTCTTTTTTTGTAGTCTCATTATTTTGGGTTGTAATCATAAATTTATTTAGAAACTCAAGAAAGAGATCTTTTTATGGCGTAATAATGGCTGGAGGCTCCCTTGGAGCAATCTTTGGTTCTGAGATCTCAAAAAGGTTTTCAGGATCTTTTGACGAATTTGGCCTAGAATTATTTAGCTTATCTGCAGCATTATTTCTTTTTTTAGCGATGCTTCTTGCTTTATATATGCTTTCAATTTCTAATAATGATCAAACTATTGATACTGATAATGCAGGTGGTGGAAGCTTTGATGCAATCAAAAACTCATTAAAAATTAATGAGGTAAGAAATATTGCAACTTATGTTTGGATTTGGACAGCCTTAATGACAATTCAATGGATTACAGCAATTAATATTGTTGAAGATTGGTCACAAAACTCAGAACAAAGATTACGATTTTTCGCAATAATGGAACAAGTAATATCTCCATTAACTTTGATTGTTCAGCTTTTTTTTACGAATTTGATTATAAAAAAAATTGGTATAAAAAATATTCTATTAAGTTATGGAATTTTATTTTGTATAGCATTCATGTTGTATGGACTAATACCTTCAATTATCTCAGTAGGCGTTGCAACTGTCTTATTGAGAGTTTTTGAATATGGAATAAACAAGCCAACTAGAGAAACTATATTTAGCACTTTCAAAAAAAATGACAGATATAAGTCAACAGTATTTATAGACACTTTTATATCAAGGTTTGGTGACTTATCTGGTAGTGGATTTATTGCTGTTGGAAAACTAACAAGCATAGCAGCAAATAGTTTTCCATTAATTGCAATTCCAATAGCTGGTTTTTTATCTTTGTTGGGCATAAAGATATCTAATAAAATGCAAGTTAAAGACCTCTAGACCGATTAATTTCATTTTTAATATCTATTATTTTTGTCATTATTCTCTCAGAAACTTGAAAATTATTTTGAGTTAGTTTCAACGCAAATTCTAATTGATTTAAAGCTCTTTCACTTTGACCAAGAAGTAGAAAGTATTCAGCTCTACTTTGATGATATCCAACAATATTTTTGCTAGCTCTTTGTATTTCTGAAAGAAGAAGCCAAAGCTCTGGATTATTATTTTTTCTTAAAAGCTGATCTCTGATAATTTCTTCAGATTGAAAGTATTGACCCATTGATAACAAAATTTTTGATTTTGAAATAGAAAGAGGATAATTTCTAGGTGATATTTCAAGAAACTTATTTGCAAGATCAAGGGCTTCATTATATCTACCATTTTCATAAAGAATATCTATCTTGGTATTGTTCAGAACCAGGTTTTTAGGATACAAATCTATTAATTTATTTATTAAATTTATACTTTCTTCACTGTCATTTGTTTTATGATATGCAAGCGATAGCCCATAAACGTTTGCATCTGAGGCACTTTCTTCAACTCTTTCCTTAAATTTTCTTAATGAATTAGATGGAATATTTTCATAATATATTTCTAGCCGAGCCTTCATTAACGAAAACTCTAGAGAATCTTTTTTTGTTCCATCTTTTGGTAGATTTTCGGCTGCATTAAATGCATCACTTATTCTAGAGGATGATAAAGGGTGAGTTAGCAAGAATTCTGGTGGAAGATCTCCAGAAAGTCTTCTAATTTCATTCATATTTTCAAACATTTCTCCCATTGAATTGGGGTCATATCCAGCTTTTACTAGATTAGCAAAACCAACTCTATCAGCCTCTTTCTCAAATAACCGACTGTATCTTAAATTTTGAGATTGCAGAATGGCTGGTCCAACAGCAATTGCATTTGGATTATTGCTTATTAAGGCAAGTGCAATTGAAGATACCATCACAAGGGCAGAAGCAAAATTGCTATCCTGTGATTTCAAGACGTTTCTTGCAAAATGTCTTTGACTAAGATGAGCTAACTCATGAGCAAGAACTGAAGAAAATTGTCCTTCATTGTCTGAATGTAAAAATAATCCTCCATTAATACCAATTATTCCTCCTGGAGCTGCAAAAGCATTAAGTGAATCATCATCTATTAGTAAGATATTAAAATCTCTGTCTTTAACTTGACTATATTCAGAAAGTCTATAAACAAGATGTTCTGTATATTCAAATATAAGTGGGTCAGCTATTAATGGTGCTGATGAGTAAACCTGTTGAAGAAACATTTCTCCAATTGCTTTCTCTTGCTCTGCAGATACTGCTCCAGAAACTCTATCGCCAAGTTCAGGCAAATTCAATTGATTTATTTGTTCATCAACTGCAAGGGCATTTATTGAGATTAATATCAATAAAATTTGTTTAAGAAATGATCTCATTACAAAAATAATAACTAAATTTAATGATTAGAACATTATATACAATGAAAAGTTTAATATATTAAGCTAAATCTTATATATAATGTCACTACAAAAATTATGATTGAGCATTTTAAAAATATATTTAGGCGAATTTTTAGCAATGAAGAGACGGTAATATTTTCAATAATAATTATTTTTACTTTATTGCTCTTCAGTTTTTTTATTGAAGTTTTAACACCTTTTATAATTAGTATTATTGTTGCATATTTGCTTGTAGGTCTTCAAAAGAAAATTGAGACGTATAATATTCTGCAGCCAATTTCAACAGTTATTGCTTTCTCAGTGTTTATTATTATAGGTGCTGCTATGTTTACATGGCTGATTCCGTTGTTATATGTTCAATTACAATCATTTGTTCTTGATATACCAAGGCTATTCAATGACTTTTTAAATTTTATTTCAACAATACCTGCTGCATTTCCTGATTTGGTAAACTCTGATCAAATATCTGTTTTTTTTCAAGCAGTATCATCAGAGTTGAGTTCAATCACACAGAATATTGTAAAGTCTTCAATTTCAGGTATTCAAAGTACAATAACTGTTCTTTTATACATAATCCTTTTTCCAATACTGGTTTATTTCTTTCTATTCGATAGAAAAAATATTATTGAGGGCTGCTTAAAAATTATTCCAGGTGACAGGGCTATGCTCTCTCAGGTATGGTCTGAGATGGATGTTCAATTGAGCAATTATGTTAGAGGCAAGGTTCTTGAAATCTTTATAGTTGGTATTGCAGCTGCTATTCTTTTTGCATCTTTCGGTTTGAATTATGGAGCTTTGCTAGCAGTTTTAGTTGGATTATCAGTTTTGATACCTTACGTAGGAGCATTTTCAATAACCATTCCAATAGTAATTATTGGATTATTGCAATTTGGTCTTGGCACCCAATTTTATTTATTAATCGGACTTTATTTGTTACTTCAATTTCTTGATGGAAATCTTCTAGTACCAATTATTTTCTCTGAGGCAGTAAAATTACATCCTGTCGTTATTATTCTTGCTGTATTTATATTTGGGAGTATGTTCGGTTTTTGGGGCGTATTCTTTTCAATACCATTAGCTACATTCATAAAAGCTGTTTGGAACGCCTGGCCAGGCCTATCGTAATAATTATTTAATTATTAGTTTCTTCGAGTTTTTTCACTTCGTTTAAAACATCATTAACATGACCTTTTACTTTCACCGATCTCCATTCTTTGACTACTTTACCATTTGAAGAAATTAAGAAAGTTGAGCGATCAACTCCAAGATATTCTTTACCATACATTGATTTCATTTTAATAACATCAAATGCTTTACACATTTTTTCATCAGGATCTGACAGAAGTTCAAATGGAAAAGATTGCTTTTCTTTGAAATTTTCATGAGATTTTATTGAATCGCGAGATACTCCCATAATTTCTGTATTAAGATTTTTGAAAAGTTTATAGCTGTCTCTAAAATCTTGACCCTCAGTCGTACAACCAGGTGTACTATCTTTAGGGTAAAAATAGATAATAAGATTTTTACCAACAAAATCTTTATCAGACAAAGTTTTGTTACTTGTACATTCACCGATGAAGCTTGGACATTTCTTTCCTTCAAATGTTTTTCCCATAATTTTCCTCATTAATTAATTATTAAAATAGTGTATAGTCATATTTTTACTAAATTTTAGAATGATGCAAGTATTAACTGGAAGTATTGTTGCTTTAGTGACTCCAATGCATGAAAACGGCATGGTAGATTTTAATGCGTTGAAAAAATTAGTTGATTGGCACATTAAAGAGGGCACCAATGGAATTGTTGCAGTAGGTACCACTGGCGAATCAGCGACTCTTGAAATCGAAGAACATCTTGAAGTAATTAGCAGCATAGTGAAATATGCAGATGGCAGGATTCCTATAATTGCTGGATCTGGTTCAAATTCAACAGCACAAGCTCTCAAAACAACCTCTGAATCATGTAAGATCGGAGCAGATTATTCTCTTTTAGTTACGCCCTATTATAATAAGCCTAGTCAAAAAGGTTTAATAGAACATTATTTAAAGATAGCTGACTCTTGTGACATTAAACAAATTTTATATAATGTTCCTTCAAGAACTGCTTGTGATTTATCTCCCGATACAGTCAAGATACTCTCTAAACACGAAAATATAATTGGAATAAAGGAATCGGTTAATAGTATTGAAAGAATAAATAAGCTAATGGATATTTCAAATGAAAATAATGACTTTTTAGTTTTCTCTGGAGATGATGAATCATTTATAGATTTGTTAAGCTTGGGTGGACATGGAGTAATATCTGTTGCAGCAAATGTAATTCCGAAAGGCATATCTGAAATTTGTATGTTTCACAAAGATAATAAAGATCATGCTATTAAATTAAATAAAAAGTATAAAAATTTGTATGAGCTATTGTTTGTTGAATCAAATCCAATTCCTGTTAAATGGATGATGCATAAGATGGGATTAATTAAAAACTCAATAAGACTTCCACTTATTGAATTAGATAAGAAATATCAAGAAAATATCATTTCAGAAATGTTAAAATTACAATTAATATGAAACGTTTAAATTTTTCAATAATTTTAACTATATTGATTACATCATGTTCAATGATAGGTGGACAAGATGGGTATTTTCCAGAAAAGAAATATGATTTTTTGGATGAAGAAGTAGAAGAAAACATCTCTATTCCCAATGATTTAACTAAACCAAATACTGAAAATCATTATCCTGTAAATGATCCTGTTGATATTGATAATTTAACTAGAGTTCCAAAACCAAGACAGATTTTTGCGTCATCAGGTGATAGTTCTGTTCAGTTAAGAAGGCTTGGTGAATTAATGTGGATTTATATTGAGACATTGCCTTCTACATCATGGCCAATTTCAAAAAATTATTGGGATACGTCAATTTATGATGTTGTAAAAGCTGATCCAGTTACAGGAGAAATTGATATAGATTTTGATCAAAACTCTAAATTACAAATGAGAGTTGAGCATGGTATTAAAGAAGCATCTACAGAAATATTTTTGATAAAAATTAATAAATTTACCAATGAAATAGTGAGTGATCCTGAATTCATTCAGGGTGAAATGGAAAAAATGATAGATTACTATGCTGATTCGTTATCAAACTTTTCTGGAACCTCATTAGCGGCCCAAAATCTCAATGAAATGAAAAAAGCAAAAATATTTACAGAAAATGGTAGAACGGTTATTTCCTTAGACTTAAATTTTGATAGAGCATGGTCTTCAGTTAGTAAGGCATTAAATGCTGCTGAAATTGTTACAAATGATAGAGACCGAAGTAAGGGTATATTTTTTGTTAGTTATGCAAAAGAAGAAGAGAGAAGATTTTTTAAACTTTTTGGTGGAGGAAGCACGAATGATGATCAGCAAAATCTTGATTTTGGTGAGGGTTCTGAATTTGAAATTACAATTACTCAAGAAAATCAAAAAACTTTTGTTCGAGCAAAATCAAAAGATGGTAATATTGAAGAATCTGAACAACTTCTTTCAAAAATTAATGAGTCTTTAAGCTAATGAAGAAAATAAAAGAAATAACAAAAGGCAAAGCCAAATCCATGTTCTCAACTGAGAATGAGGATCATCTAATTATGCATTTTAGTGATGATACTTCTGCATTTGATGGCAAAAAAAGAGAAGCTTTACTTGGAAAAGGGGCAGTTAATAATCAATTCAATGCATTCATTATGAAGCATCTTAAAGAAAATGGAGTTGAGTCCCATCTTGTTGAAGTTATTGATAGTACAGACTCACTTGTTTATAAATTGGATATGTTTCCAATAGAGTGTGTAATTCGAAATAGAGCCTCAGGCTCTATATGTAAGAGACTAGGAACAGAAGATGGATTAGTGCTAGAAAATCCGTTATTTGAATTTTTCCTTAAAGATGATGACCTAGGCGATCCTTTAATTAATGATGAGCATATTATTTCATTCGGATGGGCCAGTAATGAGCATATACAAGAAATGAAAAAACAGACATATTTAGTTAATGAAATATTGTCAAAATTATTCCTTGATTCTGGTCTTATATTGGTTGATTTTAAAGTTGAGTATGGTCTTTTCAAAAATAAAATACTTCTTGCTGATGAATTCACTCCTGATGGATGTAGATTATGGGATTCAGAAACTTTGAAAAAAATGGATAAGGATAGGTTTAGGCAAGGTTTAGGTGATGTCGTAGAGTCATATCACCAAGTCGCAGATAGATTAGGTATGAATATAGAAACTTGACTAAAACAGTCAGGTATTTATAATTCACTTCGTGAGACTAACTACAAAAAGTAGATATGCTGTTAGCGCACTTACAGAATTAAGTTTTTTGCAAGTCTCAGGACCAGTTTCTTTAAGTGATATCTCAGCAAATCAAAATATAGAATTAACTTATCTTGAGCAGATATTCAGAAAGCTTAGAATAGCTGGCATTGTTAAGAGTATAAGAGGAAGAAACGGTGGATATTTATACGCTAAAGATCCATCAAGTATTTCAATAAAAGAGGTCATGCATGCCGTTGATGAAGTGCTTGATGCTACTAAATGTGCAGGCACTTCTGCATGCCACAATGGTAAAAAGTGCAGTACTCATGATTTATGGCATGAGTTAAATATCGTTGTAGAAGAATATTTAGAAAAAATAACAATAGAGAGCCTTGTAGAAACTAATAATAGTCCATATATTAAGGTTAAAGAGATAAATTAGATGAGCACACAATCCACAATTTATTTAGATTACGCATCAACAACCCCAGTTGACCCTAGAGTAGCATCTAAAATGATGGAGTTTCTTACTCCTGAGGGAGAGTTTGGAAATCCTGCTTCACGTTCACATCGATTTGGATGGAAGGCTGATGAAGCTGTTGAAGAAGCAAGATCTCATGTTGCAAATTTAGTCAATTGTGATCCAAGAGAAGTTGTCTGGACGTCTGGTGCAACAGAAGCAGACAATTTGGCTATAAAAGGCGTTGCTAGATTTTATAAGTCTAAGGGCAATCACATTATTACTTCAAAAATTGAACATAAAGCAGTTTTAGATCCATGCAGGCAACTGGAAAGAGAAGGTTTCGAAGTTACTTATCTCGATCCAGATGATAAAGGTGTCATAAGCCCAGAAGCAGTTAAGTCAGCAATTAAGGATTCAACTGTCCTAGTTTCAATTATGCATATTAATAATGAGCTGGGAACTTTAAATGACATATCAAAGATTGGTGATGTTACTAGGGATAAAGGAATTTTCTTTCATGTTGATGCTGCCCAGAGTACAGGTAAAGTGAATATTGACCTAGAAAAAATGTCAGTGGATCTTATGTCCTTTTCTGCTCATAAAACATATGGGCCAAAAGGTGTTGGCGCACTATATGTAAGAAGAAAGCCTAGGGTTAGACTTGAGGCTTTAATCCATGGCGGTGGTCATGAAAGAGGTATGAGATCTGGAACTCTAGCAACTCATCAAATCGTAGGCATGGGGGAAGCATTTCGCTTAGCTAGTAAAGAAATGGAAGAAGATCACAAAAAAATCTCTAAATATCATGAAAAATTTTTAGACAAAGTAAAAGAAATTGATCATGTATACATTAATGGTGATCTTAATAATAAAGTTCCAAATATTTTAAATGTAAGTTTTAATTTTGTTGAAGGTGAGTCTCTAATAATGGGATTAAAAGACATTGCAGTTTCATCTGGCTCTGCATGTACATCAGCTAGTTTGGAACCTTCATATGTATTAAGGGCCTTGGGAAGAAAAGATGAATTAGCTCACAGCTCAATAAGGTTTTCTTTTGGAAGATTTACAAGTGATGATGATGTAAATAATACATTAGATATTCTTGGCAACGTCGTCCAAAGACTCAGAGAGCTTTCCCCACTTTGGGAAATGCATCTCGATGGAATTGATTTAGATACAGTTGAATGGAACGCACATTAGGAGAATTGAATGGCATATAGTAAAAAAGTAGTAGAAAAATTTGAAAATACATTAAATAACCCTGAAGCATTTAAAGTAGGAAGATTTGATCCAAAAGATGCAAATGTCGGAACAGGTATGGTTGGAGCACCAGCGTGTGGTGATGTTATGAAGTTGCAAATCAAGTGTGAACCAAAAGGCAATACTCATGTAATCAAGGATGTGAAATTTAAAACATATGGCTGTGGATCTGCTATAGCATCATCAAGCGAACTTGTTGAAATGCTAATTGGTAAGACTTTAGAAGAAGCAAAAGCAATCAAGAACGTAGAAATTGTTGAGGCTTTAGAGTTACCGCCAATAAAAATTCATTGTTCTGTCCTTGCAGAGGATTCAATTAGGCAGGCAATTGAAGATTACGAAGCAAAACAATAAATAAGTCATGGAGACATTTAATTCAACAGATCTAAACTTTTCAGATAGCGCGATTGAGCATTTTTCAAAAGTTTTAAAGGAAAGAGGAAAGGGTATAGGTATTAGATTAGGCATCAAAGAGGCAGGATGTTCAGGTTACGAATACACTTTTGATTTTGTTGATGACATCATTGATGATTTTATAACTTATGAGAAAGGCGGTTGTAAAATTTTTATTGATTCAAACAGCTTTTCTTTTTTGAAAGGCAGTATGGTTGATTACGTTGATGAGGGTCTAAACCAAGGTATTAAATTCATAAATCCTAATGCGAAAGCTGTATGCGGTTGTGGCGAAAGTTTTACACTTTAGATTATGGCTAAAATAAAGATATGGCCTCATGAGGAAATATGCCCCAATGGCGCTGAAATAGAGTCTTTGCCAGAAGAGACAATTTGCGAGGCAGCTTTAAGAAATAATATAAAAATTGAGCATGCATGTGAAATGTCAGCTGCATGTACAACTTGTCATTGCATTGTAAGAAAAGGTTTTGAAACACTTGAAGACGCGAGTGATATAGAGGAAGATTTGCTTGATAAGGCCTGGGGTTTAGAGCAAACATCAAGGTTAAGCTGTCAAGCCGTTCCTCCAGATGATGAGGAAATTGAAATAGAGTTACCTAAATATAATATCAATATGGTTTCGGAAGATCATTAATGCAGGATCTTGATTGGCTTGATGTTCTAGATATAGCAATTGAGCTAAATGATAGATTTCCTGATATAGATCCCCAATGGATTAGTTTTCCTGATTTGCATAAAAAGATTTGTAACCTAGATAGTTTTGTTGGAGATCCTGAAAAATCTAACGAAAAAATTCTTGAAGCTATTCAAATGCATTGGATAGAAGAATATCAATAACTTTAATATAATAACGAATTATTTTTTGAGGGATATTAATATGTCAATTGAGAGAACACTTTCAATAATTAAACCAGATGCAGTTGGTAAAAATGTTATTGGAAAAATAATATCAAGATTTGAAGAAAATAATCTTTACCTTGTTGCGGGTAAATTAGTTCACTTGTCAGATGAAATGGCATCGGGATTTTATGCTGAACATGAAGGCAAACCATTTTTTAACGATCTAAAAAAATTCATGACTTCAGGACCAGTTTTTGTTCAAGTATTAGAAGGTGAAAATGCAGTTCAAAAAAATAGAGACTTAATGGGTAGTACTAACCCTCAAGAAGCTGCCCCAGGAACAATTAGAGCAGATTTTGCTAATAGTATTGATGCAAACGCTGTTCATGGGTCTGACTCTGTTGAAAGTGCTAATAGGGAGATTGAGTATTTCTTTAATACAGAAGAAATATTGAATAAATAAGTTGTCAAAAAAAATTAATCTTTTGGGTTACTCATTTGAGTCGCTTAAAAGCTTTTTTTCTGAGTTAGGTGAACCCGAATATAGAGCAAAACAATTGCTTAGCTGGATTCATCAAAAAGGCGTCATAGATTTTGACAACATGACTGATTTTAATAAAGACTTAAGAAAGAAATTAAATTCTGTCTCAACAATAAAACCTCCCGAAATTTATAAAGAATACATTTCTGATGAAGGCACAAAAAAATATTTAATAAAACTTGATTCAGGTTCAATCATCGAAATGGTCATAATTCCAGAAAAAAATAGAAGAACGCTATGCGTTTCATCTCAAGCAGGTTGTGCTTTGCAGTGCACTTTTTGTGCAACAGGAGCTCAAGGTTTTGATCAAGATTTAAGTAGTGATGAAATTATAGGTCAAATGTGGTTAGCTAACTTTACTAACAATAAACCAATTACGAATGTAGTTTTTATGGGCATGGGGGAACCTCTTCTAAATTATGATGCTGTTATAGAATCGGCTAAAATTATGAAACATCAAAATTCATACGGACTTTCTAGAAAAAGAATAACAATCAGTACTTCTGGAATAGTCCCGAAGATTAATAAACTATCAAGAGATATTGATGTCTCACTAGCAATATCACTTCATGCACCAGATGACAAATTAAGAGATGAAATAGTTCCAATCAATAAAAAATATCCTATAAAACAATTAATCAAAGCTTGTAAGGATTATTTAAGTCACTTCGAATCCAAAAAAAATATTACTATGGAATATATAATGATAGATGGAGTAAATGATTCAATAAATCATGCTAGAAAACTTGCAGTACTGTTATCAAATGTTTCTTGCAAAATTAATTTAATACCATTCAACAGTTTTAGTGGATCTGACTATAGACGATCAAAGGAAAGTACAATGAAATCTTTTAAAAAATATTTAATAGAAAAAGGATTCATTACAACATTGAGAGTCACGAGGGGAGATGGTGTTGATGCTGCTTGTGGTCAATTAGTTGGAGAGCTCTCAAATACAATAAAGGGTAAGAATTTAATTAAGCATAGATCAATATAATGAGTAACGAATTAAAGTCAGCTAGTTCTGTAAAAACAGGAAAAAAATTTTCTGAAAAAAGAAATTACATTGGTTTTACAATTGAAGAGATTTCTGAAAAGTTATTTATCAATAAAGACTATATCAACGCAATAGAAAAAGGAAATTATAGTATCTTTCCAAGCGAATCATTTGCGAAAGCTTATTTTAATAAATACAAAAATTTTTTAAAAATTTCACCAGAATTTCCAAGTCTTTTTAATCAAAAAATAGAGAAAAAACATAAGAAAATTTCTAATGAGATTGCTTTTGAAAATAATTTTGATTTCATTTTTAATAATTTATATGTGATTGTTGCTATAGCTTTAATAATTATTTTTGGAATTTATTATTTATTTAAAAGTGAGCCGCTATCTGATGTTGTTCCTCAAGAAAATATCAATGTCGATAATGTTGCAGGAATTGTAGAAAATGTGAATCAAAAAAATCAATCATCAACCAGTACACAAAATATAGATAAAAATCTTATTTTAGAATTTTCAGGAGAATCTTGGATTGAGTTATATGTTGAAAATGAGCTCGTTGAGGCACAGATATTTTCTAATGGAGATATTTATGAGCGTCAAATTGAAATACCTTTTAAAATAATTGTTGGTAATGCTGATTTTGTTAAAGGGTCATATAATAATACTGAAATAGATTTTTTGACTAATGCTAACAGACTAACTGGGGTAAATACCATTAATTTTTAAATGAGTAACTGGATCAAAAGAAAAAAAACTAAAGTCGTAAAGGTTGGCAATGTTCCTGTTGGAGGCAATAATCCAATATCAATTCAATCTATGACAAACACAGACACCTGTGATGAGGTTTCAACTATAAACCAAATTAAGGATCTTGAAGCAGCAGGCGCAGATATTGTTAGAGTCTCTGTTCCAGGATTTGAAGAGGCAAAAGCATTTAAAAAGATCAAAAATGCAGTAAATATTCCATTGGTAGCTGATATTCATTTTGATTATAAAATAGCTCTAGAAGTTGCAGATTCTGCAGATTGTCTTCGAATAAATCCTGGTAATATTGGAAAAGAAGACAGAGTAAAAGAAGTTATAAGTGCTGCAATTGATAATGATATTCCAATCAGGGTAGGAGTTAATGCTGGTTCACTAGAAAAAGACCTACAAAAAAAATATGGTGAACCAAATGCAGATGCTTTAGTAGAGTCTGCGCTTAGACATGTTGATATTTTAGATAAATTTAACTTCGAAAATTACAAAATGAGTCTTAAGGCGTCAAATATTGAAATGACAGTAGAAGCATACAGAAAAATCTCAAATATAATTGATCAGCCTCTTCATCTTGGAATTACTGAGGCTGGAAGTTACAGAGCTGGAACGGTAAAGTCATCTATTGGTGTTGGGATGCTTTTGTCAGAGGGAATTGGAGACACTATACGAATTTCTCTAGCATCTGATCCTGTAGATGAAATTAAAATCGGATGGGATATATTGAAGAGCCTCAACATAAGAAGTAGAGGGGTTAAAATTGTTGCATGTCCGAGTTGCTCAAGACAAAACTTTAATGTTATTGAAGTTGTTAACGAACTTGAACAAAGGTTAGAGGATATTTCAGATGATATAGAGGTTGCTATTATTGGTTGTTACGTGAATGGTCCAGGTGAAAGTAAGGCCGCAACCATTGGACTAACTGGAGCAAGCCCAAATAATCTTTTGTATATTGACGGCACTCCCAACAAAAAAATTTCAAATGAGGATCTTGTTGATGAGCTTGAAGAGCAGGTGAGATCCAAAATCTCAAAACAAAAAATTGAATCTGAAAAGATCATTCTGAGAAGTTAGTATGGAAAAGATTAATTCATTAACAGGAATGACTGATTTGATTGAGACTAAGGCAGATGAGAATGTGTTAGCCAATAAAGTATTCCAAACCGAAAAAATATTGAAAGAAATTTTTACTAATTATGCGATGTCTGAAATCAGAACACCTGCTCTGGAAAATACAAATCTTTTTAAGAGATCAGTAGGCGATACTTCAGATATAGTTAATAAAGAACTCTATACTTTCTCAGATAAAAATGACAAAAGCATAACACTTAGACCTGAAGGAACTGCAAGTGTTATGAGATCTATTATTGAAAAAAAATTAGATGGAGAAACTCATAAGTTATGGTACTTAGGGCCAATGTGGAGGTATGAAAGACCTCAAAAAGGAAGATATAGACAGTTCAATCAGGCAGGAATAGAAATTTTGGGTTATCCAGAAGGTGCTCCAGAATTTGAAATGATTTCTTTGATATGTGAACTTAATAGAAAATTACAAATAAGAAAACCGATCATAAAAATTAATCATCTTGGAGACTCTAATACGAAAAAATTATTTTGTAAGGCGCTTGTAGATTATTTAACACCAATGAAATCTAATTTAGATGAAAAAGATCTATTAAGATTAGATAGTAATCCTCTAAGAATTTTAGACTCAAAAAATCCAAATACTATAGAGATTTTGAAGAAGGCGCCCTCAATTTCAGATTATCTGCAAGATAGTTCAAAAGATTTATTAAAATCTATACAGGAATTATTTTCTGACAAATGTGAAATTCAAATAGATTTCAACTTAGTAAGAGGCTTGGATTATTATACTGGCTTTGTTTTTGAGGCAATATCAGAAGATTTAGGTGCTCAAGATGCATACTTAGGCGGCGGAAGGTATGATAATTTGAGTGCACAACTTGGTGGCAAAGATCTACCAGCTATAGGAATGGCTATAGGTATTGAAAGACTTGCTCTCATTTCATATCAAGAAAATAAAAATAGAACTTTAATTTCTTTCATAATTATTTCTAGTAATTCTGAAGCAAAAGCATATAAAATATCGCACGAACTTAGATCAATTAACAAAAATATTGATATTGATGTTCAATTATCTCAAGGAAGCTTAAAATCTAAATTGAGAAGGGCTAATAAGAATGGGGCTGCATACGCGTTCATAGTAGGAGACGATGAGATAGAATCAGAGACAGTGATTATAAAACCACTAAATAAAGAAGATTCAGACCAATCTACTATGAATTTAAACGAAATAGAAAACTTTATTAAAAATTTAAGTTAGAGCTAAAAATGAATAACGTATACGAAAATGAAATGAGATTCGCTCCATTTTTAAAATTTATTGATAAATATAAAAATTTACTTATTTTGTTGGCTGTTATACTTCTTGGTGCTGTTACTTATTTTGTTGTAAATAATCAGATAGAAAAAAAGAAATCTGAGCAGGCTGCTTTAGTCTACAAAGAATGGCTTGGAGAAATATCTCAAGAAAATCCAAATAACGAAAATCTAAATAATTTACTAGATAAATTTTTAAATGATTATAAAAATACTGGCTATACGCAGTTAGCATTACTGAGTAAAGCAAATTTTGATGCAAATTCTAATAACTATATGGATTCGCTAGACAATTTTAATAAACTCATTGAAATAACTAATGGATTTAATGGAAATAAAATTTATAACAAAATTGCAAGGGTAAGTGCCTCAAGATTACTTCTCTCGATGGAGAAACATGATGAAGCTCTTGAAATGATTGATTTATATTCATCATCAGACACAAATGGCTATATTCATGAGCTAACTGGAGATATTTTGCTTGAGCAAGGTAAAATCGACTTAGCAATATCTCAATATGAAAAAGCTGCAAATAAATATTCTGATGAATCTTCACAAACTATTGTTGCAATGAAGATTTCCAACATTGATATGTAAAATGAAGTCTTTTAAATACAAAAACTTAATAGTACTTTGCTCTATTTTCATTATCAGCTCATGTTCATCAATGGATGGATTAAGATTCTGGAAAAGTGATGAAATAGATCCAGATGAACCAAAGGAACTTGTTGCTTTTTCAAATCAGAAAAATATTGTTATTGAATGGAAAAACTCCTTTAAAGGAGAAAACGAAATCGGTAATTTTTTACCGGACTTTAGTGCACAAAATCTTTTTTTTAGTGATGCTTCTGGAAATGTATCATCAATTAATGCATCCACCGGAGATAGGAATTGGTCTATTGAACTTAATTTTTTAGCTTCTGGGACATCTGCTGGGTTTGGTTTAGTAGTTGTCTCAGATATAGATGGAAATGTAATTGCTGTTGATCAAAATGATGGATCAAAATTATGGTCCACTAATGTAAAAGGTGAAGTACTTAGCAAAGTTGCAATTGATGCAAAGGTAGTAGTTGTTAAGACTGGCTCTGGAGAACTCTTAGGGCTTGATAGAGAAAATGGTGAAATTTTATGGTCCTATAGATCTAAATTACCTCTTTTAACAATAAGAGGAAGTAGCAGCCCAGTAATTGTTGATGATCTTGTCTATGTTTCATTTGATAATGGAAGGTTGGGTGTATTTGAATTAAATTCTGGATTTCAAGTATGGGATGGCGCAATTTCATATGTGAAAGGAGTTTCAGAATTAGAAAACCTTATAGATTCTGATAGCAGTCCTGTAGTAGATGGAGGATTGATCTATACCACAAACTATCAAGGTAATTTAAATATTTTTGATACAGCTCAAAAAAGGTCAGTTTGGAGTTATGAGACCTCATCATTTTATTCCCCAATTGTTTCCAGAGGAATGTTAACAATCGTAGAAGCGAATTCTGGTTTAAGAAGTTTTGCCCTTAAGACATTGCAAGAATCATGGACCAATGATGATTATATAAACAGAGATTTATCAAATGCTGTTAGCTATAAGGGTAGTCTTGTTGTTGGAGATTTTGAGGGATATGTTCATGTAATTGACACATTAAATGGAAAAACTATTGGCAGAAAAAAAATCTCAAGAAAACCAATTAAATCAATATTAAGCAGAAGTGACAGCTTATATATAATAGATGAAGCCTTCAACCTTCATTCAATAAATATATAAAATGAATTTTAAAAATGTTTACTTCAATAGCAATAATTGGTCGACCTAACGTAGGAAAATCAACCCTTTTTAACAAACTTACAAATTCTCGAGATGCAATAGTTTCAGATTTTCCTGGCCTTACCAAAGATAGAAATTATGGTTTTTTGAGACTTAAAGATAAAAGAGCTTTATTGGTTGATACTGGAGGAATTGCAAAAGATAGTGATGAAATTAAAGAAGCTATCTCTAATCAAGCTTGGATAGCTGTTGAAGAATCAGAAGTTGTTTTATTTTTGTTAGATGGTTCAGAGAGTTTGAGCAATCTTGATTTTGAAATTATTTCCAAGTTAAGAAAATTAAATAAACAATACATCACGATCCTGAATAAAATTGATAAAAAATCTGATGGTCTTATAAAAGAAGATCTTAAAAAGAAGGGGGTTGAGAACTATCTAGAAATTAGTGCTGAACACTCAAAAAATTTAAATAAAATTAAGCAAGAGCTCGAAAAAAGATCAACAAAAGCTGACATTGAATTTCCTGAGGGTAAAAAAGTAGCTATTCTTGGGAGACCAAATGCTGGCAAATCAACTTTTATTAATAAATTAATAAATGAGGACAGATTGATAGTAAGCGAGATTGCAGGTACTACCATTGATGCAATAAGTGTTCCATTTATATTTAATAATGAAGAATTTGTTTTAATTGATACTGCTGGTATTCGAAAAGGTTACAAACGTAATCATAAAGTTGAATATTTTTCATTTGTAAGAGCAATGCATGCTATTGATAAAAGCGACATTGTAATTTTCATTTGTGACATTGATGACGGGGTCGTTGATCAAGACATGAAGATACTCAACATGATCATTGATAATGGAAAACCAGTACTTTTTGCATTAAATAAAGTTGATTTAGTAAGTAAAAAAGAATTGAAAACAAAATATCTTACAAAAAAAATGCAATCTGAATTTTTAAGAAATATCGAACAAGTTGAAATATCTGCATTAAATAAGAAAGGTTTTAATAGAGTTTTTGAATTAGCTAAAAATATTATAAAAAAATCTCAAAGAAATTTTACGACATCAATGCTTAATAAATTATTAGAAAAATTTATAACAACAAATCCTCCTCCTTCAATATCTGGCAGACAAATAAAGTTTAAGCACGTTCATTTTGGAGGGATTCATCCAACAACTTTTATTATTCATTCCAATCAAGATAAAAAAATTCCAAAAAATTATCGTAAATATCTAGAAAACTCCTTCAGGACTGAACTAGATTTAAAAAGTATTCAGCTTAAAATTATTTTCAGAAAATCTGATAATCCCTATGAGGGTAAAAAAAATAAACTTTCAGAAAGACAGATAAAAAAAAGAAAACGATTGATAAAGCATATCAAAAAATCAAAAAAGTAATCTCTAATTATCAATTTGAACCAAAAATCTGCGTTATAATTGAACCTAATAATAAATTATTTATATTTATAATTTAGCACACAATGCAAGAACGACCAGTATATCTAGATTTAACAAAAATCAGACTACCCATGTCTGCCTTTTCATCTATAACTCACAGATTGTCAGGCATGTATGTTTTTTTTATAACACTTCCTATGATGTTATATATGATTGATCAATCAATATCTTCAAAGGCTTCTTTTGAAAGACTTTTAATTGAAATTACATCAATTTCTGCGTTTTCTATATTTATATTTTTAAGTATTGCTATATTTTGGTATCACATACTTACCGGTATTAGGCATTTAATTATGGATTTTTTTCATATAGGTGAGTCTCTAAATGGATCATATTATTCATCTATTTTTACAATAGTTTTATGGATAGCAACTTCACTAGTTTTTTTTGGATATTTGTTTATATGAAAGGTTCATTTATTTGGTATACGCAAAGATATACCTCACTTATAATACTTAGCTATCTAATTTATATATTCAGTTTTATATTCAATAATCAAGATATCAATTTTTTCTCCTGGTCTGATTTTTTTCTCTCATTTCAAGTCAGATTTCTCTCTTCCATTGTATTTCTAGTTATTGTTTTACATGCTTTCATTGGACTTTGGACAGTTGGAACAGACTATTTAACAAAAAGAACTCTTGGCTTTTTAAATGTAAGCCTTTCAAGAAGGGCTGATACCTTGAGATATATTTATTATTTAATTTTTGGATTGTTAGGCATTATGTATTTAACTGCCATTTTTTATATAATATGGTTATAATACATAATGATATTTAATTATAAATAATATGAATAATATCTTTACTAATAATATAAAAAAAATTGAATTTGATGCTCTAATTGTTGGCGGAGGAGGCTCTGGAATGAGAGCATCTCTTGAGCTAGCTAAATCAGGCTTAAAAACCGCCGTTGTATCTAAAGTCTTTCCGACAAGATCTCATACTGTATCAGCACAAGGTGGAATAACATGTGCAATTGCGAGCGCTGATCCAAATGATGATTGGAGATGGCACATGTACGATACAGTTAAAGGTGCTGATTTTATTGGAGATCAAGATGCTATTGAATATTTATGTTCTGAAGGACCTAAAGCCGTATTTGAACTAGAGCATATGGGGCTTCCTTTCTCAAGATTTGAAAATGGCAGAATATATCAAAGACCGTTTGGAGGCCAATCAAAAGATTTTGGTAAAGGTGGTCAAGCTGCAAGAACTTGTGCTGCAGCAGACAGAACTGGACATGCTTTGTTACATACTTTGTATCAAAATAATGTTAAAGAAGGTGCTAATTTTCTCAATGAATGGTTTGCTGTAGATTTAGTAAAAAATTCAAAAGATGAAGTTACTGGAGTAATTGCTTTTTCAATTGAAAATGGCGAGGTTGCATATTTAAAGGCACAAGCTACTGTTCTTGCAACAGGTGGAGCCGGAAGAATATATGCATCTACTACCAATGCTTTGATTAATACCGGTGATGGTTTAGCAATGGCTTTAAGAGCAGGATTTCCAGCACAAGATATGGAAATGTGGCAGTTTCATCCTACGGGCATATATGGAGCAGGTTCTCTTGTTACA
This sequence comes from uncultured SAR86 cluster bacterium, assembly GCA_902541175.1. Taxonomy (GTDB): domain Bacteria; phylum Pseudomonadota; class Gammaproteobacteria; order Magnimaribacterales; family D2472; genus SAR86A. Next base: position 126,896 of record CACBPP010000003.1, read on the forward strand.
GAAGGATGCAGAGGCGAAGGCGGCTTTTTGATTAATAAAGATGGCGAAAGATTCATGGAAAGATACGCTCCAAATGTAAAAGACTTAGCTGGCCGAGATGTCGTAGCTCGTTCAATGGTATTAGAAATCCTAGAAGGTCGAGGTTGTGGTGATAAAAATGATCATATTTATCTTAAGCTTGATCATTTAGGTGCTGAAGTTTTAAATTCTAAACTTCCAGGCATATGTGAATTGTCTAGGACTTTTGCACATGTTGACCCTATTTATGAACCAATTCCAGTTGTGCCTACTTGCCATTATATGATGGGTGGCACACCCACAAACATTTCTGGACAAGCATTCACAAGAATTAATGATAAGGATCATTTAATACCTGGATTATTTTCTGCTGGCGAGGCTGCTTGTGTGTCTGTTCACGGAGCTAATAGATTGGGTGGAAACTCGCTTCTTGATTTGGTTGTTTTTGGAAGGGCAACAGGAAAACATATTCAGAGTGAACTAAAATCAGGTGGTGGTGTAGATTCTGCAACTAAAAGTGATATTGAAAAGTCACTTGAAAGATTAAATAAATTAAATGACTCGTCAAACGGACATGATCCAGCAGATGTTAAAAAAGAACTCCAAGAATGTATGCAAAATTACTTTGGAGTATTCAGAAGAGGCGAATTTATGAAGAAAGGTTTAGATCAATTAAGTGAGCTAAAAGAAAAAGTTGATAATCTTCATTTAAAAGATAAAAGTGATGCATTTAATACAAGCAGAGTTGAGGCAATTGAATTACAAAATCTATTTGAGGTTGCAGAATCAACGGCAATTTCTGCATACCAGAGAACTGAAAGTAGAGGCGCACATGCTAGAGATGATTATCCTGACAGAGATGATGAAAATTGGTTATGTCATACTATATATGATCCTATTTCAAAAAAAGTTTCTAAAAGGGGAGTTAATTTTGAACCCAATAAGGTAGAGGCTTTTCCGCCTAAAGTAAGGACATATTAATGTTTGGTAATAAGTTAAAGGTAAGTTTGTATAGATATAATCCAGAAGAGGATAAATTTCCTTACATGAAAAATTACATAATTGATAAGCCAGAAAGAGACATAATGGTTTTAGATTTATTACATTTATTAAAGGAAGAAGATCAATCAATATCATATAGACGATCATGCAGAGAGGGGGTTTGTGGCTCTGATGGTATGAACATAAATGGTAAAAATGGTCTGGCTTGCATAACACCAATTTCTTCCGTTATTAAGAGGAATAAAATTGAATTAAGACCACTACCAGGATTGCCTGTGATTAGAGATTTAGTTGTTGATATGACAGAGTTTTATGCTCAATATGAGAAGATAAAACCTTTTCTACAGAACGAAACAACAGCACCGGAACAAGAGAGACTTCAATCTCCTGAGGAAAGAGATAAATTAGATGGTCTCTATGAATGCATATTGTGTGCATGTTGTTCTACAAGTTGTCCATCATTCTGGTGGAATCCTGATAAATTTGTCGGACCAGCTGCGCTTCTTCAAGCATATAGATTCCTCGCAGATTCTCGAGATTTGAAAACTCAAGAAAGGTTAGAGGCTTTATCTGATCCATTTAGTGTATACAGATGTCATGGAATAATGAATTGTGTAAATGTATGCCCAAAAGGCCTTAATCCAAATAAGGCAATTGGTGAGATAAAATCAATGTTACATAAAAATAAAAAGGATATAATTGTCTCTGACGGGGTATAAAAAAAAGACAGTAAAATACAAAATGACAATATCTATGAAGGAGCTTTGGGGGAGCTCACACGTCTCGGCAGGACATGCAGCCTATCTTGAAAGTCTCTATGAAACTTTCATAAACGATCCTGAAAATTTATCAAAAGAGTGGCTTGATTTTTTTACAAATCTTCCAAAGAACTCAAACTCTAATGGAGAAATATCTCATCAAGAAATAATCAAAGAATTTAGAAACTTTTCAAGAAGTAAGGTCAAGGTATCTGACAATATTAAAAAAACAATAGATGAAAGACAGGGTAAGGTTATTAGACTTATTCAATCATATAGAAATAGGGGGCATTTAAAAGCAACTCTTGATCCTCTTGGAATGATGGAGAGAAGGGTAATAGAAGATCTTAGTATTGAGTTTCATGGACTATCGCATGATGATTTGGATGAAGAGTTTTACACCGATACTTTTACAGATTCAAACAAATTAACTTTAAGAGAGATTTTACTTAGGCTTGAAGAAGTTTACTGTGGAAATATTGGAATTGAGTGTAATCATATTCTCGATTCAGAAGAAAGAAGATGGTTTCAAAAGAAATTTGAGTCGAAACTAACTGAATACAGTTTCAATCCTGATGAAAAACTCAATATTTATGAAAGACTTAATTCTGCTGAGGGTCTTGCAAAATACCTGTCTGCAAAATATCCAGGAATGAAACGTTTTGGAATTGATGGCGCTGAAGCATTAGTACCCTTGGTTGAGAGTGTTATTCAAAACTGTGGATCAATGGGAGCTACACAATTATGTTTTGGAATGGCACATAGAGGAAGATTAAACCTTTTAGTTAATGTACTAGGTAAACTTCCATCAGAACTATTCTCTGCTTTTGATGAAGATACTGAGTTAGAGGGCGCTTCTACAGGAGATGTTAAGTATCACTTGGGCTTCTCATCAAACTTTGAAACACCTGGTGGTGAAGTACATGTTTCACTCTTTAATAACCCATCTCATTTAGAAATTGTAGATCCTGTCGTAATTGGCTCTGTGAGAGCTAGACAAGATCGAATTGGAGATAAAGATAGATCACAAGTTGTGCCAATTCTTCTTCACGGAGACGCTTCTTTTTCTGGACAAGGAGTTGTTATGGAATCACTTCAAATGTCTCAAACAAGGGGATTCAATGTTGGAGGAACGATTCATATTATTGTAAACAATCAAATTGGTTTCACTACAAGCAATATCAATGACTCAAGATCAACAGATTATTCATCTGATGTAGCAAAGATTATTCAAGCCCCTGTAATTCATGTGAACGGTGATGATCCGGAGATGGTTGTAAATGCAGCAAAAATTGCTTGTAAGTATAGAAACAAATTTAAAAAAGATATCGTTATTGATTTATTTTGTTACAGAAGAAGAGGACATAACGAAGCTGATGATCCTTCGGCTACTCAACCCTTGATGTATAACAAAATTTCAAAACATCCATCTGTTTTAAATCAGTATGAAACAAATTTAATAGATAATGGAATATTAACATCTGATGAAGCAAAAAAAATTAAAAGTGAATATAGAAAATCTCTTGAAGGTGGAGAAAGTGTTGCAAAAAATTTAGCAAAAAATCCAAATGATCAACTTTGGTTTGATTGGGAGCCATATATGGACGTTAAGTGGTGGCCCAAAGTTGATACCAAGTTTAATAAAGACAAGTTTATGAAGCTTGGGAAAGCTGCTTGTATGGTACCAAAATCATTTAATCTTGGCTCACAAGCTAAAAAAATCTTTGATGATAGATTGAGAATGAATAATGGAGAAATTCCTATAAATTGGGGATATGCTGAAACAATGGCATATGCAACTCTTCTAGATGAAGGTTATCCGATAAGATTAACCGGCCAAGATGTCAGAAGAGGAACTTTTTCACATAGACACGCTTGTGTTTTTGATTCTAAGAATGGAATGGGTTACATACCTTTATCGGATATAGCTGAAAAAAATAAATCTAAGTTTGATATATATGATTCATTGCTATCTGAGGAAGCTGTTTTGGCATTTGAATATGGTTATTCTGCTACTTGGCCAAGTGGTCTTGCTATTTGGGAGGCTCAGTTTGGAGATTTTGCAAATGGAGCTCAAGTTGTAATTGATCAGTTCATAGTTTCTGCACAACATAAATGGGAAAGATTATCCGGTCTTGTAATGCTTTTGCCTCATGGATTCGAAGGTCAGGGTCCTGAGCATAGCAGCGCAAGAATTGAAAGATTTTTGCAATTATGCGCATCTGAAAATATACAAGTTTGTGTTCCAAGTTCTCCAAAACAAATTTTTCATCTTTTGAGACGACAAGCAATAAGAAAAATGAGAACTCCACTAGTTGTAATATCACCAAAAAGCCTACTCAGAAATCCTATGGCTGTTTCTAACTTAGACGAATTAACAAACGGAAGTTTTGATTGTGTAATTGATGATGATATAAAAAAACCTGAGGCGGTAAAACGCTTAATTCTTTGTTCAGGTAAAGTTTTTTACGATCTTATTGAAAAGAAAAAAGAAGAAAATCGCGAAGATATTGCTGTTGTAAGAATAGAACAATTGTATCCATTTCCTTATGATGACCTTGAAGAAATCCTTACAAAGTATCAAAATGTACAAGAATTTATATGGTGTCAAGAGGAGCCTTTAAATCAAGGTGCGTGGTTTAGCCATAGACACAGAATTCAAAGAGTTTTAGATAGGCTAGGTGATGGTCTTGAGGTTAGTTTGGTAAGTAGACCAGCAGCAGCAGCACCTGCAGTTGGATTAATGAAGCTTCATCTTCAACAACAAAAGGATTTAATTAATGAGGCAATTGATAAATGAGTATTAAAATCAAAGCACCTACTTTTCCAGAGTCTGTTGCTGACGGAACAATTGCTAATTGGGTAAAAAAAGAGGGTGATAATGTCAGTCAAGACGATGTTATTGCTGAAATAGAAACTGATAAAGTGGTCCTTGAGGTTATTGCGCAGTCCGATGGAACGATTTCTAAAATAATTAAAGATGAAGGTGAAATTGTTCAAAGTGCCGAAGTTATTGGTGAATTTGATGAATCTGGAGAATCTTCAAAAGCTAAAGAAAAAACCATTGATAATGTTGAAGATAAAAAAGAACCAGAAAAAAAGACAAAAACAAAGCCTGTTAAGAACAAACAATCTACAAATAAAATTGGTCCAGCTGCTAAAAAAATAATTGCTGAAGAAAATATAGATTCAGATGATATAAAACCATCTGGTAAAGGGAATAGAATTACTAAAGCCGACGTAATAAATCATTTAGATACTGAAAATCAAGAAGAAAACATTTTTACTAGCTCCTCTATCAATGAAGACAGACCAGAAAAGCGTGTGCCAATGTCAAGACTAAGATCAACTATTGCCAAAAGATTGGTTTCAGTTAAACAAGAAACAGCTATGCTTACTACTTTTAATGAGGTTGATATGATGCCTATTAAAGAATTAAGGTCAAAATATGGATCAGAATTTGAGAAAGAACATGGAGTAAAACTTGGTTTTATGGGATTTTTTGTTATCGCTGCAGTTCAAGCCTTGAAAAAATTCCCAGTTGTAAATGCATCTATTGACGGTGATGATATTGTTTATCATGGTTTTCAAGATATCGGTGTGGCAGTCTCTACTGAAAGAGGTCTTGTCGTTCCAGTAATTAAGGACGCAGATACAAAATCACTTCCTGAGATTGAAAAATCGATACTTGAATATTCCGACAAGGCAAGAAATGGAAAATTATCAATCGATGAAATGCAAGGAGGTACCTTTACCATTTCAAATGGAGGTATATTTGGTTCATTGCTTTCAACGCCTATCTTAAATGCACCTCAGACAGCAATATTGGGGATGCATGCAATTCAAGACAGGCCTGTTGCGATAAATGGCGAGGTTGTAATAAGACCAATGATGTATCTTGCTATGAGTTATGATCATAGATTGCTTGATGGAAAAGAAGCTGTTACGTTTTTGGTATCTATTAAAGAACAGCTCGAATCTCCTGAGAGATTGTTATTAAATTTATAATATTAAGAAAATATGTTTGATGTAGTTGTTATTGGTAGCGGTCCAGCGGGATATGTTGCTGCAATTAGAGCCTCTCAGCTAGGCCTCAAAACTTTATGTATTGAAGAATTATCAAATGATAAAGGTAAGCCTAACTTTGGTGGAACATGTCTAAATGTAGGATGTATACCCTCAAAATCTTTATTAGATTCGTCACATAGATATTATGAAGCTAAAAAAAATCTAAGCGATCATGGAATTCAACTTGGAGATGTGAAATTAGATTTAAAAACAATGATGCTGCGAAAGGATAACATTGTTTCAAAACTAACTGGCGGAATAGATGGATTATTTTTAACAAATAAAGTTGAAAGTGTTTGTGGCAAAGGAAAAGTAATTTCAAAAAATATTGTTCAAATTGATAAGGCAGATGGTTCTTCTGAAAAAGTAGACGCTAAGAATATAATTATCGCCACAGGCTCCTCTCCTATAGAAATTCCTGCTGCAAGTTTTGGTAAGCATATCGTTGATAGTACTGGAGCTTTAGCTTTTGATAGTGTTCCTAAAAGATTGGGTGTTGTTGGTGCAGGAATTATTGGCCTAGAGCTTGGAAGTGTTTGGTCTAGACTAGGTTCTGAAGTAACTGTAATAGAGGCACTAGAGGACTTTTTGCCCATGACTGATACAGATATCTCTAAAGAATCTCTCAAAGAATTTAAAAAACAAGGATTAGATATTCAATTAGCTTCAAAGGTTACAAGTACAAAAGAGCTAAAGAATTCAGTAAAAGTTAAATATGAGCATAAAGGAAAAGAAATCGAGGTTGAATTCGATAAGTTAATAGTTGCTGTAGGTAGAAAGCCAAACTCAGATAAAGTTCTTCCAAAAAATCTAGGTATCAAAATTGAAAATGGTTTTATTCAAGTTAATGAATACTGTCAAACTTCCGTAGAAAATATTTGGGCCGTAGGTGATGTTGTTAGGGGTCCAATGCTTGCACATAAAGGTAGTGAAGAGGGAATTATGGTTGCTGAGAGAATTGCGAATAAACAAGCAGAAGTTAACTATGATTTAGTTCCAAATGTAATCTATTCACATCCTGAAATAGCCTGGGTTGGAAAAAATGAAAATGAATTGAAATCTAGCGGTATCAAATACAAAGTGGGTAAATTTCCATTTGCTGCTAGCGGTAGAGCCCTTGCGGTAGATCAATCAGTTGGTTTTGTTAAAGTGATCTCAGATGAAAAAACAGATTCTATTCTAGGAGTTCATGTTTTTGGTCCAGCAGCAGCAGAAATAGTTCAACAGGCTTTAATATCAATGGAATTTGGTTCAAGTGCTGAAGATATTGCATTAACTATGTTTAGTCATCCAACAGTTTCAGAAGCTTTTCATGAGGCAGCTTTATCCGTAAATAATCAGGCAATTCATATAGGAAATAAAAAATAATGAACCTTCACGAATATCAAGGCAAAGCCTTATTTGCAGAATATAATTTACCTGTTTCAAAGGGAAAAATTATATATAGTGCTGATGAAGTTACAGATGCATGCAATGAAATAGGTGGCACAAGTTGGGTAGTCAAGGCTCAGGTTCATGCAGGAGGCAGAGGAAAATCTGGCGGAGTTCAATTAATTAATACTCCTGAGGATGGCATAAAATTTGCAGAAAAGTGGCTTGGAAATAACCTTGTAACCTATCAGACTGACGCCAAGGGACAACCTGTCAATTCAATTCTAATAGAAGAATGCACAAATATTTCTCAAGAACTTTATTTAAGTGCTGTTATTGATAGAGATTCACAAAAAATAGTTTTTATTGGCTCAAGCGAAGGTGGTGTAAATATTGAAGAAGTCGCAAAAAATATGCCTGAAAAGATTATTTATCAAGGTGTAGTTTATGGCGATAAATCTTTACCTGATAACGCTTCAAATATTGCAAAAGTTTTAAAATTAAATGATATTCAAACTATTCAATTTATTTCAATGATAGACAATCTTCTAAGATTATTTGTAGAAAAAGATCTAAGCTTATTAGAAATTAATCCACTCGTAATAACTGATAGCGGAGATCTATTATGTTTGGATGCAAAAGTTAACATAGACTCAAATGCACTTTTTAGGCAACCTGAATTACTAGAAATGTATGATGAAACTCAAGAAGACCCTCAAGAGGCTGAGGCTGCAAAAAATGATTTAAGTTATGTTTCTCTAGATGGAAATATAGGCTGTATGGTAAATGGAGCTGGCTTAGCAATGGGGACAATGGACACTATTAAATTTTATGGAGGCAATCCTGCAAATTTTCTGGATGTTGGAGGAACTGCAACTCAAGAAAGAGTTGCTAAAGCATTTAAGATAATACTTGAAGATCCAGACGTGAAAGTTGTTTTAGTGAATATATTTGGAGGCATTGTAAGATGTGATTTGATTGCTAAAGGAATTATTGCAGCTATCAAAGAAGTTGAAGTAAAAATACCTGTTGTTGTTCGATTAGAGGGTAACAGTGCTGATAAAGGTTCAAAAATTCTATCAAAAGCAGATATTAAAATAGATAGTATTAATGACTTAGCTGAAGCAGCCAAGAAAGCAGTGGAACTAGCTAAATGAGTATTCTAGTTAATAAAGATACCAAATTGATTGTTCAAGGTTTCACAGGGTCTCAAGGCACCCTTCATTCAGAACAATCTATCGAATATGGAACAAATATTGTTGGCGGCGTTACACCTGGAAAAGGAGGTATGGAACATTTGGGAAAACCAGTATTTAATTCTGTGGATGAAGCTGTTGAAGAATTAGATCCAAATGCATCAATTATTTTTGTCCCTGCAAAATTTTGTAAGGAATCCATAATAGAATCAGCTGAAGCTGGTATTAAATTGATTGTCTGTATTACTGAGGGCATCCCTACACTTGACATGCTTGAAGCAAAAAAAAGAATTGATGATTTAGGAGTAAGATTAATTGGACCAAATTGCCCAGGTGTAATTACACCTGGTGAGGCAAAATTAGGCATTATGCCTGGTAATATTCATAAACCAGGTTCAATAGGTATTATTTCTAGATCTGGAACCCTAACTTACGAGGCTGTAAAGCAAACAACCGATCTTGGTTTTGGGCAAAGCAGTTGTGTTGGCATTGGTGGCGATCCAATTCCAGGATCATCATTCATAGATATGTTAAAGCTTTTTGAGGATGATGATCAAACTGAAGCAATTGTTCTTGTTGGAGAGATTGGTGGCAATGCTGAAGAGGCTGCAGCAGAATATATCAAAAATAATGTTACTAAGCCTGTTATTTCATATATTGCTGGACAAACTGCGCCTGCTGGTAAACGAATGGGACATGCAGGAGCAATAATCGCTGGAGGAAAAGGTACCGCAAAAGATAAAATCGAAAAATTAAAGGAATGTGGAGTCCACATTGCAGATAATTTAGTTTCTATAGGTTCTAAAGTGGCAGAGGTTCTTCAACACTAATTCTCTTTATATTAGATTTCATTACCCACCTTAGTCTAAAAATTGATAAAAAAGAAAAAATCGTTAATCCAATAATCATCCCAAACCACATACCCTTTGCGCCCAAAGGATCACCAAATCCATAATTAGTAAGGTAATAACCAATCGGCATTGCAAATACCCAATATGAAATTAATAATAAAATCATTGGGATAAAAGTATCTTTATAACCACGTAGACTTCCTAAAGCACCCATTTGAATTCCATCAGGTAGCTGAAAGATTGCCGCAAACAAAATCAAGCTAACTGCTAATTCCAATACCGGGAGTTCAGTGGTGTACAAACCAACTATAAAAGATCCAAATGCAATAATAATGACGCTGTTAATTAGAGCGCCTGAGATGCATAACATTATTGTAGATGTTGCTGCAATCTTTGCTTGAATAGGATTTTTCTCACCTATCAAATTACCAACCCTGGTTGAAGAGGCTAATCCAATGGCTAAAGGTACCATAAAGAATAGGCTTGCAATATTTATCGCAACAGAATGACTTGCAACAACTATTTCTCCTAATACACTTAAAATTATTGCAGCTCCAGAGAACATACTTAATTCAATAAAAATACCAAGACCAATAGGTAAACCAAGTTTAAGGACCTCTTTAGTTGTTGCTATAGAGGGTTTTGAAAACTTTGAGAAGGGTTGAGTTTTTTTATAGTTCTTTGAAAAACTTATATAAATAAAAATTGATATCATCATTATGAAAGAAACTATAGTTGTAGCAATACCGCATCCAACACCACCAAGTTTTGGCGCACCAAACCAACCATAGACAAATATTAGATCTAATGGGATATTTAAAAGCATTCCAGCAAAGGCAATATAAAAGACTGGTTTGGTATATGTCATACCTTCGCTATAGCATCTTAAACAAGTAAAAATAGTTACAAAAAACCAACCGATTGAGACTGCTTTTAAATAATCTATGGTTATTGATGTAATAGAGCTTTTTATGGGTAGTAAATTTATAATTATATCCATATTGAAAAATATGAATGCCATAAAAAGTCCAAGCCCTGCAGCAACCCATAGAATTTCTCTGAGTTTTTGACCAATTTCTAGAAACTTTTTTGCTCCATATAATTGAGCAACAATAGGCGTTACAGCAAAAATTATTCCTGTAAAGAAAAACCATATCGTATTAGAAAAAGCAGTTCCAACTGCAAGTCCTGCAAGATCATTTGCACTAGCTCTTCCAGCAATAATAGTGTCGGTTGCACCCATTAATGTATATGAGAGTTGTGAACCAAAAATTGGAATACCTATTCTTATTAATTGTTTGAATTCAAAAAAATATTTGGCCATATTTAATTTAAGTTTTTATTATTTTTTTTGCGTACTTTATCATATTAAAATATCAAAATTAGGAGAAAATTATTAGAAAAGATAATCGACCATATTGGCTTAAAAAATATACCACTAAGTTAAATAAAATATATGTAAGGCATTTTTTAAAACCTCAATTTAAGCACCTTGGAAAAGGTGGGGCATATTTTAAACCAAGATATATAAAAGTATTTGGTTATAACGTAAGCATTGATGATTACCCAACAATAATTGGAGCAAGTGATGCGAAAGTTCAACTGACTGCTTGGAATATTGGCGAACATAAAGGTGAAATATCTATTGGAAAATATTCTCTAATAACTCCTGGAGTAAGAATAATATCAGCTGAAAATATTGAAATAGGTGATGCATGTATGATTGCTCATGGAGCTTATATTTCTGATGCTGACTGGCATGGAATATACGATAGAGCTGAACCAGTAGGCAAGACTAAACCAATTAAGTTTGAAGATAATGTTTGGATCGGTGATAGTGCAATCATATGTAAGGGAGTTACTATTGGAAAAAATAGTATCATAGGAGCGGGGGCTGTTGTAACTAAGGATGTTCCCGAAAATTGTGTCTTCGCTGGAAATCCTGCAAAACTTGTAAAGAAACTTGATCAAGGAGAATTTAATACAAGAAAAGATTTTTTTAAAGATCCAAAAAAATTAGCCTATGACTTTGATATGCTTGATAGATATTCGCTACAAAATAATACATTCATAAATTGGCTTAAAAGTATAATTTTTCCTAACAATACTCACTAAAATTATCTATAAATCTAAAGATAAGACAATCTAAAAAATTTCACAAAATCTTAACAAATAATTTCTATATCTGTCGCTTAAATTTAACATCGATCTTTTTTAATATGTATATATCTAAAATTTAGATATATTAACTTTTTATAGTATTTATACAAATTTTGGCATATAAATTGCATATTAAAAAATATAAGCATTTTTATATTAAATAATAAATTGAATAGTTTACAAAAAAATACCTATATATCTAACGCCAAAAGCGTTATTAAAACAATTTTAAAGCAAACACTCGACAATCCTGATAATCCTGATTCTCTAAAATTTTTTCAAGCTGATACCTATAGATTCTATTTTTTAATGAGTTTTATGTGGGAGCATTTAGAAAATAATGAGATGTCTCAGGAATATGCAATTTCACTTGTCCCAAAAAAATATGCCTCCAGAATAAAGCGTCTCCAAGTTTTAAAGCAAGCAGTTGCATTGGGTTATATTAGCGAGAAATCATCTTCAGAAGATAAGAGAAGACGAATCTATGCACCAACAGAACAATTAATCGATGATTTTTTGAACTATACCAATTCTTTATATTCCAATAGATCGACTGCTTAAAGTCTTTTAAATCTATTTTCTATCCAATTACACTCTTTTTAATTACAATTAGGTATGTCTAACCATACTAAAACAGATAATGACTGGAAAAAACTTCTAAGCGATGAGTCATTTAGAGTAACCAGGCAATCTGGCACTGAAAGACCCTTCACTGGTAAGTACTGGAACTTTAACGAAGATGGCATCTATAAATGCATCTGTTGTGGAGAAAGTCTCTTTAAGTCAGATACTAAATTTGATGCTGGTTGTGGTTGGCCAAGTTTTTTTATTCCTTTTGATAGTGATTGTATTAATGAGTTTGAAGATAAGTCATTTGGAATGACTAGAACTGAAGTAAAGTGTTCTAAATGTGATGCTCACCTTGGTCATGTGTTCAATGATGGACCTCAACCAACTGGTTTGAGGTATTGTATAAATTCTGCATCTTTAGATTTTGAACAAAATCAATAATATAAATAAAGAATCTTCTGGCGGGTTATTCAATAATTTAAGAAAAGTTGTTTCTGGAACAGGCCTTTCTAGAATATTTGGCTTAATCAGAGATATTTCAACAACAAACTTACTGGGCGCATCAATATTTCATGATATTTTTGTAATATGTTTAAAGATTCCAAACTTATTTAGAAGATTTTTTGCTGAAGGAGCTTTCAATCAGGCATTTATACCAATATACAGTGATTATGAAAAAGAAAATAATTTAGATAGTACTTTTGAGTTTTTAAATTCCCTTGCTGGAATTCTCATAACTACTTTATTTATTTTTACTTTAATCGTATTAATTTTTGCACCAATATTTATTTTTATTTTTGCTCCTGGTTTTTATTTTGATCCTGTAAAAAAAGATTTGGCAATTAATGTTTTGAGAATAATGTTTCCATATCTAGCTTTAATTTCATTAGTAGCCTTTGCAGGCGGCATTCAAAATACTCATAAGAGATTCTCAATTCCAGCTTACACACCTGTTTTTTTTAATTTATCCTTAATAATTGCTGCAGTGGCAATTGCGCCAAAGTACGAAATGCCTATTTATGTTCTTGCATGGGGAGTATTGTTAGCAGGTATAGTTCAGCTGCTAATTCAAATTTTACCTTTATGGAGAATAAATAGATTGCCAATTCCAAGGCTTAATTTTAATAACACAGGTATAAAAAAGTTTTTTAGATTAATTGTTCCCGCAGTTTTAGCTGGCGGAATCATTCAAATTAATTTACTGATAGATACAATTTTTGCATCTTTACTAGAAACAGGAAGCCCAACTTGGCTATATATTTCTGACAGATTAATTCAGTTTCCAATGGGGATTTTTGCAATTGCAATTGGTACAGTGTTACTGCCAACGCTATCAAAATTTGATCTTAATCATGAAAAGGACAAATTTATTGCAGGAATTCAAAAGGGCCAAAAATTTGTTTTATATATAGGATTACCATCTTTAATAGGTTTGTTTTTCTGTGCAGAAGACTTGATAAGTACTATTTTTTATAGAGGCGCTTTTACATCAATGGATGTTATTAATTCATCTTATAGCCTGATGGCATTTTCATTTGGATTGCCCTTTTTTATGCTCATGAAAGTTTTAACTCCAGCATTTTTTGCAAGAAAGGATACCAAAACACCAATGTACGTAGCTTTAGTATCGTTATTTTTGAATGTTGTATTTAATTATTATCTCGCATTTGTTTTAGATTATGGACACGTAGGCATTGCAATTGGTAGTTCTTTAGCAGCTATAATAAGCGTATTAACTCTAGAAATTGTTTTGTACAGAGATGGATTTATTAAATCAACGAGTGTTGTAAATAAATTTAGTTTAAACGTATTCATTTCAAGCTTATTTTTAATAATTTTTTTATATTTTTATACTTCAGAGATAAATTTTATGCAATTAACCCAAGTTGAAAGGATATTTTATTTATCGATTGAAGTCTTTGCTTCTGTATTTATTTATTTTTCAATTTCAAGATTAATGCTAAATAAGCCACTAAGATTTTTATTTAACTAAAATGTATTTAATAAGAGGCCAACACAACCTAAAGTTATTTAAATCAAGGCATCCCAATGTTCTTTTATCAGGAACAATAGGGAATTTTGATGGATTGCACTTAGGACATCAGGCAATTTTAGAAAAAATAAAAAATAACGCACAAAAATATAATGCAAAAACAATAGTTTTTTTTACAGAGCCTCATGCTGCAGAGTATTTCTCTAAAGTAAGAGATCAGAATCAAATTCCACCTCCAAGAATATGCCCATGGAGAGAAAAATTTCAACTTCTAAAGAAAAGTAAAATAGATTTTGCTTGTTTTTTAAAATTTAATAGCAAGCTTAGAACAATGTCACCTGATGACTTCATTTCTCAAATTTTAGATTCAATAAATTTAGTAAGTTTTACTGTAGGGGATGATTTCCGATTTGGAGCAGGCAGAAAAGGGGATACTGATTTATTAAAAAATTGGGGAGAGAAAAAAGGAATTTTGGTAGAAAACACCGAAACAATAACCTTGGATGGTCAAAGAGTAAGCAGCACAAGAATAAGAGAGGAACTCTTAAATAATAATTTTAATAATGCTGAAAAATTACTTGGAAGAGCATATACATTTTCAGGAAAAATCGTTCATGGACAACATTTAGGAAGAACGATTAATATTCCAACGGCAAATATATGGCTACCTAATCAAAGATTGCCAATTAAGGGAGTTTATGCAGTTAAATGCAAATTAAATGATCTAAGTTTAAATGGGATAGCTAATATGGGTGTTAGACCAACTGTTGGTGGTGAAAAACCAGTATTAGAAGTTCACTTATTTGAATTTAATGAGAACATTTATTCCCAAAGACTACGTGTTAAATTTGTAGAAAAAATAAGAGACGAAAAGAAATTTGATAATTTAGACATGTTAAAATCACAAATCCAAGAGGATATATCGATAGCAAAAAATATTTTACGAAATTCCAATGACAGTTAACTATAGAGATACATTAAATCTTCCAGATACTGATTTTTCAATGAAAGCTGGATTGCCCAGAAAAGAGCCAGAGATATTGGATTTATGGTCCAAACAGGACTTATATGCAAAGATCAGAAAGAAGTATGAGAATAAAGAACTATTTCTCTTACACGATGGGCCTCCATATGCAAACGGGGATATACATCTAGGGCACTCAGTTAATAAAATCCTTAAGGATATAACTATCAAATATAAAACTCTTAGTGGTTTTGACGCTCCTTATGTACCAGGCTGGGATTGTCATGGTTTGCCAATCGAACTTAATGTTGAAAAGAAACATGGAAAAAATAGTGAATTAGTAAAAAATAAAGAAAGTTTTCAAAAGGCTTGCAAAGAATATGCTGAAACTCAAATTAATAAGCAATTAGATGATTTTAAAAGATTGGGTGTATTTGGTGATTGGGAAAATTCATATAAATCACTAGATCCAAAATTTGAGGCAGATATAGTCAGATCTTTAGGCATCATATATAAAGAAGGTCATTTAGAAAAAGGTGAAAAACCTGTTCATTGGTGTCAAGATTGTGGATCATCCTTAGCAGAGGCTGAAGTGGAATACATTGATAAAACTTCGAAATCAATTGATGTTGCATTCAAGGTAGATGATACATCTATAGATAAGGTTAAGGACTTATTTAATATCAAAGAAGCAGATGAAATTTCATTTGTGATATGGACTACAACACCGTGGACAATACCTTCAAATGTGGCAGTTTGTATTAATCCTGAATTTAAATACTCACTCATAAAAATGAATAACAAATTTTATGTGATCGCATTTGAAATGATTGATCATTGTAAAGAAAGATGGAAACAAAAA
The DNA here is from genome assembly GCA_902541175.1 of uncultured SAR86 cluster bacterium. GTDB lineage: Bacteria > Pseudomonadota > Gammaproteobacteria > Magnimaribacterales > D2472 > SAR86A. The sequence continues at coordinate 142,709 of CACBPP010000003.1, forward strand.
TTTGATGTTATATCGACAATTCAGGGTAAAAAATTAAGTGATATTTATCTCATTCATCCATTTTTAGAAAGAAAGTCAGTCCTTCTTCATGGAGATCATGTTACAACTGAAACAGGAACAGGATGCGTTCATACTGCTCCAGCTCACGGTATGGATGATCATTTAATATGTAAAAAAAATAATATTGATACGATAAATTCTTTAAATAATAAAGCTTTCTTTAAAGATGAGTTAGATTTCATTGCGGGGCTTCCTGCCATAAAAGCAGATCCACTCATTGTTGAAAAATTACAAGAGCATAATGCACTCATCAATATTGAAGATTATCATCATTCATATCCTCATTGTTGGAGACATAAAACGCCCCTAATTTTCACATCAACTCCTCAATGGTTTATTTCAATGAAAAAAAATAACCTTATTAAAGATGCCATGAAAGATATTAAGAATGTAAACTGGGAACCTTCTTGGGGCTTTCAAAGAATTGAATCCATGCTTTCTGATAGACCTGATTGGTGTATTTCAAGACAAAGAAATTGGGGAGTTCCAATAACTTTAGTTGTTCATAAGGATACTGGTGAAATCCATCCCGATCAAAAAGACTTATTTGAAAAATTTGCACAAGTTATTGAAAAAGATGGAATTTCAGCTTGGGATAAGTTGAATTTAGAGGATTTTATCGATGACCATGAAGAATACATTAAAACATCTGATTCTCTGGATGTATGGTTTGACTCTGGTGTAACTCATTTTGCAGTTTCCTCAAAAAGATTTGGTAATAAAGTTATCTCAGATCTTTATTTAGAGGGTTCAGATCAACACAGAGGATGGTTTCAATCTTCATTATTAACAAGTATAGCTATGAATAATTCTGCACCTTATAAAACAGTCCTTACTCATGGCTTTGTTGTAGATGAACAAGGAAGAAAACAATCAAAATCACTTGGAAATGTTGTTTCTCCTCAAAAAGTATGGGACAGCTTAGGTGCAGATATTTTAAGACTATGGGTAGCTTCAACTGATTTCAGAAGTGAAATGGTTGCATCTGATGAAATATTGAAACGAACTTCAGATCAATACAGACGAATTAGGAATACATTTAGATTTATCTTGGGTAACTTAAGTGATTTTAATGATAAAAATAAAGTTGAGTTCAATGATCAAGTTGAATTAGATAAATGGATCATCAATGAAACAAAAATCCTTCAAAAAGAAATTACAGCATTATATGAATCATATTCTTATCATAAGGCAACTCAAAAAATACATAATTTTTGTGTTAACGAATTGGGAGGAATATATCTCGATATTGTTAAAGATAGGCTTTATACATGCAAAAATGGTTCTTTAGCAAGAAGATCATGTCAAACAAGCCTTGATTTCATTCTAAATGTATTAGTAAGGCTCATTGCTCCGATACTTTCTTATACAGCAGAAGAAATTTGGCAAACTAGCGACAGATTAAATGATCAGGAGAAATCTGTTTTTCTATCAAATTTTGACACTTTTGAAATTGAATCGGAATCCAGTATCAACCAATCTGAATGGAAAAGAATTTTTGAAATCAAGGATGCTGTCAATCAGTCTATTGAAGAAATGAGAAATAATAATAAGTTAAAAGGATCTCTTGATTCAGTAGTAAACATACAAGCTACATCAAATGACTTTCAAATTCTAAAAAAGCTTGGAGACGAACTTCATTTTTTATTTATTTCTTCAGAGGCAAAAGTTAAAGAGGGAAAAACTTTTAAAATTAAAGTCACTACTTCAAAAAATGCGAAATGTGTCAGATGTTGGCATAGGGATTTATCAGTAGGATCTATACAGGAACATCCAGAATTATGTAACAGATGCATTGATAATATAGAAAATGATGGCGAGCAAAGAAAATCTGTATAACTTTAGATTTATATTAATTATCTCTCTATTAGTATGTTTTGATATATTCTCTAAAGTTGTTGCAAATAATAACTTGTTATTTGGTCAGTCAGTAGATACTGTTTTACCCTTCATAGAATTATTATTAATCTTCAACTCAGGAATTGCCTTTGGAATTTTTGATAATAAGGGTGAGTTGGCTTCAAATTTATTATTGATATTAACAATATTGATTACACTTTATCTTTTGTGGATGATTATTAATGAAACTAAAGATAGAAATAAAATTGCTTTGTCATTTATAACTAGCGGCGCTATTGGAAATGTCCTTGATAGAATTAATGATGGGAGCGTAACAGACTTCCTTCATCTAAAAATATATAATTATTCGCTTTTTGTATTTAATTTTGCTGATGCATTTATAACGATAGGCGCAATATTAATTATATACTTTGAATTTAAAGATTATTTGAAATGACTAAAGAAATAAAATTAGCCAACCCAAGAGGCTTTTGTGCTGGTGTTGATAGAGCTATAGACATTGTTAATAAAGCTCTCGATATATATGGGGCCCCTGTGTATGTGAAACATGAAGTTGTTCATAATAAAGTTGTTGTGGATGATTTAAGAAATAGGGGTGCAGTATTTGTTGAGGAAATTGATGAGATTCCTGATGATTCATTAGTAATCTTTAGTGCTCATGGAGTATCTAGCGAAGTAGAGGAGACTACCAAGGCAAGAAATCTAAATTTTTTTGATGCCACATGCCCTTTAGTTACCAAAGTTCATATGGAAGTAAGAAAACATGCTAAAGCAAATAGAGATATTATTTTAATTGGCCATGAAGGCCATCCAGAAGTTGAGGGTACGATGGGCCGTCATATAAATTCGGAAAATAGTTCAATATATTTAGTTCAAGATGAGAATGATGCAATAAATATTAATGTAAACAATAGCGAAAGTCTTGCTCTTGTCACTCAGACAACACTAAGTGTTGATGAGACAATTTCGATAATAGATATACTAAGAAAAAGATTTCCAAATATTGAAGTTCCAAAAAAAGATGATATTTGTTATGCAACACAAAACAGGCAAGATGCTGTAAAACAGCTAGCTCTTGAATCAGATTATATTATTGTAGTCGGATCAAAAAATAGCTCAAACTCGAATAGACTTAAAGAGCTTGCTGAAAAATGTGGTTGTAAATCAACTTTAATAGATGAATTTTCAGACTTAAATCTTGAGGATATTAAAAAATGTAAAAATATTGCTATTACAGCTGGAGCATCTGCTCCAGAATCAAGAGTTATGGAAATCGCAAAATCTCTTGAAGATTATTTTGGAGCAAAGCTTATTGAGGATGGCGAAGATACTGAAAATGTTTATTTTAAAATGCCTCCTGGATTGAGATAAATGGAAATTGAAAATCATATTTTTAAAAATATTAAATTCGTCGATTCTCCAAATTTTAATGAAAGACCTGAAAACACAAAAATAAGCTTAATAGTAATTCACTCAATTAGCCTTCCGCCAAATGTTTACGGAAATAACTATGTAGAAGATTTTTTTATGAATAAACTCGTCATATCTGATCATGATTATTTTCAAGAGATTCAAGATATAAGAGTATCATCTCACCTTTATATAAAGAGAACTGGTGAAATTATTCAATTTGTACCTTTAGACATGCGAGCATGGCATGCTGGCGAATCATCTTTTAAGGGCATTAAAGATTGTAATAACTATTCAATTGGAATTGAGCTGGAAGGAACAGACTGTGATGTTTATTCAAACGAACAATACAAATCATTGATTAAAATTTCAAAATTGATTATTAAAAATTATCCAGAAATAAATAAGGAAAATATCGTTGGCCATTCTGATATATCACCTGGAAGGAAAACAGATCCTGGTGATAAATTTGAATGGCGAAGATATTTAGATGCACTATGATTAAGAATGACTATTTAAAAATAATGTCATTCTCGGGCTTTGGATTTGCCTCTGGTTTGCCTTATGTGTTAATTCTAATAACACTCACTGCATGGTTAAGGGATGTAGGCATAGATTTGAGTATTATTGGTTTTATAAGTTGGATTAGCTTAGCGTATTCAATTAAATTTCTTTGGGCACCATTTATAGATAGATTTTCGATACCTTTTTTTAATATTTTTGGTTCACGAAGAAGTTGGATTGTTTTGATGCAAATCATAATAATTATTTCTTTATTTATACTCTCAACTATAAATCCAATAACAAATCTTTCTTTTTTTGCATTTATTGCTCTAATTATTGCTTTGGCAGGTTCGATACAAGATATTGCAATAGATGCCTATAGAATTGAAAGTGCTAAGCTAGAAGATCAAGGAAATTTAGCAGCTGGTTATCAGTTTGGATACAGAATTGCAATCTTGGTAGGGTCTTCTTTAGCACTAATAATCGCAGCTAATTTCTCTTGGTCATTTGCTTATCAATTAATGGCTTTAATATTTATTGTGAACATAGTCTTATCAATGCTCATTTCAAGTGAATCACAAAATCATGATCTTCAGAAGTTAAATCATATAAATTCAATAATTGAACCAATAAAGGATTTCTTTTCTAGATTTGGAATAAAGATGGCTTCAATTCTTCTCTTAATTGTAGCCACATACAGATTAACTGATATTGTAATGGGCCCAATGGCAAATCCTTTTTATATTGATATGGGCTATACGCTTGAGGAAATAGGTTACATTGTGAAAGTAGTCGCATTAATTGCAACAATTTTTGGAGTCTTTCTGGGTGGCATATTAATAAAAAGAATTGGTTTATATAAGTCATTAATTATTGGCGGTATTTTAGTCATGTTTACAAACTTATTTTTTTCTTATGCAGCTTTAAGTGAAAAAAATCTGACCTTGTTGGCTTCAATTGTAGCTTCCGATAGCATTGCAGCAGGAATTGTAGGTACTGTAAATATTACTTTCTTAACTAGTTTAGTTTCTCAAAAGTACACAGGATTTCAGTACGCATTATTGACCTCATTAATGGCATTCTTAGGAAAAATATTTGCAGGATTTTCTGGATTAATAGTTGAAAACTTTCAAAGTTTGTATGGATTTTCCTATGGCTGGATGTCTTTTTATATATTTACATCGATCTTAGCTTTGCCAGCAATACTAATGATCCATCAAAATAGAAGTTTTTTTAATTTAATAAAATAACTAGATAATGAAATATAGCAGGCAAATATTTTATTTTTCACTTATTGTTGTATTTATATTAAGCACCGTAAACGCTAATGACATTCCAAGATTTAATTCTTTATCTATGTTGTCTGATAAGTTAGTTCATTTATCAATTTATGCATACCTTTGCTTTGTTGGTTTTATATGTAAATTCAAAATTTCTAATTTGACCTTAGCTATTTATATTTTTTTATTTGGGGCGTTTATCGAACTAATACATTATTTTCATCCAAATAGGTATTTTGAGTATTTTGACTTACTTGCAAACCTTTTTGGAGTTACAATTGCGCTTCTAATTAATAAGTTAAAAAGTTAAATTGCCTATTGATTTATATTTTTTAGCCCTTAATTATTGGATAAGATAAATTTAAGTAATTTATATGGAGAGATAAATGAAATTAAGACCATTACACGACAATGTTCTTGTAAAAAGAACTGAAGAAGAGGAAACATCATCAGGTGGAATAATCCTTTCAGGTTCTGCAAAAGAAAAGCCTTCTCAAGGAGAAGTTGTAGCAGTTGGGCCTGGAAAGGTTTCTGATTCAGGTGAGTCTGTATCTATGAATGTATCAGTTGGTGATACGGTTATTTTTGGCCAATATGGCGGCAATGAAATTAAATTAGATGGCGAAGAATATCTTATTCTAAGTGAAAAAGATATTTTCGGCGTTGTTGAATAAATTATAAGAATAGGGAGATAAATTATGTCAGCTAAAGATGTTAAATTTGGTGATAATGCCAGGTCGCAAATGCTTGATGGAGTTAATACTCTTGCTAATGCGGTTAAAGTCACGTTAGGACCAAAAGGTAGAAATGTTGTATTAGATAAATCTTTTGGTGCTCCAACTGTTACTAAAGATGGAGTCTCAGTTGCTAAAGAAATTGAATTAGAAAACAAATTTGAAAATATGGGTGCTCAGATGCTTAAACAAGTTGCTTCTCAAACCTCTGACGAGGCTGGAGATGGAACTACAACTGCAACTGTTTTGGCTCAATCTATTGTTAATGAAGGTAATAAAGCTGTTGCTGCTGGAATGAATCCAATGGATCTTAAAAGAGGAATTGATAAGGCTGTGTCTAGTGCAGTTGAGCATGTTAAAGGACTAAGTGTTCCATGTACTGATGATAAAGCGATTGCTCAAGTAGGTACAATTTCTGCTAATGGTGACACCGCAGTTGGTGAAATTATTGCAGAAGCTATGGAAAAAGTTGGAAAAGAGGGTGTAATCACTGTCGAAGAAGGAAGTGGTATTGAAAATGAACTTGATGTCGTTGAAGGCATGCAGTTTGATAGAGGTTACCTTTCTCCTTACTTTATAACCAATCAAGACAATATGACTGTTGAACTTGATACACCATATATTCTTTTATTTGATAAAAAAATATCTAACATTAGAGACTTATTACCTCTTTTAGAATCAGTTGCTAAAGCTGGTAAACCTCTTTTAATAATTGCTGAAGATATTGAAGGTGAAGCTTTAGCTACTTTAGTAGTTAATAATTTAAGAGGTATTGTTAAAGCTGCAGCTTGTAAGGCTCCTGGTTTTGGTGACAGAAGGAAAGCTATGCTAGAAGATATAGCTATACTTACTGGTGGAACTGTTATCTCCGAAGAAGTTGGTCTTTCGCTTGAAGGAGCAACTGTTGAAGATTTAGGTACATCTAAAAGAGTTGTCTTAAATAAAGATAATACAACCATAATTGATGGTGCTGGAGATGAAAATTCTATAGCTACTAGGGTTAATCAAATTAGAGCTCAAGTTGAGGAAACATCTTCAGATTATGATAAAGAAAAACTTCAAGAAAGAGTTGCTAAGCTTGCCGGAGGAGTTGCAGTTATTAAAGTAGGTGCAGGCTCTGAAGTAGAGATGAAAGAGAAAAAAGCAAGAGTAGAAGACGCTCTTCACTCAACAAGAGCTGCTGTTGAGGAGGGAGTTGTCCCTGGAGGCGGATCAGCATTAATCAGATGTCTTGAGGCTGTTTCAAAGCTTAAAGGCGAAAATGATGATCAAAATGTTGGAATTAACATTGCTAAAAAAGCTTTTGAAGCTCCTTTAAGACAAATTGTCTCAAATGCTGGAGAAGAACCATCTGTGATTGTTAATAAGGTAATAGATGGAAAAGAGTCTTTTGGATTCAATGCAGCAACAAGCGAGTTTGGTGACATGATTGAGATGGGTATTCTTGATCCAGCTAAGGTCACAAGAACTGCTCTTCAAGCTGCTGGTTCTGTTGCAGGTATGATGATTACTACCGAGGCAATGGTAACTGACGTACCTAAAGATGACACACCAATGCCACCAATGCCAGATATGGGCGGTATGGGTGGTATGGGCGGTATGATGTAATACAACTCTTACTCAAAAAAAACGGGGATTTATCCCCGTTTTTTATTAGATTTCAATTACTATTTCAATTAATATATAACTACACACTTTAGAGGAGTCATTATGGATTTACTAACTGATCAAGCTTTTTTTAGATCATTCCATATTCTTTTTGGAATAGCATGGATTGGACTTTTGTATTATTTTAATTTTGTTCAAACTGAATATGTGAAAGTTGCAGATCCTGATGCAAAAGCAGACGTAATGAAAAAATTAGCTCCAAATGCGCTATGGTGGTTTAGGTGGGCAGCATTTTTCACTTTTTTAACAGGCTTGATCCTTATTCATCAAATAACAGCAAGAATTGGTACAGAAATAATACTAGGTGTGACAATGGGAACAATAATGATGCTCAATGTATGGGGAATTATATGGAGAAATCAAAAAATTGTCCTTGGTATGAAAGATGGTGATGTAGCAACTGCTGCTGCAAAAGCAGGCTTAGCATCAAGAACAAACACATTATTTTCTGTTCCTATGCTGATGTATATGGTTTACTCGGCTCATGCACCTGGTTCTTATTTAGTTTTAGAAGATTGGAGTAGTTTAAGTCTTATTATCGGTCTTGCTATAATCTTTGTAATTGAAGCTAATGCTATATGGGGCAAGATGCTTCCAGTAATTGCCAGCGTAAGAGCAGTCATAACATCCTCTTTTGTTTTGGCAATAATCTTTAAATTAATTACTGATTTTTTATAAGATTCATAGAGTTTTCTAGGGAGCATTAGCTCCCTTTTTTATTTTAATCTTTGAAATTAAATTTTCGTCTAACTCGAGAATTTCAAATCTATAATTATCTATCTCAATACATAAATTAGCCTGAGGAATTTGATCAAGATATTCAGTTATTAACCCATTTATAGTTTTTGAGCTTGTTTCAGAAATTTCCCAATTAACATAATTATTCAAATCTCTTATTTTAGAATTACCATCAGTCAATATAGACCCATCTTTTAATTTAATAAATTCTCTTTCAAGCTCCTCTTTATCACCACCAAATTTACCCGTAATTTCTTTAAAAATATCTTCAACTGATATTAGGCCTTCAATCTCTCCATATTCATCAACAACAAGAGCAATGCTTTGATTATTAGCTAAGAACTCCCTCAATTGTTTCATTAGCAATGTTGACTGAGATACAAAATAAGTTTTTTGAAGCAATTCATTTATGTCTTTTTGCTCATTAAATTTTTTAAGAAATGCATGAGAATCTTTTAGATGAAGCACACCTATCATGTTATCAATAGAGTCTTTATAGACTGGTAGTCTTGTATATTCAGTTGATTGAATAATTTTTGTTGCATTTTGATAATCCATATTTATATCAATACCAATTATTTCTGAAGTGGGGATCATAATATCTTCAACAATCAATTCTTCCATACCAAGAACTGAGGAGAGCATTTTTCTATATTGTTTTGGAATTAGGTCTCCAGATTCCTCAAGAAGTGTTCTAAGTTCTTCGGTATTGAGATTCTCATTTAATGTCGCGTCTTTAGCATCTAATTTAAATATTTTTAGAATTTGCTTACTTAGAAAGTTTGTAAGAAATATCAAAGGTTTAAAAATGTATACAAGAATATTTAATATAAAAGACGATCTAGTTGCAAAACTTTCAGGTTTAATGGCAGCCATTGTCTTTGGAGTAATTTCTGAGAAAATTAAAATCACAATCGTTAAAATTATTGATCCAAGAACAACATTTCCTCCGAAGTAATTAAGCATCATTATAGTTACAATTGCCGAAGCTAAAATGTTAGCAAAATTATTTCCAACTAATATTGCAGAAAGTAGCTGATCAGGTCTTTTTAAAAGATCCAACGCTCTTTTAGCACTAGTTTTAGATTTTTTTGATAAGTTTCTTAGCTTAATTTTATTCGCAGCCATCATTCCAGTCTCTGAACCAGAAAAAAATCCACTAAGAATTAATAAAAATATTAGTGTTGAAAATAGAACTATTAATGAAGGATCTTCTTGCATTATGAACCAACCAAATATGAGTTCATGTAATACGCACCCAGTACAGCCCACATTGATACAAATAGGCTTCTTGTTGCATATTTAATTGGGAAATTTGCATATTGAACGCCAATAAATGTTATTAAGAATATAATCCAAGCAATGAATGTGAAAATTGCTTTAAATAATAGATTAGCAGTAAAAATAGTTTGTAAAGTAAATCCTGAAACTAAAGCTAATGATAGAAAAATTAATCCTATTCCAAGAAGCTTAAATACGATTTTGTAGTTTCTTTCAACAGAAAAAGGCTCAATGTTTATTAGCTCACCTTTTTTAACTTTTCTTACCTTCCTCTCAAGAATAATAATTTCATTGTAGGCGATAAATATGAAAAGTAGGCTTAATCCAGTTACCATAAAATGAATAGTAGGCATAATACTAATAATTTCATAAGTAGCCAAATAAATTAAAACATAGGAAAATGCTGCTATAAATCCAGCAAAATACAGAGATTTTTCTTTTTGATAAAAGAATCTAATAATAAAGTATATAACTATACTTATAGTTACTTGGGCGATAAAACTCATTAAAAATTAAGATTAATTAAAACTTTGCATAATAATACTATCAATATTAGCAAGGTTACCCTAAAATACACATCTTTTTAAACAAATTTAAATATTTTTTAGTATGGTAATAATAAGATTAGCAAGGAGTGGGGCAAAGAAAAATCCCTATTACTTTATAACTGTTGCTGACGAAAGACGTCCTAGAGACGGAGCATTTATTGAGAGATTGGGTTTTTTTAATCCAACAGCAAATGGGCAAGAGGAAAGACTTAGAATTGATCTTGAAAAAATTGATGAGTGGGTATCAAAGGGCGCACAACTTAGTGAAAGAGTTAGTGCGCTAATTAAAGAAGCTAAATTAACACCAGAGGAATTCGCAGCAAAAGTTGAAGCAAAAAAGGCTAAAGCTGCTGCCAAAAAAGCTGCATTAGCAGAAAAA
>CACBPP010000004.1 GCA_902541175.1 uncultured SAR86 cluster bacterium
TAAAAGATAAAAAATTGAAGCTGCTTTACGCAGCTTCTTTTTTTTATGGTACATTTTACATACTATGATTATTGGAGTTCCAACCGAAGTCAAAAACAATGAAAATCGAATAGGTTTAACACCTCATTCAGTTAAAAAAATAGTAGATTCTGGCCACGAAGTTTTAATACAAAATAACGCTGGTGCAAACATTGGATTTTTTAACGATCAATACCAAAATGCTGGTGCAAAAATAATTGATTCTGCTGAAGAAGTTTATAAATCTTCTGAAATGGTAGTAAAAGTTAAAGAGCCAATTCCTGATGAGTATAAGTTTTTAAACAGTGATTTAACCCTTTTCACATATTTGCACCTTGCTGGAGATCCTGAAAATGCAAAAAAATTAATTGATACAGGCGTTACTGGTATTGCTTATGAAACAGTCACTTCATCAGATGGATCCATGCCATTGCTTGCTCCTATGAGTACTATTGCAGGACAACTTGCATTTGTTGTTGGCTCTTATCATCTCCTTAAGCATAATAAAGGAAAAGGTGTCATGATTGGTCATATGGATGATATGGATCCAAGGGTAGTGACAGTTATTGGTGCTGGTGTTGCTGGTACACAATCCATTTTGAAGGCAATTGATAATAGGGCATTAGTAAAAGTTGTTGATTCCTCTCAAACAAAACTCGATGATCTTAAATCTAAATATGGAACAGATAATGTTGAATATATTCTTTCAACAAAGGATTCAATTCAGGTTTCAGTTAATGAATCTGACCTTGTAATTGGAAGTGTCTATGTTGTTGGCAAGGAAGCTCCTAAGGTAGTTACTAAAGAAATGTTATCATCGATGAATCCGGGCACTGTAATGGTTGATGTTTCTATAGACCAGGGTGGATGTTTTGAGACTAGCAAACCAACTACACATGATAGTCCTACATTTTTAGAGAATGACATTGTTCACTATTGTGTAACTAATATGCCTGGCGCAGTTCCATTGACAGCCACTGAAGCACTAAACAAAGTTTCACTATCATATGTTGAGAATCTTGCAAATAATGGTATTCAAAATGCTCTTAATTCTGATGAGCATTTGAGAAATGGTCTCAATATTCTTGATGGAAGAATTGTTCATCCTGGAGTGAAAGAAGCTCTAGAATAACTTTCAGATTTGAGATGTTCAAAAAGTTAAATTTGTATATTTTTTTATTATTTTTTTTAGTAACTGTTAACGCATCTAATGATGAAAAAAATGCTTTAATTGAGATTTACAACAATCCAAATGACATCAATTTAATTAATATCGTTATTAAAGATAATATCGACATTGGTGGCAAAGTTACATCTGCTGGATCCTTGGCACTACAAGATAACATTGCAAAATCGGATGCCTTCATAATAGATAAATTAAAAAGAGCAAATTATTATATTCTTGGTAAAGCAAATTTATCCGAATGGGCAAACTTTAGATCTGAAGATTCGGTTAGCGGATGGTCAAGTTTGGGTGGTCAAACGAAACATTATCTTGATGATATTTATAATCCTTGTGGCTCTAGCTCCGGATCTGCTGTTGCTGTTTCTATGGGGATTGTAGATATTGCTATTGGCACAGAGACAAATGGATCAATTTCATGTCCATCATCTGTAAACGGAATTGTTGGCATGAAACCAACTACAGGCTTGGTTAGTAGGTCTGGTATTGTTCCAATATCATCTTCACAAGATACAGCTGGACCAATGGGTGCAACTGTTAATATTGTTGCAAAAACACTTGAAGTTATTTCAGGATATGATGAAAATGATCCTGCTACTTCTTTTATTCCATCAAATTTTGATTTTAATTTTTCAAGTGCAACAAAGAATAACTCTCTTAAAGGTGTTCGATTAGGCTTGTTGGATTCAAAAAATACTAATCCACAAGTTATTGAATTACATTTAAAAATTAAAGAAATAGTTAATTCTTTGGGCGGTGAATTAATTTTGATAAATGATGACAGGGATTATCCTAATGATGCTGAATATTATGTTCTTCTCTATGAGTTTCGAGTGGGGCTAGAAGAATATCTAAAAGATGCTAATTCCTCTATGAAAAAACTTACGGACATAATTGATTTTAATAATGCTAATAAAGATATTGTTATGCCATATTTTGGGCAAGACATTTTTTATAAATCTATCGAAAGCACTAATTATCTAAAATTTTTATGGTCCAAATACAAAATACACAAATCCTATCAGTCCACTAAAGGTCTTATGGATAAATATGACTTAGACGCTTTTATTGGTTTGACTAGAGGCCCTGCATGGAAAATAAATTATAATGGAGGTGATTATATTGCTATGAATGACTCGCCTCAATTTGGAAGTGGAGGGTATGCTGCGCACAATGGAATGCCTCACATAACAATTCCTTACTTTAAAATTAATAAGTTTCCTGTTGGAATTTCAATTATTGGAGATCGTTGGAATGATAAGTTAATCATTGGATATGCGTCAGCAATAGAAAAATCAAGATATAATTTAGATTCTCAATGATATAAGGATTTAATATGGAAAAAGTTTTAGTAACAGGAGCAACAGGTTATATTGGCTTGCATTGTATTCAGCAACTTCTTGATCAAGGTTACGCTGTTAACGGTTCAGTAAGATCACCTGAAAGAAAAAATGAGATATATGATGCTCTTAAAAAACATAATACTCCTACAGACAATCTTCAAATTTTTACTTTTAATCTTACAGAAGATGACGGATGGGATGAAGGAATGGAGGGTTGTGATTATTTAATGCATGTTGCATCACCTTTGGCATTGGCTAATCATGGTGAGGAATTTTTTGTTGGGCCAGCAGTATCTGGTGCAAAAAGAGCTCTTAAGTTTGCAAAAAAACATAATGTAAAAAAGGTAGTTCTTACATCTTCAGTGGCTGCAATTTTCGAAACAACTGTCTTAAAGGAATACTATGATGAAAGTGACTGGTCAGATCCAAATAAAGACACCATTAATCATTATGCAAAAAGTAAAACACTTGCAGAAATGGCAGCCTGGGATTTTGTCAAAGAAGAAAATAATCCCTTTGAACTTGCAGTAATAAATCCTGCTTTGGTGATTGGCCCATCATTATCAGGAGATATTGGAGAATCAAATAAAGCTATTGAATTAGTAGCAACTGGAAAAATGCCAGTAGGGGTTCCAATTCAATTTGGATACGTAGATGTAAGAGATGTTGCGGCTGCACATATACTTGCAATGCAAAATCCAAATAGCAATGGAAAAAGATTTGCTTTAAGCGAAAAAGATCTATGGTACAAGGATGTTGCAAAAATCTTAAGAGCTAATGGTTTTAATAAAGCACCTAAATATAGTATTCCAGCATGGATTACTCCTTTACTTGCAGTTTTTAGTAAAGAATTAAGATTTTCTCTTCCATATGTTGGAAGAGTAAGAAGTGTCAGGGATGCAACAAACGCTAAGGATATTCTTGGCTGGAAACCAAGACCTGCTGAAGAATCTATAGTAGAAATCGCTGAGCAAATAAGAGAATTAGGATTAATTAAATAATTCCTGGAATAATAGCTTTCCTATTTTTTGGATAATCATTGAATTTTTCTTTATACCATCTGTGATGTGATAATGCTCTTGGGAAAAGGTTTGCAATCACCCATATTAAAAAAACAATTCCTGATAAACTCCAAGTTAATATAGCCCATCCTAACCATTCTATTATTTCACCAAAATAATTAGGAGCTGATAAGTATTTATATAAAAATGCATTAGGAATATGGTAACCAGGCCCTTTCTTTTTTTTCATACCCATTATTATGTAATCAGACCTAATGTTGATATACATGCCTATTAAGAAAATTGATAGTCCTACAATAAAGTTTGGACTTGAAATCCAATTTTCAGAATATTGAGTAAAATAAAAAATACCAAAGGCTTGAATGCTTACATTTACAAGATTAAAAAAGAAAGCTGAAAATGCAATTGAGATAGGCATTTTAGGGTTAGTCATTTCAATCAAAAACGGATAGATAAAGGTTCTATGAATGTAATGCGATAACCAAATTATAAGAAATACTTTATGAACGATTTGAAGCTGATCTCTAACAACTAAGGCATAAATTATCATCAAAATTACACAAGGCGACTCCATTACAACCCACCCAAGCCGAGCAGGTATTTCTATTCCCCAACCATCTTTAATATGACGTCCATATGGAGCACTTTCAAAAAATAAATACGCAAAGGTTCCTATACCAATAAGAACCCATACTAATGACAATATATAAAATGTATTCATATAAAAAATTTATAAACTAAGTTTACAGCTATGATTCTAAATCATAAACTTAATATATAGTTTGATTTTTTTGGGGAAATTTTAAAGTGGAAAAATATGACTTTGTTATTTTAGGTGCTGGATCTGCAGGATGTGTTCTTGCAAACAAGTTAAGTGCAAATCCTAACTTTAAAGTCTGTTTGATTGAAGCAGGTTCAAAAGATAGTGATCCTAGAATTCATATACCAATTGGTTTTGCATTTCTAGGTGATGGCAGTAAATACAGCTGGAACTACGAAACTGTTCCTCAAAAAGAATTTGAGAAAGAAGTTGTTGCTCAGCCTGTTGAAGAGGTCGTTGATTCTGCGGGCGGCACTTATAAAGTTGAAACTGACTCAATGGAACATAGAAAGGGATTTCAACCAAGAGGAAAAACATTGGGCGGTTCAAGTTCTATTAATGCAATGTTATATGTTAGAGGCCATAAGTGGGACTATGATCATTGGTCTGAATTAGGGAATCAAGGTTGGTCATATGATGAAGTGTTACCTTATTTTAAAAGAGCAGAACACAATGAGGTATTTGATGATCAATATCATGGACAAAATGGTCCTTTAAATGTTTGCAAGATTCGAAATCAAAATACTCCTACAGACGATTTTGTTAAAACAGGATCAGAAATATTTGGTTATAACGATGATTTTAACGGGGAAAATCAAGAGGGTATCGGATATTATCAAACCACTCAAAAAGATGGAAAGCGCTGCAGTGCTGCAAAAGCATATCTTGTCCCTTCACTTGATAGAGAAAACTTAACAGTTATGACAGACACCAATGTAAATAAAGTTATTTTTGAATATAAAAAAGCTGTCGGTGTTGAGTGTTTAAATGAGGCTGGTGAATTAGTAACAATTAATGCAACGAAAGAAGTTATTCTTAGCTCTGGTGCATTTGGTTCCCCGCAAATATTATTAAGATCAGGTGTGGGACCTTCTAAAGAAATTCTTAAACATAATATTGAGCATATTCATGAGTTGCCTGGAGTTGGAAAGAACCTTCAAGATCATATTGATTATCTTTCTGTTCATAGATATAACTCTATAGAACTAATCGGCTTTTCTCTTAAATCGATTTTTTACAAATTTCCTTTAGAAATTCTTAAATATATTTTTGCAAAAGTTGGAATGTTTACATCAACCGTTGCTGAAGCTGGAGGTTTTATTAGATCATGTGATGAAAAAAATATTCCAGATATTCAATTACATTTTGCACCGGCAATGGTAATTGATCATGGAAGAACATCCGTTTGGGGTCATGGCCTCAGTTGTCACGTATGTTTATTAAGACCAAAGTCAAGAGGTGAAGTTACTTTAAATTCAGCAGATCCTTTAGATGATCCACTAATAGATCCAAAGTTTTTATCTCATCCTGATGATGTGGACGATCTTGTTGCTGGATATAAAAAAATGATGAGTATTTTAAATAAAGATCCTGTAGGAAAATATACTTCAAGTCATACGCAACGACCTATAAATTTAGATGATGACAAAGATATTGAGCAGGCAATAAGAGAAGATGCTGATACGGTCTATCATCCTGTAGGTACATGTAAAATGGGATCTGATGAAATGGCAGTTGTTGATGATAAATTAAAGGTTCATGGCATAGAAAGTTTAAGAGTTGTTGATGCTTCAATAATGCCAACATTAATTGGTGGTAATACAAACGCACCCACTATTATGATTGGAGAAAAAGCATCTGACATGATCTTAAGTGATTGGGAATAAATTCAATTGAAAATTTTTTATATTTTTTTAATATTATTTGGCATTAATTCAATTGCGGAAGCTTTCATTGTAATTGATGTGAGAACACCTGAGGAATTCATGGCAGGTCATATCGAAGAATCACTGAATGTTGAATGGCAAATAATATCTTCAATAACTAATGAAGTAAAAAAGGACCAAAAAATATATACATATTGTAGAAGCGGTAGAAGGTCTCAAAATGCTACTGACATTTTAATCGATCTGGGATACGAAGATGTAACAAATCTTGGTGGAATAGAAGATGCAGCTATTTTTTTAGAAAGAAATATAACTGAATGAAAAATTTTTTTAGTTTTCTAACAAAATTTAATCACAAAAAGATAATTTGTTTTGATGGCGGTGGCGTTAGAACAATAGCAGCATTGGTTTTTTTACAAAAACTTGAAGCAGAAAGCGGCAAAAAAATTTCAGAAGTGTTCGATATGTTTATTGGAACAAGTGCTGGTGCATTCAATGCAGCGTGTTTTGCATATGGAGAATTTACTGCTGATAAAATTAAAAGATATTGGTCTAAAAGTTATTTGGATCAAATTATGAAGAGCTCATTTTTTTGGGATAAGGCATCATTAATTCAGGCCAGACCGAGATATGAAAGCGAAGGTAGATTAAAACTCTTAGATGAAATATTTAAGTCAGACACACTTAAACAATCCAATAAACCTTTTTTATGTTATGCATATGATATTGAAAATAGATCTAATAAGGTATTTGATTCTTTTAATACTCCAGATATTACTTTTAAAGATGCAATAGCTGCCTCAAGCGCAGCACCTATGTATTTTCCTTCATATCAAATGGAAGATAAATCATGGATGATTGATGGAAGTATAATAACTAATAATCCAACTTTAATAGGATATTCATATTCTAAGAATTTGCTTGAGACAAATAATATAAGAATTCTTAGCCTTGGATCCGGACAAAACAAAATAAAAATTGATGGAGAAAATTCCACTAACTGGGGCGGCGTAGGGTGGTTAAGAAATGACATTATGGGGATGTTGCTTGATTCAGAGATACATAATCAAATATCTTCCAGTTTCTTTGAAGATAATTATTTAAGAGTAAACTCACCATTAGGAAAAGTTAATAAATTGTTAGATGACGATTCTGAAGAAAATTTAGAGAAAATACATTTAATGGGCATGGAATGGTGGTCTGACTATGGTGAACAAGCATTGAATTTTATAGATCTTTAAGTTTTTCTAACCAAGTGCATAGAAATACGCCTAATTTATCTTGACATAAATTGGTCAAAAACGTCTAATAATGTTGAAAATTTAAATTTCTTGAAATACCTGGGGGGTAATCGTGAAAAAGTACTTATTATCATTATTATTAATGTTGCCTATCTCTATGTTTTCTATTGCACAGGAAACTAATACAGATGATGAGGTCGAGGAAGTTGTTGTAACTGGAATTAAGAAAAGCTTAATCAGCGCAATTGATATAAAAAGAAGCAATGTTGGAGTTGTTGATGCAATTACTGCAGAAGATTTTGGTAAATTCCCAGACAATAATTTAGCTGAATCTCTTGCAAGAGTAGTAGGTATAGGTATTGATAGAAGTAACGTTGAAGGAGAAAGAGTTGCTGTAAGGGGATTTGGCCCGGAGTTAAACTTAGTTACTCTCAACGGTCGTCAAATGCCAACAGTTCCTGGTCAATGGGGCGGAGGAAGATCTTTTAATTTTGGAGATATTTCATCTCATGGTGTTGCAGCTGTTGAGGTCTATAAATCTACAAATAGCTCATTACCGTCTGGTGGTATTGGCTCGACAATTAACATGGTTACAACAAAACCATTATCAATAAATGGTACTTTGAATTCATTTTCAGTTGACGTTTTAGACGACACTACAAGTAGTGATGGTTTAAAGCCTGAATTTAATTTTGTTCATAGCTCAAACTTTGGTAAGTTTGGTTTTGCAGTATCAGGCTCATTTCAAGACAGAAATAATGTTGAAGAAGGTACTCGAGAATCTAACTGGATAACTGTAGAGGACTTAGCTGCTATAGAGGGATATTCCAGAGTAGACAAAACAGCTGCTGGAATAACTAACAATAATACAAGAGCTGATGGTAAAACTTTTTACCAAGAGCCAGCAGCTTATCAAATTAAGGAAAATGATAGAGAAAGAACAAATGCTCAAGTAACAATGCAGTATGCCTTTTCTGATAATGTGATGGCAACAGTTGATTATACCTATTCTAAGGTTGAATTTAGTTCAATTGGACAAATGTTTGGATCTTGGCTTGGTGGGTGGACAACTTCTCAAGGAACAATAAATGAAAACGGTGTATATACTGATGTTGTTGTTGGAGATAGAGGATATGATCATCAGTTAATCTGGGGTGATACTGAAAATGAGAATGGTTCATTAGGTTTAAATATTGAATGGAACTATTCTGACGCTCTTTCTTTTGTTTTTGATTATCACGACTCATCTGCTGAAAAAACTGGAACAGAGCTACCTAATGAACTTGGTTTTTCTACTCCAGCCACTGCAACTATTTATAGTTATAACGGCGGTAAAAATGGTATAAATACTTTCCTCTATGACAGAGATTTTGATTCTGATGATTTTATGTATGGATCACTATATTACAGAGATGCCTTCAAAGAAAATCAAATGGAGCAAATGCAGTTCAAAGGCAAATGGGAAAATTTAGATGGCAAAATAAGTGATTCAATAAAATCTATTGAATTTGGCATTTCAAGTGCTGAATCTGAATTTAATGACATCAGATCAGAGCAGATTAACAATGCTACGCCAAACACTTCAGCAAGTGCTTCAATTTTTTCCAAAACTTCTTTATCTGGTTTTATGGGCCTTACAGATATACTTACTACTTATTATTTTGATATTAATAAAAACACGGCAATTAATGAGTGGGTTTCAAACTTTGGCGAAATAACATCAGGTCCTATTGATATAAACGATAAAATTGAAGAGACACTTAATGCAGCGTTCATTCAAGTTAATATGGAGTTTATATTGAATGATAAGCCTCTAAATGTAGTTGCTGGTGTAAGATACGAAGAATCTGATACAACTTCAACAGCATTAGAAGCTACTCCTTCATTGATAAGATGGGACTTTATTAATGGTCTTATTTATCCAAGTGGTGGCGAAGTTGCTGCTGCAAGATCAGGAAGTAATGATATTGTCCTACCTCAATTAGCAATGGCTTATGAATTAACTGATGATCAAGTATTAAGGTTTAGCTATGGTAAGTCTATGGGTAGACCATCATTGCAAGATCTTAGAAGTTCTTTCCAATTTGGGAATAGAGACTTTTTAGTTCCAACAGCATCAGGTGGAAACCCAGGATTGGAGCCACTTGAGTCTGAAAATATTGATCTTGCTTATGAATATTACTATGACGAAGGTAGTTATTTTTCAATCAATTACTTTAAAAAAGATATTGATAACTTTATAAGTTCAGATGTTTCACTAGGTGCTATTGATGGATTAACGAATCCTGCTAATGGTGAAATAGGTGCTTTTGCTCAAGCTTGTGTTCAAGAATGGGATACAGCTGGTAGGCCGGATACTGTCTCATATGGTGAGCCAGGATCATGGACATACTGTCCATCGCAACAAGCTATCTGGGCTCAATCATGGATGAATATATATCAACACATGGCGTGGGTTGCTTTAGCAATGCAAGCTCATGGTGGCTCTTTACCTGAAACATGGAATAACGGTTGGGCTTTTGATTATGGTGGAGGTTCACCTAACTGTAATGATGGTGGTTGGTGGAGATGTAATCCAGGATACATTGATGGTACAAGTTCAGATCCAGCGGCTATTTTTGAGATTATGAGACCTCTTAACCTTGAATCAGGCTCTGTAGATGGTTTTGAAATCGTACTTCAACATCTATTTGGTGATTCAGGTTTTGGAACACAAATTAATGCAACTTTTGTATCTGGTGGAGATGTTGATATTGATAGAAATGACTTAAGCCGACAATTTATTTTACCTGGTCTTGGTGATTCAAGTAATTTTTCAGTATTCTATGAAGACTCTAAGATAACAGCTAGAGTTGCTCTAAATTCAAGAGGAGAAACAGTTGCTGGTTTTGGAAACTATGATCAACCATTATATGTTGAAGAACGAAATCAGTGGGACATATCAATGGCATATAATGTAAATGAAGATGCAGTGGTATTCTTTGAGATCCAAAATATTAATGATGAACCAACAAGACTATATGCCAGATATGAAGAGATGTTATTTTTATCTCAAGATCATGGCCCAATTAGAAGGTTAGGCTTTAGATATAAGTTTTAATATATTCTCGATACTAATAAAAAAGAGGGTTTAGTCCCTCTTTTTTATATATACTATTTTTATGAGTTTACTAAGAACAATAATTATTATTTTTGTGATATCTTCCTGTGGAGGAGGAGGCGGAGGTGGCGGAAGTCAAACTCCATCTGTTCCTTTCGCAATAACATTAGGCTTAACTTCTTTTAGCTTAGATGAAGATTCTTCTTTTACTGGTTCAATAGCTGCAACTGCAAATGAAGTAGTTACTTTTTCATATTCTATTGATGACCAAGCTCAAAACGGATCAGTCACTCTTTCATCTACTGGACCACAAATAACATATAAACCAAATGCTAATTTTAATGGAAGTGATCAATTTAAATATACAGTTACAGCTTCAAATAATAGAACTAAAAGTGCTACAGTAAATATAACTGTTAATCCTGTAAATGATCCTCCTTCATTGATTTTGTTAGAGTTAAATGATTCCTATGAAGACAAATTCTCTGATGAAAACTTTACAATAAAAGTTCAAGTTGAAGATGTTGATAACGATATTTCTGAACTAGTCTTCTCATCAAGTAGTTTATACGGCGATCTCAATACATCTTTTAACTCTGTTGATAGTATTGTTAGTATTGATACTGCAAATTTTAATTTTGCGGGACCATTAGATGTTGATTTATCTGTCTCAGATGGAACTGATTCAGCTTCAACGCAGGTCAAATTCTGGAACCTAAAAAACATATCCGATGAACAATCTGTAAATTCTGTATATACATTTCTTGGCAATCACCTAAATAACGATAGACGTATAAATTACGTTATTTTCATTGATGCATTTGAAGATGATGAATTGAGTGGTATTCGTCAAGGGCTTAAAGAATGGGTGGATTTTATAAATGATGATGGGATTGGCTATTTCGTAAACAATTTTTTTAACATAAATTTAATTGAATTAAGTTCTGAAGAAACAAAACTCAAAATACAAACAGGAAGAACTATAAAAGAAGATAATGATTTTGATTCAATGACTGAAGAAGAAATTGATGAATTTTATGATGGAATATTTTCTGAAAGTGGGTGCGGATTAAGAGATGATAATATGTATTGTTTTAATAATGAATTTGTAACAAGTGCAGAAGATCTTATAAAAACTTACGGAATAAATGATATCGATAATATTTCAATCTTAACTTCAACTGAAGGTCGAGGAACTGCATGTGGAGGTTGTAGCACACCAATTAATATTCAAGACGTTTATATTGGTACTAATGCTTCTCAAGACGTTTATATTAGACTGGTTATGGCTACCTTAAAACATGAGTTTGGTCACTCCTTTAATGACATGGCTGATGAATATAGATCTGATTATTGGGATCCTGATGAGAATCCTGATGGATCTATTAATTGTAAATCAGTCAATGATTATTATGATGACTTAATAGAATATGATGTAAATGATGATGGAGTAATTGACGACGAGGAGAATACAGAAATTGAAAGAGATGGCTTAATATTTGATTGGACATGTGGCTGGGTTGATGCAAGTCCTAACACAACCTCTGAAGATGAGCCCGAGTTTCTAAAATGGAAACACTTACTAGCAAATCCTGACAACATTCCTGGTTATCATGATGAGGAGACAACAGAAGGGTTAGGCATGTTTAAAGGTACATACTATGGAATAGAGAATACATATAGACCAACATATGAAAATATTATGGGAAGTCCTAATAGAGATGATAGAGAAGAATGGTGGTATTTTGGTAATAAAACGCCTGCAATGTCTTGGGATAAAGTTGGAGTAGAAAGTTTTGTTATTCAAGCACTCAAATATCAAGGACTTCATAATCTTAGCTATCAATTTGGTGAAAATAGTCTTGTAATTAATCTAGACTTTGTAATGCCAGATGATATTTTTGAAATTAGGTGGTTTATAGACGGAGTTGAAAACAATTCATACAGAAATTCAACTTCAATTACATTACCAAAACTAAGTTCTGGATGGCAAAAAATAGCTTATAGAATTTTTGAAAACAATAATGAATATAATTTTTTATCAGCCGAAGATTCTCTTGATACTTTTGCAGATGTATATCAAGGATTTTTTACATCATTTAACCAATTACATTATTGCGATGAACCCTTCACAGATGCTGAAGGTTATGAAGATCCTATTTGTCATGGAACAGTAACTGCTTATGATATTCAAGACGATGGAACTACAGCACAAGGTTATGGAGCATATGATGTAAAAAATTTCAGTGATTTAATAGATCTTTATTGCTCTAATTGCAGTGAAAGTAATCATTGGATGGAGTATTATGTTGAATACTCAGGTCTGGGGGGTCAGATTGGAATAAACTGGAACAATTTATGAAGATTTTTCTAATTCTTTTAATTACTTTGAATTCGAATTCAATATTGGCTGAGTTTAAGTTAAAAATAGATCATCATGGTAATGTTGTTAATCCAATAAGTTTAAATAAAACTCAAATTGATCTTCAGGCCGTTGAGTTTGATAAGGAATTGAAATTTTCATCTGAATTAATTAAGCAACACTTAAAACGTGTTTCAGAAATTGTTCCTGTAAATACTTTTGTTGTTTTATATGGCGATAAAGATGGAATAGTTAATGAATTTAATAAAACCTATTTTCAAAAAGAAATATCTCTTTCTCATACTGGAGAGGATCATCACTATCATCCAGAATTCTTTTTGCATGACACATTAGAAATAGATATTGAATTAGATGAGCATCAAAAATCTATTTTTATACTGCAAAAAAAGAAAACAACATTAATACCTATAAAAAAATTAGTTTTAAATTAAATTTATAATTTTCTATTGTAAGAATCTACTTAAATATGTATAGTCAGTTTCACTTCATAGCGGTACTAGCTCAGTTGGTAGAGCGTCTGCTTGCCAAGCAGAAGGCCGCCGGTTCGAGACCGGCGTACCGCACCAACATTTATAATTAAAAAACATACATAATTATTAATTCCGTCCCAATATATTTTTGTTATATTATTTATTTATATTAGGAGAGATTTATGAAAAAATTTTTTTATAGTTTGCTAACAGTTCTATTTGTTTCCTCGCAATCATTGGTTGCTGCTGGATATATAGCAACATATTCTTTGAATGTTTCTAATCCAGGAGCATACGTCGAAGCAATGGATGATTTAATGGAATCTGATTGGGGAAAATCTTTTCCCGCTGTTGTTAATTTACACCAATATGTTTTTAATGGTTATGATGACGCTACCCACGTAGTAGTTCTTAATTATGAAGATACTGAAAGTCTTGGAAAAGGTACAGAATCATTTTCTGCACCAGTATTTCAAAAGTTCCTAGCAAAAACATCTGAATTTACTGAACAAGTGGAGCAATCATTGAACATGAAGCTAATAAGCGGTGGAAATTATGAACCAGAAAATAATCAAGTTTATACTATTTACAGAATGAAGGTTGATGATGCTGCTGCATATGCAAAGGCTTACTCAAAAGTAACCAAAGCTCAAGAAGAAGCTGGAAATGTAGCTGGAAGCTATGGTTTAAGGGCTCAAATGAGTGGTAGTGTAAATTATTATACTCACTATGCATATACTAGCGCAGGAAGTATGACAGAGGCGATGAAATCTGCTGAAACATTATATTCAAGTGATTCATTTGCTGAATTCTCAAAAGACGTTGACGGCAACAGAGAGGTTAGAAACATTTCAATGATTCAATCCGTCAAAGTGTATAACAACTAGATTTAAACGAACTTTCAAGGGAGCTTAATGCTCCCTTTTTTTATTAAATTTACTGCATTAACATATAGGCGTGAAAAAATACAAAATAGCTTTCTTAATCTTTCTACTGTCATCATGTGGTGGAGGTGGGTCTTCTAATTCTCAAGATACAAATATTCTTCCTGAAGCAGATAATGATGATTTATTAAATGAGACATGCGCCAATACCAATAGGGCCGGTATGAAGAGATGCGATTTAAAGCATGATAATTTGGATAGATACTATTATATTTATATGCCAGATAATCTAAATGAAAGTTCTAGTATTCCAGTTCTGTTTGCACTGCACGGTTATGGATCTTCTGCTGCTCGGCATTTAGATTACACTAATTATTTTTCAATTGCAGACGAAAATAATCTAATTGTTGTATATCCACAAGGCGCATCAACTGCTTCCTTATCTGCACATTGGAATGTTGGAGGTTGGACTTCAAAAAGTCCTATCAAAGACCTCGATTTTTTTAATACCCTTATAGATTTAATAAAATTAAAAATTCAAATTGATGAGACTAGAATTTATTCTTCTGGTATGTCTAATGGTGGTTATATGTCATATCACTTAGCTTGTAATTTAAGTGAAAAGTTTGCAGCAATAGCATCAGTAACTGGATCAATGACAAATGATACTTATAATGAATGTAATCCAAGTCATCCAACACCTATTTTACAAATTCACGGATTATTGGATTTTGTAGTTCCATACAATGGCAACGCAGGATCAAAAAGTATTCCTGATATAATTGATTATTGGGTCAACTATAACTCATGTAATACAGACCCAAAAACAATTATTAAATATAGCGATTATTCATTAATTTCATATGAAACTCATATAAATTGTTTAAATGATGTAAATGTTAAATTAATTCTTCATCCTGAAATGGGGCACGATTGGCCCACAACACAATCATACAATGTTAATGCATCCTCTGAGATTTGGGATTTTGTATCTAAATACAATATTTACGGTTTAATAGAATAGTTACAAAAAATATACATAAATTTAATAAAAATTTTAAATCTTGATGATATATTAGAAGTGTTTAAATAATAGGGAGATAATTATGAAATTACTTTTAAGTATATCTTTGCTCTTCAGTTTTGTAGTTCTAGCCGATGATCATGTTGAATCATCAGGTTATGAGCCAAATGTAGCTGAGTACTATGTTAGTTCTTTTAAAGAAGGTAAGGATATGGATGATATGATGAAATGGGCTGCAAAGTGGACTAAATGGGCTGAAGAAAGTGAAGCGCTTAAAGATTATAGATCTGCAATGTTAGTTCCATACTATCATTCTGGCGAATTGCCTCATGATTTTGTTTGGGTTGGCATTAGTCCAAATCCTGAAGCACATTATGGCGGCAATGATCATTGGATTAATAATGGTCAGAAACTTCAAGCAGAGCTAAACACAATTCTTGAGTCTGGAAATCAAGCAATTTTTACATGGCAAAGAACAGTTTCAGAAACTCCAGATGGTCAAGCTAGCTATGCAGTATATAGTGACTGCAGATTAGCAGAAGGAGTTACCTCAGAAGATGTTTATAACGCATATTATGCATATGCAAAAGCAGCAAAAGAACTTGGTGATGTGGCTGGAAGAAAAATGATTTTTCCAGGAGCAGGAACAGGTTCTGATTGGGATTATGATTATGTTCAATTAGTTACAACATCAACAATTGCTGATTACGGTAAAAATTGGACAAATTTTTGGTCAGATCAAGCAGGAGAGATGCCGGAGCTTAAAGCTCTTGAAGAACTTGGTGGTGTTTGTGAAAACGAACGATCTTACAGTATTGTTCCCGTCAAGAATTAAAATATTGTCTTATTAATTTAAGGGAGTTTTTTAACTCCCTTTTTTTATTTTCCCAGACTAAAAAAACTATTTTTTTTTGCAAAAAAAGTGTTGACATCTAATTTAGTAGGAGTAATATTAAATGTACGGATGGCAACCGACTAGTGACCAACTGCAGACGGGAAGCTAGAGAGAAAGCCAGACGGAGAGACCGAAGGGTGAAAGCATTTGCAAGAGTCGATGATAAAAAATAGCTTGCAGATCCACCAAGGATTCAAGAGAAAGAATCCAAGGAGCTAAAGAAAATCTCACTTTAGACCCCTGAGGAATCGATTGAAAGAAACAGAGCTAGTCTCTGTTTTTTTTTGCCTTGCAAAATGTCATTTATTCATTAATATCGTCATGTTATGGCTTTTACAAGAACAAAAATAATTTGCACTATTGGACCACAAAGCTCTAATAAGGCAACATTATGTAAACTTCATTCAGCTGGTATGAATGTTGCCAGGATTAATATGTCCCACGCAACTCATAAAAATGCAAAAGAGATTATAGATATAATTAAAAGTATTAATGAGACCAAAAATAGTAAGTTATCTAACATTGGTATATTGCTTGATACTCAAGGTCCAGAAATAAGAACAGGTGATACCTCTCTTCCAATTAATCTCAAAGTTGGTGACAAAGTTACATTAACTGTTCGTGATGAAGTCGACGTAGAAACCTCATCTATAAAGGTCAATTACAAAGGTCTTGTTCATAGTGTTGATGTTGGCTCAAGGATTTCTGTTGATAATGGATTGATTAGTTTTAGAGTTCTTTCAAAAGAATCAGATAATTTAGTTTGTAAAGTAATTCACGGAGGAAAGGTAGGCTCAAAAAGACATGTAAATTTGCCAGGCGTAAGATTAGATATGCCTTCAATAACTTCAAAAGATATGAAAGACATTACCTTTGGAATTAAAAATAATGTAGATTTTATTGCTGCTTCATTTGTCAGAAATAAAAAAGACCTTAAGATATTAGAAGACCTTCTTCTTAAACAAAAATCAGAGTCAAAAATCATAGCTAAAATTGAAAATCAAGAGGGATTAGATAATATTGATGAAATTTGTGAATCTGCTTGGGGCATCATGGTCGCAAGAGGTGATTTAGGTATTGAAACTAGTCTTACAGACTTACCAAATATTCAAAGAAAAATAATGCATTCTTGTGCAAAAAGGGGCAAAAGATCTATTGTTGCTACTCATTTGCTTGAATCAATGATACAAAATCCAACACCAACAAGAGCAGAGGTTACTGATGTTGCAAATGCTGTATATGAAGGTGCTGACGCCATAATGTTATCTGGAGAAACTAGTATTGGTAAATATCCAGTTGAATGTGTGAAATATTTAAAATCAATATCTAAAAGAACAGAAAAATTTCAAACTTTAGAATATGAAAAAGAACTCATAAGAAACTCAGATTGGGAGTCAATTGCTGTTGCTGCTAGAGACTTAAGTGAGTCTATAAAGGCTGATGGAATAATTGCTGTTACAAGAACTGGATCAACTGCTGGTTATATATCAAACGCAAAACCAAAAGATATTCCAATCTATACATTTACCAACAATAACAACACATTAAATCAATTGTCTTTAGTGGGCTCAGTCATTCCTTTCTATTTAAAGAGATTAAATAATCATAAAAAGACTCTTGAGCATGTTAAGGATGTACTAAAACCATTACATAGAAAAAAGAAATTAAAATTTGTTATGGTTTCTGGCATATTCTCTGAGAAACATTCAGAGGCAATTCAAATAATTAATTTTTAGATAATTTTTTTACTAATAAATTGTTACAATAAGCATACACATCATATTAATTGGGGATCATGTTTTACACTTTAGATTGGATAATCATTGGGCTTTATTGTATCGGTATAATTTCACTTGCCACTTATGTTTCTAGAAAAAAATCTGGATCTGAAAGAAGTGCTGAAGATTATTTTCTTGCAGGAAGATCTCTACCATGGTGGGCTATAGGTGCTTCACTAATTGCAGCAAATATATCTGCAGAGCAAATTATTGGAATGTCAGGTCAAGGTTTTGTGGTTGGAATGGCAATAGCAGTTTGGGAGTTAACCGCAGCAATTGCTTTAATAGTGATGGCTAAATTTTTCTTACCGCTTTTCTTGGAAAGGAAAATATATACGATGCCACAATTTTTGGAACAAAGATTTGATAAGAGAGTAAGCTTGGTTTTGTCATTTTTCTGGTTAACTGTATACATTTTTGTAAACCTTACAGCGGTACTTTGGCTTGGTTCACTGGCGATAAATACTTTGACAGGAATGTCATTAGTAAATGGAATGATTCTTCTTGCATTTTTATCGCTTGCATACTCACTTTCAGGTGGATTAAAGGCAGTAGCAATGACTGATATAGTTCAAGTAGTTTTGTTGATCTTTGGCGGATTAGCAGTGTCATATATTGCTTTGACTAAAATTGGTGATGGAAATATTGCAACCGGAATGGTTCAAGTCTATCAACAGATGCCAGAAAAATTTGACATGATATTGTCTCCTGATAATCCTTCGTACAATAACTTACCAGGGATATGGATTCTAATTGGTGCAGGAGTTTGGATCGGACATTTTGCATATTGGGGGTTTAATCAATATATCACTCAAAGAGCTCTTGGAGCTAAATCTCTTAAAGAAGCTCAAAAAGGAGTCATGTTTGCAGCTTATTTAAAACTTTTAATGCCATTAGTTATAGTCTTACCAGGAATATGTGCCGCAATTCTATTTCCGGTTTTAGATAAAACCGATCAAGCATATCCAACTATGATGATTGAGCTACTACCAAGTGGTTTATTAGGATTAACTTTTGCTGCACTAATCGCTGCAATAGTTTCTTCATTAGCATCTATGACAAATAGCATTAGTACTATTTTTACAATGGATATCTGTAGATCATTTTCAAAAAATGAAATTCAACAGCAATCTTTAATATTAATTGGAAGAAGTGCTGTGGTTGGATCTATGCTAATAGCGCTAGTAATGGCAAAACCCATCTTAGGAAACTCTGATCAAATTTTTCAATATATACAAAATTTTACTGGATTATTTACACCTGGAATACTTGTAATATTTCTTGTGGCTTTATTTTGGAAAAAAGCTACAACTCTCTCAGTTCTTGTGGCTGCAGTTCTTTCAGTTGTAATGTCTATATTTATCCAAGCATCCTTTCCAGATTTCCCATATATTCATAGAATGGGTGTTGTTTTCTTTACTTCAGGAATGGGATGTTATTTAACATCATTGGCTCAAGGGTATTTAGATCAAGAAAAAGCTATTGACTTAAACGGAATAAATTTTAAAACATCAAAGGCATTTAATGTTAATAGTTTAATTATTGTAAGTATTCTTACTTTGATTTATGTAACTTTAGGGTAAGCATTTATGAAAAAAATATTACTATTAATTTTCTTAAATTCGTATATTGTTGCTGATGTTGATTGGTCAAATACTAATGAGTGTGAACTTCCCGATTATTCATCCTTTGTAAATAAAATTGTTAATGAAATGACCTTGAAACAAAAAGTCGGTCAAATAATAATGCCTGAGATTAATAGTATTTCACCGGCTCAAGTAAAGAAATTTCAACTAGGTACCATTCTTAATGGCGGTGGCGGATTTCCAAATCAAAATAAAAATAGCGATATTCAGGATTGGAAAGACTTAAGTGAAAGCTACTATGATGCATCTCCAGAGGTTAGTGGTATTAAGATACCAATTCTGTGGGGAACAGATGCCGTTCATGGCCATAATAATGTTATTGGCGCTACGATTTTTCCTCATAATATTGGCCTTGGATCTACAAGAAATCCTAATTTGATAAAAGAGATTGGAAGTGCTGTTGCAAAAGAAGTTGCGTCCACTGGAATTATATGGACTTTTGCTCCAACAATTGCTGTACCTCAGAATGATACATGGGGTAGAACTTACGAAGGATACTCTGAAAACTATAATTTAGTGTCTGAATTGGGATCAAACTTTATACTTGGTTTACAGGGCGAAGGAGATTCATTCCTAGGTAAAAATAATGTTTTAGCTACCGCAAAACATTTTTTAGGTGATGGCGGAACCTATCAAGGAATTGATCAAGGCAATACAATAATTTCAGAATCAAAACTTAAAGAGGTTCACGGTACTCCATATTATGATGCCATTGATTCATGTGCACTTTCAATAATGGCAAGTTTTAACTCTTGGAATGGCAAAAAGCTTCATGGTGATAGATATTTATTAACAGAAATTTTAAAAACTCAAATGGAATTTGATGGTTTTATAGTTGGTGACTGGAATGGGCATGGACAGATACCAGGTTGTGAGGATGCAAACTGTCCTCAAGCATTAAATGCTGGTGTTGATATATTTATGGTTCCTACAGAATGGGAGCCTCTTTATTGGAATACTCTTGATCAGGTTAAGAAAGGAATAATTCCAATAGAAAGACTCAATGATGCAGTTTCACGAATTTTAAAAGTCAAAAAACATCTTGGGCTTTTTGATAATAGAGTGCCTCATGCCTACAAAGAGAATTATATTGGAAATTCAGATCATAGAAATCTTGCACGACAAGCAGTAAGAGAGTCTATAGTGCTGTTAAAAAATAATGATGTCCTTCCTATGAACCCAAAGAAGAGTTTTTTAATAATTGGAGATCAATCCAAAAAAATCGAGAATCAAATGGGTGGCTGGACCATAACGTGGCAAGGAAAAAGCTGGGAGGGAGTTTCACTTTCTAACGAAGACTTTCCTAATACTAACAGTATTTATGAGTCTTTATCTCAACATATTCTAAATCTTGGTGGTAACGTTGAGTTTTCGAGTGACGGCTCATACTCACAAAAACCTGATTATGTAATTTTTGTATATGGTGAAACTCCATATGCTGAGGGAGAAGGAGATATTGATGAACTTAATTTTTCAAATACCAATAAAGATTTAATTAAACTCTTAAAAGATTTTAGGAAAAATAATATCTCAACAATTTCGTTATTTTTAACAGGAAGACCTTTAATTACAGATAAAGAAATCAAATACTCTGACTCTTTTGTATCCATTTGGTTGCCAGGAACAGCAGTTGAGGGAATGAATGACGTTATCTTTAGCAATCTTGATGGATCTATTAATTATGACTTTAAAGGTAAGTTATCATTTTCTTGGCCAAGCACTTCTTCGAATAACCCATTGAATTTTAACGATAAGAATTATTCTCCAAAATTTGAATATGGGTATGGATTAACATACAAAGAAACAAATGAATAGAGGGCTCTTAGTTGATATTGGTGGTACCAATATGAGATATGCTATTGCCTCAAATGACCATGATGATCTTTCAAAAATTAATAAAATAGAATTTGATACATTAGATTTTGAAACTTTTCTCAATAAATTAGTTGTTGATAATGAAATTGATACATTAATCATTTCTGTTGCAGGTCCAAAAATAAACAACTCAATTAAAATGACCAACAGAGATTATTCAATAAATTCAGATGAAATAAAAAAAAGTTTAAATCTTAAAGAATGCATAGTGCTAAATGATTGGGAAGCCATTGCTCATAGTTATGAATATATCTCTAGTGAAATTGAGACATTAAAAGATGGATCTATATTCAATAGCACAAAACTTTTTTTAGGTCCTGGAACGGGCTTGGGAGCGGCTGTATCCATAGGTGAAATTGTTTTTCCAACTGAAATAGGGAACACGCTTAATCCAAGCCTAAAATTGCAACGTAATTATGATATTCAAAACGATAGTCTTTTGGTGCTTGAGGATCTTGTTTCAGGTACAGCAATATCAAAGATATATGAATTAAAAACTAATAAAAAATTATCTTCTGAGATGGTATATAAGAAATTTAAAGAAAATGATGAAATTGCTACAAAAGTAATAAATGGTTTCATTAAATCTCTTGCAGAAACTTTATCAGATATAGCTTTAACATTTTTACCTGGTGAGGGTATTTTTCTTGCAGGAAACTTAATTCGTAATCTTTATAAAGACATAAATAAAAATCATTTTAATAATACTTTTGTTGGAAACAGAAAAGATACTCATAAAAATATTTTGGATATGATATCTATTAATGTGATTATGAAAGAAAGAACTCCTTTGTATGGAAATCTTAAATTATTTAAGAATATTTCAAAAGATTGTGTATAATCTTCACCCATAATGGCAGATAAAAAACAAACTAAAGTATATTTAATACCTGAGGATGAAACACGCGATAGTCATACCTATCACTACACAGCCATTAAAACCAGAAAGTTTACTCTTGAAAATAAAAAGATGAGGCTAAAAAAATTCAATCCTGTAAAAAGAGTTCACGAATGGTTTGTTGAAGCTAAATTACCGCCTCACAATTAATTATTTGTTAATCTTATTTCTGTCGAAGAAATATCATCCCTGAACATTTCTTCATCAATTCCAGTACATCTATCGGCAATAATTTCTGGAACTTTTAAGTTGTTAAGTGAAATAAATTTTTTATTAATTTTTCTTCCAAATACTAGAAAATTTATGTTGTGATCATTAAACCTTTGAATATGATTCATCATATCTTTATAGTTTTTATAAAATTTCTCATCGAATACTCTCATCAAAGTATCCGCTCCAATTATAAATACTGAATTTGGAAACATTTCAGCTTTTTCACTAAATCTCCCAGCAGATGTGAGCATCCAACTTTCATCATTTTGAAATTGATCAAGAGTTCTTTTTATTTCATAAAATGTTAATGGCGGCTTATCAGCGTTGTTAGCACAAATTTCAAATGTAGTATGCATACCTGTTTTTTTTTCAGCTAATTCTTTCATTTTTATGTGTCCCTCATGAAGAGGGTTAAATGAACCAGGAAATATCAGCTCTGGGTTGCTCTTATTATTTGATATGAATCCTACTTTGTTATTAAATAATTTTACCCATGATTTTTCTGCAGTAACTTTTTTTATTAATATATCTTCATCAATATCAGGAATACTAAATTCAAAACCACATGAGTCTGCTAATAGACCAATAACACATGCAGTGATAAGTTCTTCCTCTTCTTCTCTTGTTCTTTTACCTTTATCTAAATAGCATTCAAGATATTTTGTATAGTTATATGCTTGAACAACAATAAAAAACTTATGATCTCCTTTTTTTTCATAAGTTGTTGCAAGATTAGCAGTAATAGAAATCCCCAAGAGATGTTTTGTTTTTGAAGTTGTATCAATTTGTTTAGACTTCTTAAAAGCGTTTGCTGCCATATTCAAACAAGTATCTAAAGAACAATAATGATCAGGTTTTTTGTTTAAAAAAGAGTTCATAGATTCCTTTGAGTAGGGTATATGTGATTCAAGAATAGTATTACTTGCTCCTGGAACTTCTAACAGAGCTGATATTGCATTAGTCCCACCTCCGCTTGATACAATTGTAAGCTTGTAGGGAGATTTATGAACTTCGTTAACGATGTCTAAATATTTTTTCAATTATCTTCGCTTAAATATATTTATTTTAACCCAATATTAATAATTCATTGTTAGAATAAATCATGCTCTCAAAAAAAAGCGTAATTTATTTTCTATTTCTATTTTTTTCATGTGAATTTTTATCTGATTCTGTAGAAAAAGTCACTTATGCGTCATGGAGTAAACCTGATGTAGAAATGTTGTATGTTCTTCCAAAGAAAATTAATGAAAATACAAAAGTGTTATTTATTATTCATGGAAATTCTCGAGATGTTGAAAAATATCTCAATAAGTGGATAGAGCCATCTAAAGATAAAAATGTAATTTTAGTGGCACCATATTTTGATAATATTAGTTATCCAAATTTTGCAACACTTCAAATGGCAACATCTTCTGGCAAAATTTTAAAGGACCAATCAAATAACTTAAAAAACTCACTATCTTCATTTTTCTCATATTTCAAAAGTAAATACAACCTGAGTACTACATCATATTCAATATTTGGATTCTCAGCTGGATCTCAATTTACTCACAGGTATATGCTATTTAGCGATGATAAACAAATTGATAAAGTTGTTCTTGGAAGTGCGGGGTGGTATACATTTCTAAATAATGAGCCATTTCCATATGGCATGAGAAATATGCCTATTGAAAGAGAGAGATATGAATGGTTTTTATCAAGACAAGTTCTTTTTATACTTGGTGCTAAAGATAATGATCCAAATCATGAATCACTAAATAATAGCAGAGGCGCAAGAAAACAAGGTTCAAATAGATTTGATAGAGGAGCCAGCTATTTTAAAAATATAGTTAGTTATAGTGAAAAAAATAAGATTCCGTTAAGATGGCGCTATAAAGTCATTTCTAATTTAGACCATAACATATCAATTATCTCTCAAAATGCTATACAATTCTTGCTTGAGGATCTTGATTACTAGCTTTAAATTGTATTTTCTTTAATAAATATCTCTGCTTTTTTAAATATATCTTTTTTTCTTTCTTTATTCATTTTTTCTAAGGATCTAGTCATAACTGCTAATCTAGGATTGGATTTAAAAAAGTTAATATTTTTTTCAACAAATCTCCAATATAAACCATCTACCGTATCGCACCATTCGTCTTTTTTGTAATTAGACATTTTAAGCATATAACTTGATCCACAAATGTAAGGTTTGGTGGAAAATATTCCACCATCAGCATATGAACCCATACCATATACATTAGG
Organism: uncultured SAR86 cluster bacterium; assembly: GCA_902541175.1. Classification (GTDB taxonomy): domain Bacteria; phylum Pseudomonadota; class Gammaproteobacteria; order Magnimaribacterales; family D2472; genus SAR86A. The sequence continues at coordinate 24,705 of CACBPP010000004.1, forward strand.
AACCATAACCCAATCGTATGAATCGATATACATTTCCATAAACCATCTATACATTTCATTAGGGTTAATGCCAGTAAGATTCATAAGATTTGCAATGATCATTAATCTATTTATGTGATGAGTATAAGCAAATTTGCTTGATTCAGTTATTGCATCATCAAGGGGAGGGATGCCAGTAGTTCCTTCATACCAGTTAGAATTTAACTTACCTTTATGAGACCAAAAGTTAAGATTTTTATACTTGGGCATATTTTCCCAATACACACCCTTAATAAACTCTCTCCATCCTAATACTTGTCTTATAAAACCCTCAACAGAATTTATTGGAATTTCTCCGTTCGATTCGTAATATTTTTTTTCTGCTTTTTTAATACAAATTTTTGGATCAAGGAGGCCACAATTAAGATAAGGTGATAATAAAGAGTGAAACATAAAAGTGTTTTCTTTATTTATCGCATCTTGAAATGATCCATAATTTAAAAGATATCTTTCAATGAAGTCATCTAACAAATCTTCAGCTTCTTCATGAGTAGTAGCCCAATTAAAGTTTTCCAAGGCACCAATTGATTTTGGAAAACACTCCTCTACATCAACCATGGCATCAAAAGTTATTTGATCAGGTATTAATTTTTTTCTTTCAGGAATATCTGACTTAAGCTGCTTGATTCCCTTTCTATTATCTTTATCGAAATTCCATTTATCTCCAATAGGCTTGCCTTCCTCATTCATAAATATATCGTATTTTTTTCTTAACCAACGATAGTAATATTCTTGTATTCTCGTTTTTTTATCTGATGCCCAATCAGTAAAATCCTCTACATTTGAAATAAATTTTTTATCTTCTAAAATTTCTAATTCGATATTGTTTGATTGTGAAAAAAATAAAAGGTCTTTATAAATCTTAAAATCTGATGGCTTTGATACCATAATTTTATTTATATTGTTTTTATCAACAATTTTAAATAACGCATCTTTAAAGTTTTGGTTATTTTTTTTAGTAACTTTATGATGAATGATATTGGTATGTTTAACTTTTGTTACTAACTTTCTAAGAGATGATATTAGAAGTGTAATTTTATGTTTATGATGCCTTATCTCATAAAAAGTATCTAATGGCTCATAAAATAATAAAAAATCATCTTTATTTAGGTTATTTAAAGCTAAATTTGTTAATGATAATTGATCTGCAAAAATAATTCTTAAAACTTTCATTTTTTATAAAAGGGGTTGGTAAAGATATTCTATAAAACAAAATATACAAGAACAAGTTTGACATTTATGTTACATTTATGTAACATAATTTACATATATGTCACACATTTGACACATAGGAGGGAGCTATGAAATTATCAAATTTAACTTTATTTTTATTTATTTTATTAAGTTTTTATGATGTTCAATCGGATGAAGTAATTTTTAACGATGCAAAGAGTGATCTTGAATTAGAATCACCTTATATTGATGTTATTTACGATAAAGATAAAGTATCTGAAATATGTCCTAAATATTCTATTGGATGTTATTTATCAAAAGATGGAGGCTATATTTTAATTAGTGATGAAATACCATCAAATCATCACGATGTAGTTTTATACGGTCTTTATAGTGATTATTTGCAACACAATAATTCAGGACTGATTAATGATGTATTAACATGTGACTTAAAAGTAAATTATCTTAATGAAAATCAAAAACATGAACTTGCTAGGCTATATTCTGGTCAATGTGATTCTTTATTTAGAAACAAAGTAATAGTAATGAATTAAAATTAAATAAAGTTTTATACAAACCCAGAAATATTTCTGGGTTTTTTATTTAAACAATACAAATAATATTAAGTTTATTTATAATCTTTCTTATGTATTCTCCAAAGATAATTTCATTAATTTCATTAATACTTATTTCTTGCTCTTCTGAGAATACTAAACAAATAGAGGCAAATTTATTAATAGAACCAAATTTTGAATTTTCAGCAGAATTTTTTGAATGTAAGCTCAATGATGGTTATACCTTGCTTAATCTTGAATCGTTTCTCTCAACATTAGTAAGATCAGATTTGGAGCAAAATAATGTCAAATACGATATTAATGTCTATTTTCCAAAGCCAAATTATGTAGATCAATTTATTATTAACGTTAAAAACTACTCAGATCAGGATATATATAACTATATTCTTGATAGATTAAGCAGAAGGGGATTTGATGAGATTGCTGGTTGTAAATTTGATAAGGAGGAGTTATTCGGACAAAGCTTATTAGCAAATGAAATTGAAATAAATAACCCTGACTATGTTTCTGAAATTTTACGTTGTGAATATAATAAGGGATATAACTTTGGAACATTTAGAATTGCAATAGAAAGATTTTCTTTGGAAATAAAATCATTAAACATATCATATGAGGCTTTGTATCTTCATAACAAGGATTATCCAAACTCTTTTATATGGATAAATAATATTTATAAAGATAACTTTTCAAGTGAGATTAACGCAAACTGGATTAATAATCCCATTGCAGAAAATGTAAAAAAAGAGTTCCAAGAAAATGCCAAATGTATCGATTCAAAGATATATGACGCTTTCCTTATAACTTGAGTATTTAAAAAATAGGGAGCATATTGCTCCCTTTTTTATTATAATTTCCCGACAAAGCGGGTGTGGTGTTAATGGCTAGCACAATAGCCTTCCAAGCTATTGGTACGGGTTCGAATCCCGTCACCCGCTCCATTATCTTCTAATTGCTACTCCAGAAAAATCAACATTGTTACATGTGAATGCTGCACCTGTTGTTGAAGGAAGATCACTATTATTATATTTGTTTTGTGCAATTTCTTTTTCAGTACTATTGGCCCATAAATTTAACCAAACAAAGTCTGGTGCTGGATCCGCTGGTTCAAATTTTGGGTCTAAAAGGCCATACCAATATGAATCACTCCAATTTGTTGCAGCTATATCATCTCTAAAGGTATCAAGATCAGCCTCGGAGTAGCCTTCATTATAGTTACAAAAGTTAAAGCTATTAACAAATGACCCAGTAGCATTTTCAACTTTTGGATACTGTCCTATTGTCCAACCAAAAAGATAAACATTATCTAAATCATATTGCATAATGCCATCTATCATAGTGTCCCAATTTGACTGTAAATTTGAAGTCCAATCATTCCAACATGCATCTCGGCTGCTTTGAGAATCCCACAGCAAAACCCAAATAAAATCATATCCTTCATTCGCAACCTCGGGAGTTAAGATGTTTGCACCCGTCATTCCGCTACACATAGCATCATCTATCATGCCATTCCAGGATCTAATTAACATAGCAAGATTATCTGCTGAAAAGTCTGATCCAGCTTTATGCCATACATATTCTACGAGAGATGTTGGTGCTTCAGTTGTTTCACTCTGATTTTGATTATCACTTTGTGAACAAGCAGTAATTATAAATATTGAAGTAAGCAGTAAAGTAAATTTTTTCATATTTGTTTATTTAAATTAATTTCTCTATTTATAACATATTTCTGATAATAAAAATAAAAATATAAAAAAAAGCAGGCATTTTTTGCCTGCTTTTAAGACCTAGGGGATATGAACTGTGAGGATATTCAAAGGCCTTTATCAATATGACTAATTAATAAATGAAAAGTTCATTAAATTTAATACAAAATAGATCAAAGAACTAAGTATCAAAAAAGACCCGAATGGCAACTCGCCATTAACTGCCTTCTTAGAAAATATAAAATAAAGACACCCCAAAAAAGATCCTATAAACAATATTGCTGGTAATGCGATTGGACCATGGATTGAACCAATTCCTCCAAATAAGATAAAGTCTCCTCCACCAATACCATCCTTTTTCTTTATAACTTTAAATATAAGATTTATTAACCAAAGTGAAGAGTAACCAAAAAAAAGGCCATAAAACGCAAAAGAAATTGGCCTGATGCCTAAGATCAAAAAAGTTTCATCTATGAATAATTGATATTGAGCATTAAAAGTTATTCCTAAAAGTACTATTAATAAATTTATGTATACAGGTAGATATAAATATTTATAATCAAGAAAAAATAGTATGTAGAAACAAAAAATAATTACTGTATAGACAATAGTTGATAGACCAATTCCATAGTTAGTTGTAAGTAAAATACCAATTAATAAAAAAAATATTTCTGTAAACGGATAAAATTTTGAAATATTTGAATTACAAAACTTACATTTTCCACTTTGAATCATAAACCCAAACAAAGGTATCAAATTAATAGCATCAATTTTTTTAGAACATGAAGGACAACAAGATCTTATTTTAGATAAAGGAAATGGGCTGTTAGGAGCAAGCCTAAAAATTATTGACGAACAGAAACTGCCAATCGATAAAAAAAATATTGAAATTATTATTAAATCAATAATTGAAAAAGAACTTAGACTTATAAAAACTGGATTATAGATATTAATCAATTTCTACTTTTTTGTAATATAAAAACAAAATGTTAAAAGGAATAAAACAGGCAATGCATAAGCACCAATTATCAACAATTTATCAATCACTTATATTCCCTGAAGCTAATGCATCCACTCGTCTAAAATCTCCATATCCATAATAAATACCATCTTTAAACATTATAGTTTGAAGACAAGTCAATGGTAGCTTTGATTCAGTTTTATACCCCATCTTTTTTAGGTTTTTCTCAATTGAACTATCTAATGTAAATTCGTATTCAAGAATATCTGGATACCACTGATGATGTATTCTTTTTGCTGCAGTTGTATCTTCTAAGTCCATATCAAAATCTATAATGTTTAAAATTGATTGCAATACTGCTGATATTATCCTTGCTCCTCCTGGACTTCCAGTCGTAAAAAATAATTCCTTATCTTTTAGAACTATTGTTGGAGTCATTGAACTCAAAGGTCTCTTAAATGGAATTATTTCATTAGCTTCTGCTCCTAGTAAATTAAATTGATTTGGTATTCCTGGGGCTGCAGAAAAATCATCCATTTCGTTATTCATTAATATTCCAGTTCCTTCAATAACAACCTTTGAACCAAATGTAGAATTTAAAGTGTATGTCATAGAAATCACATTACCTGTTTTATCTACTACAGAAAAATGAGTTGTTTCATGACTTTCACCATCCATATATTTTCCAGGATTGATTTCATTAACAGGTGTCAATTTTCCAATTTGAATATTTTTATTGATGTCATTAGCATATTTTTTACTGGTTATTTTTTTAATAGGAACATCATAAAAATCCGGGTCACCTAAATATTTTGATCTGTCCGCATATGCAAATTTCATTACTTCAGTCAATAAATTTATATACTCTAGTGAGTTATGACCAATTTTTTTTATGTCATAATTTTCAAGTATGTTTAGCATTTGTATTACGTGAAGACCTCCTGAGGAGGGTGGTCCCATAGTAATAATCTCAGTATCTCTATAATTTGAGATTAACGGCTCTCTCCAAACTGGAGAGTAATTTTTTAGATCTGATTTTGAAATAAGACCATTATTTTTTTTAATTTCACTAGATATCTTCTCAGCAATTTCACCTTCGTAAAATCCTTTCCTTCCCTTAGATGCAATTATTTTAAGAGTATTTGCTAAATCCTTTTGAACAAGAGTTTTATTTTTGAAATTAGGATAATGTAATTGAAATATTTCTTTAGTTTCTGAAAATAAAGATAGGGATTCACTATATCTTAATAATATATCTGCTAGAAATGGAGTTATTTCAAACCCATTTTCTGCATAATAAATAGCATCTTCGATTAATTCATCCCATGGCAATGAACCAAATTTTTGATGAACCTCCCATAAACCGGCCACTGTTCCTGGAACGCCAATTGCTAAATAACCAACTGTAGATAGGTTTTTATCATTAAAAGAACCATCTTTATTTAAATACATATCTTTTGTTGATAGTTCAGGAGCTTTTTCTCTAAAGTCTATGGTGTAAGGCTGTTCTGTTTCTTTATCATAAACCACCATAAATCCGCCTCCACCAATATTGCCTGCTCTTGGCAAAACTACTGCAAGTGTGAAAGCAACCGCAATAGATGCATCATATGCATTACCTCCTCGATTTAGAATTTTCTCTCCAACTTGAGTAGCCAAGAAATGCTGAGTTGTTATCATTCCGTTTTTACTAGAGGCTATCTCTTTTTGAGCAGGTTCGTAACCTAAGGAATTAAGGTAAGCTATAGGCTCTATTGCATAAAGGTATGTTGATGCAATAACAGCAACAACAAGCGAAATATTTTTATTATTTAAAACTTTCATTAGCAATATTTTTGGCCCATTTATAATTTGCCTTGCCATTCGGAGCACGCTCAACTTGTTCCACAAATATTACTTTCTTAGGTAGTTTATAGCCAGCAATATATGATCTGGTTGCATCTACTAGCGAATCTTCATTAATATCTTTATTTTTTTCAAGAGAGACAACAGCTACCACTTTTTGACCAAATTTTTCGTCATCAACTCCAACAACAAGACAATCAAAGACTTCATCATTTCTTTTAATAGCTTCTTCTACTTCTTCGGGATATATTTTCTCTCCTGCAGAATTTATACAATTACTTCCTCGTCCTAGAAGAGTTATTGTTCCATCTTCTTCAAGTTTGGCATAATCACCAGGAAAGCTATATCTAACTCCGTTTACTTCTCTAAATGTTTCTGCAGATTTTTTTTCATCTTTATAATAACCAACTGGAACAAGACCACTTGTTCCAATTAGACCAATTTTTTCTGAACCTGGCTGTAGAATTTCACCATCATCAGCAATTATTATTACACCTGGGTTTATTGAAAATTTTGCAGTCTTTGGAGGGTTGTCTCTTGTAGATACCGAACTACCCATGCCTCCTTCTGTTGATCCCATGGTATCCATCAACATCATATCATGATGCCTTAAAAGACCATTCTTAATTTCTTCGCTCCACATAACACCACTAGAAATAATAACTTTAACACTACTTAAATCATATGGCTTTCCGCTTTCTTCTGCTCTATCCAAAGCATCTAACATTGGTTTTGCAAATGCATCACCAACAATAACAATATTTGTAGTTCCTGTATCTTCAACTTGTGTCCACATTTGATCCGGATCAAATCCTAAATTACGGGATGTAACTGCTGTACCACCAAGAAGAAGAGGTAAAAAAGCGCCAAGCCACATTCCTGTTCCATGCATAAGCGGACACCCAATCAAACTTTTTATGAATGTATTGTCTTTTTTAAAGTTATGTATTTGTTCCTCTAGATTATTTATATCTTCTGGAACGTCATAACCCATTGCTTTCAATGTTCTAAAAAGAAAAACCAAGAATTCGCCTTGTTTATACATTACTCCTTTTGGCATTCCAGTTGTTCCGCCTGTATAGAGCATATAAATGGTATTTGGATCTCTATGAATTCTTTCCATAGGATCACAGCTATCAAGAAGCTCTTCAAACTTTAGTGAGTCTTCAAATTCTGATTTAGTACCATCAGCAATTTCAATCCAGGCTTTAATATTAGGAAGCGAGCCTGAAATCTCTTTAATTCTGCTGCTGTAACATGCATGATAAAAGACAGCCTCTGAATCAGAGTTATCTAGAAGATAAATTAACTCTTCAGCAACATACCTATAGTTAACATTAATAGGGACACCACCAATCTTGAAAATTGCATTTTGACCGATAAGATATTCATTTGAATTATTTAGATAAAGTCCAGCCTTTGAATTTGGACCTAATCCTGCATTTTTTAATGCTGTTGCAATCTTACTCGATTGAAAATCATAATCTTTCCAAGAAATAATTTCGTCACCACATATCAAGGCGTCATTTTCAGGAACGATATCTGAAATCATCTCCCAGACTGATGCAAAGTCTAAATTCATTTCATTCTCCTCTATAAAGCTAATGTTTTAATATGCTATATATTAAATATAGTATCGTTATAGTAATATTTATAAAAGTAAAATAATATCCATCACATAAAATGACAGATTCAAATCAATTATTCAATGAAATCGTATCTGAATTAACCAAACCTGGCCAAATTTTTGAAACACGAGAAATTAAGCATGAAAACGGTAATTCTTTCAGCGAATATGTAACTTTTCCTGATAATTTGAAAGGGTATTTTGACTTCGGTTTACTTCATGCAGATAAAGATTTTTTAGTTTATGAGTCGGAGAGACATACTTTTAAAGAAACAATCTCAAAGGCAGCTCAAGTTGGAAACGCTCTTATCGAAGAGGGGATTCAAAAAGGGGACAGAGTTGCAATATGTATGCAAAACAATCCAGAGTTTATTTTTGCATATATGGGCATTGTTGGAATAGGCGCAGTTTGTGTTCCATTAAATTCTTGGTGGGTTCCTGATGAAATAATTTACGCAATGGAGCATTGCGATGCAAAAGTTTTATTTGGAGATCAAAAAAGATTAAAAGGACTTGAATCTTTAACAAATGTAAAGAAAATCATAACCACCTACACGCCTGATGATAGCTTCGAATCATTTGATGATTTTACAAAAAATCACTCTGAAGAATGGCCCGATATTGATATTAATAGAGATGACCATGCAATAATTTACTATACTTCTGGATCAACCGGGAAGCCAAAAGGAGTCTTATCGTCACAACGTGGAGTTATATCTTCCATGTTTAGTTGGGCATTTATTTCAACTGTTTTAAGTCAAAGAGAAGCAAGACTTGGTAAAGACGCCACTCCATTGGCAAGTTCAGAATCTTCAATTCTATTATGCGTTCCTTTATTTCATGCCACTGGAAGTCATGTTGCATTTCTAATGTCTATTTTGGTTGGGAGAAAGGTTGTTATGATGAAAAAATGGGACGCTGGTGATGCAATTAGACTAATTAGTGAAGAAAAAGTATCGGATATAACTGGAGTTCCCACGCAAACTTGGGAGTTATTGAATCATCCAGATAGAGATAAATATGATCTTTCCTCTTTAAAAGTATTAGGTGGAGGAGGTGGTCCAAGGCCAGCAGAGCATGTAAAACTTTTAGATGAGAATTTTAAAGGAAGGCCTGGTATTGGATACGGATTAACAGAAACAAATGCATTAGGAACACTTGCAAGCGGCGATGAATATATTCAAAATCCATCTTCTGCTGGCAGAGTTGTTCCACCATTAACAGAAATAAAAATAATTGACTCGAATTGGAATGAATTACCTGAAGGTGAAATCGGTGAAGTTGCAATTAAATCTCAATCAAATATGTTGGGATATTGGAAAAATGAAGATGCGACAAAAGAATGTATGAACAATGAAGGATGGTTTAAATCAGGAGATATGGGTAAATTTGATGGTCCTTTTTTATACATCGTGGACAGAATTAAAGATATGGTAATTAGAGGTGGTGAAAATATTGCATGCCCTGAAGTTGAAAATGCTATATATGAACATCCAGATGTTCTTGAAGCATCAGTTTTTGGAATTCCTGATGAAAGACTGGGAGAAATTTTATGCTCAGCAGTAGTCTTAAGAGAAGGATCTAATCTAAATAAAGATGATTTAGTAAAGTTTTTATCTGACAAATTGGCAGCATTTAAAATTCCAGCTTTAATTAAATTTATGGACTCAAATCTTCCTCTTGTAGCATCTGGGAAATTTGACAAGCCAGCTCTAAGAGAAATTTTTACTCAAGAGTAAATTATTTTTATTTTTTACTTTCAAAATATCAAAAAAAAAGTAAAAATACATTTTAAATATTGGGGTAACTGTGAATATATTAGTTATTGAAGATGAGCCAGATATAAGAAAAAATCTGGAATATAATCTCTCAAGAGAAAACTATACTGTGACAAGTGCATCTTCATTATCTGAGGCACAATCTGTTTTAAATTCAAATAAGTATTCTTTGATTCTTTTAGATCTTATGTTGCCTGATGGTTCAGGTTTAGATTTGTGTAAAAAAATGAAATCTAATCCTGAGACAGAAACCATTCCAATAATTATCCTAACCGCTAAAGACGATGAGGTTGATAAAGTGGTTGGTTTTGAATTAGGGGCTGATGATTATGTAACTAAACCTTTTAGTGTTCGAGAATTAATTTTAAGAATTAAAGCCATTTTAAAAAGAGGTCAAAAAAAAGAAGATGTTTTAGAGGTTGGGCGTCAATTTGGTGATCTAAGTATTGATGTTGAATCTCACGAAGTTCAAGTTAACAATGATCAAATAGATTTAACAGCTTTAGAATTTAGATTGTTGAGACAACTTGTTGATAGAAGAGGAAGAGTTCAATCTAGAGATCAGTTGCTCAGTGACGTTTGGGGTTACAGCTCTGAAGTTACAACAAGGACTGTTGATACTCACATAAAACGCCTTAGAGAAAAACTTGGGCCAATGGGTAAATATGTTCAAACTATTAGAGGCGTTGGCTATAAATTCTCTAGATCACCGGATTAGATAGATGGGAATAGGATCCCGATTATTTTTAATTATCTTTATATCCCTAGGATTAGGTATTTTTGTTTCATACATTATTGCTGAAAGAGATATCACCGATACCTTTCAAAAGCACATTATTAATGAGTTACAAAATCAAGCCTCTCTTCTTGTAGAAGTTGTTGATGAAGTTGATACTATTGGAGATCTTAATGAAGCTGACTCTTTAGCTGACAGACTGGGTAGTGCTTCAAATTCTAGAATAACACTTATATTGTCTGATGGTAGAGTAATTGGTGACTCAGATGTTGATACTCAGAATATTAATGACATGGATAATCATATTAATAGACCTGAGGTTCAAGACGCTTTTTTAAAAGGAAGAGGCTGGTCTATTCGTTATAGCGATACCGTAAAACAACAGCAGATGTATTACGCTATTCTGGATAATAATGACGTGAGTCCAAATGTTATTAGAATAGCAGTTCCCTATGTAAATGTTGATTCTGCAATAGGAAGTTTAAATCTTTCTATAATTTTAATTGCTTTGGTTGCTTTTATTGTTACATCAATAGCATCTGGTATAGCTGCGAACTATGCCTACAGAAGTATTGCAGATCTAGCTTATGCAACTTCAAAAATTGCAGATGCAGATGGAAAGGCAAGAAAGAAAGACTTAAAAGCACTTCCTACTGAGAGGACTGATGAATTCGGTAATGTTGCCCAAAGTGTTTCACAAATCTCAGAGGAGCTTAAATCAAAAATCAATTTAATTGCTAAACAAAGAGATCAGTTTGGTTCAGTCTTAGATGATTTAGGAGAGGGTATTATAGTTGCTGATATAGATGGCAAAATCACATATGAAAATGAACAAGTGTCATTGATCTTAAATAAAAATGAATTAGTTGGAAAAAAAATTACTGACCTTAATATCAAATCACTTAATTATTTATTAAAAAGGGCAAAAAAGAAAAAAAGAGCCGATATTGAATTTGAAATTGAGTTAAACGATAGAAGTACAAGATGGGTTCTTGCAACAATAAATCAATCTAAAACTACAAAAGAATTTATTTTGGTTGTTCATGACATTACTCAACTAAGAAGATTTAGCTCTATGAGAAGAGATTTTATATCAAATGTTTCTCATGAATTAAGAACACCAGTAAGTGTTATCATGGCAAACTCTGAAACTCTTGTCGATGGTGCGCTTGATGACAAAAAACAGTCAAAAGTTTTTGCAAAGGCTATTTTACATAACGCTGAAAGACTTAGCGATATGGTATCTTCTTTACTTGATTTATCAAGAATCGATTATGGAGAGCTAAAACTAAACATTGAAGAACTCCCAATAAATGAACATATTAATAAAGCCATTGATTCTCTAAAAAATCTTGGCAAAAGAAAAAATATATCTATTACGTGCTCTTGCTCTAAAGGAAAAATAGTTTTAGCAGATAAAAATGCTCTTGAAAGAATTCTAAATAACCTAATTGAAAATGCTTTTAAGTATTCTGATTCTCAATCGACAATCAATATCTCTACAAAAAAAGTAAAAGACCATTTGGAAATTAGTGTAAAAGACAGTGGAAGAGGCATTCCTGATGAAGAGCAAGACTTTTTATTTGATAGGTTTTACAGAACGGCTGAAGCTAGAGCAACTGAGGAAAAAGGAAGTGGTCTAGGTCTTGCTATTGTAAAAAATCTTGTAAATAATTTAAATGGTGAGGTTGGGGTAAAAAATGCAAAACCTCAGGGATCAATCTTTTGGTTTACTTTACCTTTAAAGATTTCATAAATCTGTAACAAATCTGAAATACTTAGTAACAAAATTGTTTTTTTAATTTTCGTTAAGTTCAATCTTTAGTAACTCAACTAGATTTAAATATCATTATGTAATCTCTGGAGGTGCTTATTATGATTTTTAACTCTATCAAAAAAACAACTTTAATATTATCAACATTTATACTCGTAGCATGTGGCGGGGGTGGCGATACAAGTATTGTATCACCTGGTGAATTAGGATCTTTAGATGATCCTACTGGTGGCGGTGGTTCAGGCGGCGCTGGCAGTAATATTCGTTCTGGAGTGTGTCCAGAATCTCCGTTTATAACAAATGGATCCCCAGTTGCAGGAAACACAGTTTGTGCAATTCAAGGACCTATTACGAGTGACCTTACTCTAACAGCTGACGTTATGTATAGAATGCTTGGAAAGGTTGATGTTGGTGTCGACATGGGTGGTGATGGAACAAAATCAGGTGGTGTTTCAGCTATATTAACAATACCTGCTGATGCTGTGATCTTAGGAAAAGTTTCTCAGGATTATCTTGTTGTTAACAGGGGTTCAAAAATCATAGCTAATGGTACACAATCAAAACCAATTAGATTTACACACAATACTGCAATTGAAGGCACAGTTGGAGAATTAGAGAGAGGTCTATGGGGTGGCTTGGTTATTCTAGGTCAAGCACCAATCAATAAGTGTTCAAACGATGTAAGAGGTACTGCAGAGTGTGAAAGAGTTGTTGAGGGTTCAAACGCACTAATGGGCGGCGCTAACAAAAATGATAATTCAGGTAAATTAAATTTTGTGAGAGTTGAATACGCAGGATATGAGATTTTTCCAGGCAATGAATTAAATGGCATAACTTTTGGTGGTGTTGGTGATGCTACAGAAGTCGATTTTGTTCAAGTTCATAACAACCAAGATGATTGTGTTGAGTTTTTTGGTGGCACTGTCAATGTTAAGCATCTAATTTGCACAAATGCTGGTGATGACAATCTCGATATCGATTGGGGATATCAAGGAAAAATGCAATTTGTAGTTGTTAAACAATCTTCAGATGCAAGTGATCACGTAGTAGAGTCAGATAATACTAACTCAGATAGCTCAGTTGGCTATCTTACAGAACCAAGATCACGTCCTATGGTTTCAAATTTTACATTTTTAGCTCAAGGTGCTGATGAACCTCTAAAATATAAAGAGGGAGTTTCTGGTATTTACATTAATGGTATTGTAAAAAATAACGTATCTCAAAATCTTATTGAATCTACTAATATTGAGACTATCCAAGATGGCGCCATAACACCAAAAATTCAGCATCACTCCGTCTTTATGGATGCTGCAGGTGATACATCTCCTTTTAAGGCTGATACCTCTTCTAGTGGAGTAACCGCAGAACAATTAGAGGCTTCAATTAAAGAAAGAGCAACAGATTTAGTAATTGGAACAAATACTCTTGTTTCAGGATTCTTTTTAGGTGATAACGAGAGTGCGGTCACTTCTGCTTTTGATGTAACAAAAGTTCAGGGTATGTGTGCAGTTGGACCTCATGCTGCAGGAACACCTACAGATTTATGTCCAACTTATAGCTCAAAAGAGGAGAGATATATTGTTGATACTTGGTTTTCAGCTACTAACTATATTGGAGCATTTTCCCCTGGGTCTGATATAGAAAACAACTGGGCTTCTGGTTGGACTTTAGGATTATTCACAGATCCTGAATGTCCAGCTGGAACGCTCGAATCAGAGGTGCTCCTAGGAAGGAAGGTATGTTCATTATCTGGAGTTCTAACAACTGATTTAACTTTAGTTGCTGGAAACTATTATAAATTGGATGGCAAGGTTGCTGTAGGTATTGATATGGGATCAGATGGAACAAAAACAGGTGGCGCTAGTGCTACATTAACAATTGAACCTGGTGTTACTGTTTTTGGAGAATCTGGAAACGATTATTTGGTTGTCACAAGAGGTTCTAAAATTAACGCAGTTGGAACTTCATCCGCACCAATTATTATGACTGGTAGACAGGATATTTTAGGTGAAGCAGATATTGTTAATACAAGAGGTTTATGGGGCGGATTAGTTTTGCTTGGAAAATCTCCTATCAATAAATGCTCATTCTCAACACCAGGTACTTCATCAACAGCTGGAACAAGAGTTAACCCTTGTGAAAAAGACGTTGAAGGATCCGTTGGAGATACTATGGGTGGTGAAATTCCAACTGATAGTAGCGGAACTTTAAAATATGTAAGAGTACAATACGCAGGATATGAAGTTTTTCCTGGTAACGAACTTAATGGAATAACATTCGGTGGTGTTGGGAGTGGAACAGATGTTTCATATATACAAGTCCATAACAACGCTGATGATTGTGTTGAATTTTTTGGTGGAACTGTCGATGTTAAGTACCTCGTTTGTACAGGTGCTGATGATGATAACTTAGATATTGACTGGGGTTATCAAGGTAGACTTCAATATGTAATTGTCCAACAATCCAATGATAAAGGCGACCATATTGTAGAGTCAGATAATACAAACGCTGATAAGGCAGTTGGTTATTTGACTGAACCAAGATCTAATGCAGTTGTCTCAAACTTTACTTTCATTTCAAAAGGATTTGATGATGTTTTCAAGCTTAAGGAAGGTGTCTCAGGCCAATATTTAAATGGAGTTGCAATAGTAAACAGTGCTGTAACAGGCCGAACCACAAATTGCATCGAAACAACATTCTTAGAAACAGTTCAAGCAGGAGCTGTTACGCCAACATTCTCAATGAATTCAGTTGCAATGGATTGTCCTGGTTACATAAAAACAGATGCATCAGAGGGTGGAGCAACTATTGCACAGGTAGATGCGATCGTTAAAGCAGGATCAAATAATCTTTATGGCGCTAATTCTGGAGGTGGTTCATACGTAAATACTCTTACTGGAGTCGTTAATGGAACCGCAGAGTCAGCGGCAACCGTAACCGCAATACCAGATGCATATAACACTGACAGCTGGTTTACAACACCAACATATATAGGGGCCGTTAGCAGCGCTACTGATACTTGGTATAAGAACTGGACTTTGTCTGGAACTATAGAAGTTCAATAAGGTTGTATTTAAAAACATATATTTAATGGAGAGATAAATGAAATCAAAAAATACATTAAAGTTTCTTAAGTACAACATTATTATTGGATTTTCACTATTTTCAATTTTTAGTGTTTCTCAAGAAATCGAAGAAGTGGTTGTAAGTGGTTCTTTTATTCCAGATGAAAAAAGAGATACTTCTGAAATTTCTGCGATTCTTGATTCATCTGAGATAGAAAGAACAGGAGATGATAATATTGCTATAGCTCTAACAAGATTAACTGGTTTAAGTCTTGTTAGAGGCAAATATGTTTATGTTAGAGGTCTAGGAGAGAGATATTCTGCTGCAACTTTAAATGGTTCAGGTCTTCCAAGCCCAGAACCGCTTAAAAGAGTAGTTCCCTTAGATTTGTTTCCAACCCAGCTTATTGAATCATCAATTGTTCAAAAGACCTACTCAGCAGATATGCCAGGTGAATTTGGTGGCGGTATCATAGAGATTAATACCAAAGCTGTTCCCTCAGAAAGAATTTTAGATCTATCTTTTTCATCAGGATACAATTCTGAAACATCCCTATCAGACGGCCTTTTGTATGATGGTGGTGATGACGATGATCTTGGATATGATGATGGTACAAGAGATTTTCCGTCATTTGTTCAAAGAGCAATTAATGCTAATCAAAAGCTTGATAGGTCAAATTTCAAAACTTATCAACTTTCAAATGCAGGTCGAGAGTTTGTTAATTCAGAACTTTGGGTTATTCAAGCAGGTGATGTGCCATTGGATAACTCGGTAAGTTTCACCTATGGGGATGAACTAGATATAGGCATTGATGATATTCTTGATGATGAATCTGCAACTATCGGTGTTCTTCTTACAGCTGGCGTAAAAAGCTCTTGGGAAACTCAAGAAGGAATCAGACAAACTGGTGATATTCAAGCTCAAGGAGATGGGAGTTCAATAGTTATACGAGGCAATGATAAGACATTTAAGTCTACTTCAAATGATGTAACTTCATATCTTATGGCTGTTTCAGGTATTAAAACAGACTCTGCAGAACTTAAATATACTGGCATGTATATTCATAAAGGTACAAAAGAGGCTAGAACCCTTCAAGGATATGATACCTCTGATTCAGGAAATGTCAGAGAAGATTTCACTGAGTTTTTTGAAAGAGAGCTTATAAATCACCAACTTAACTATAATTATCTTTTTCAAAATAATATGGAGCTTGACATAAGGCTTGCTGGTGGTGATGCTTCAAGATATGCACCATACGAAAGAGTAGTCTTCTATGAAGATACTGATGATAGAGGCTTTTATCGTTACGATGTAAATACCGGCAGGAATCAAACACAATTTAGTTATGTAAATGATGATAATGAGAATTTTGGTATCGATTTAACATTCCCACTACAACTTGGAGACCAGGAAGTAATTATAAAGACAGGGTTTGATCAATCAAATAACTATAGAGACGCACAGGTTAGAAGTTATAGATTTTTAGCTGAGGGTGGACCAATACCAACCGATGGATTAGACAACAGAATTGATTATATATTTGAAGATAAAAATTTTGATCCATCAAGATTAATAGTAATTGAAAATACTGCAGCTTCATCGCCAGCAGGTTATCAAGGCGATTTAGAAATTTCCTCTTTATATTTCAACCTAGATGCTTATTTAAATGAAAATTTTAGATTGGCAGCAGGCTTAAGGTTCGAAGACGGCGAACAAATGGTAAACACCTATGATGTATTCCAAATTGTTGACAACAATATAGAGAAAGTTATTGATGAAGATTACACTTTACCTTCTTTCACATTAACTTATTTACCTGAATTTGATGAAAATCTTCAAATAAGATTTGGTCTTTCTCAAACTATTGCGAGACCAACATTTAGGGAGCTATCCCCAACATTATTTATTGATGTTGATACTGATAGGGTTATATCAGGTTCTCTATACTTGGAAAATTCTGAAATAGACAATATTGATTTAAGAGTTGAATATTATTGGGGATTTAACCAGTTCTTAACAGCAGGCTTATTCTTTAAAGATATTTCAAAACCAATTGAAGAAGTTGTAAATGAATCTGGTGACTTAATTATTACTTCATATCAAAACGTACCTTCAGCTGAAGTTACTGGTTTTGAAATTGAGTATGAAAGAATTTATGAAGATCTATTACCTGATTCAAAATGGGGTAGCACTAAGGAATTTATTTTTAAAATGAATTTTACTGCTACTGATTCTGAGGTAATTTACAGTGATACGGATACGTATATAAATACACAAGGAAGAGAAGTTAATGCTGCCAGCTTGTTTGCAAATGGAAGAGATACAAGACTTCAAGGCCAATCTGAAGAAATTGCAAACCTTCAACTTGGATGGGACGATTTACAAAATGGCACTCAAGGAACACTCATAGTTAATTATGTAAGTGACAGAGTTAGAGCGAGGGGTATTGACGTTCTTCCAGATATATATGAGGAACCGCCACTTCTAGTAGATTTTGTATATTCAAAAACAATTTCATATATGGGCAGTGACTCTGATCTTAAGATATCACTAGAATTAAGAAACATCCTTGATGAGGAGTATTATGCTGCAATGGCTGATACTGTTATATATGATCAATATAATCTTGGAACTTCATTATCTTTAGGCTTTAAATTAAGTTTTTAATTTATATTTAACTAAAATGAGCTACACTTAGTAGCTCATTTTAATTATGAATTTTATTAGATTTAAACAAGTGATAATTACAATTCTGGCTATTCCTGTGCTTTATTTTTTATGCCTTTTATTTATTTCTTTTATTAATAAACCAGTAATTAAAAATATAAATGTCCCAGATATGACAGATTTTGAATTTAAAAGTAATCAAAATGACATCAGGGATAACAATAATCAAATTGAAAGCCCCTTAACTTTTGATTATAAATTAATTGGTTATAGAGCAGGATCAAACAATTCTTCAGTGATTTTAAAAAAAGGCAATAAAGAATTTGTTGTGGCTAAAGGTGAAAAACTTGAGGATGTCTATGAATTGATTGAGGTCACAAAAGATGAAGTAATATTTCGTAATGAGGAAAAATTATATAAAATTGAGAACCTTGTCGGAAAAAACTTATGAAAAAATTATACAAATATAAGCTTCTAGGATTATTTTTATTAGTATTCACCAATTTACAAGCTCAGGATTCCTTTATTTTGAACTACGAAGATGTTGATATTAAGAAAGTTACTCAAGATATTGCTCAGTTTTCAAAGAAAACAATAATTTTAGATCCAAGAGTAAAAGGTAAGGTTACAATTTATTCAAATGCTAATCTCAATAGAAGACAAGTCTGGGATGTATACCTTAGAACAATTCAAGTAAACGGATTTAGCGCGATTTCTGAGGATGGATTTCTTAGAGTAGTCCCTGAAAACGAAGCAACTAGAGACGAAACTCAGGATTTTTCAGGAGGCGGATTTGAAACTGTTGTTATTCCGTTGATAAATAGATCTACAGAAGAGATTTTACCGATGATTAAACCAATTACGGGAAGACAATCTCATTTATCAAGTATACCGTCAGTAAATTCTATTCTTCTTGTTGACAGAGCAAGTAATGTTGAACGAATCAAAAATTTACTTAAAGATTTAGATAAAAATAATACGGCCAAGATATCTATTATAAAACTTGATAATCTATCATCAATAGAAGCTGTTAGGATCTTGGATAGATTAAAAACACAAAATAATCCAACTATAAATCAATTTGTTGCTATCCCTTTTACACCATCAAATTCTGTTATTTTATCTGCAAATGATTTAATAACTAATAATATTCTGTCCACACTTAATTCTTTAGATCGAGATGTTACTTCAGATGATTCAATGGATGTGATTTATTTGAAATATGCTCGAGCTGAGGATTTATCTGCAATACTAAATTCTATCTCAGGAAGTTTCATAACTGATGCTGAAGGTAAAAAAACAGTAATTACGCATCACGAAAAAACTAATTCTCTTATAATTTCATCAGCTGAAGATAATTTAAATTCTATAAGAAATATCGTGTCAAAATTAGATATAAGAAGGGCACAAGTTTTAGTAGAGGCTATCGTTGTTGATTTATCAGAAAAAGCTGCAACCAGGCTCGGTGTTGAAGCAATATATTCTGGAAATGACAAAAACAGTATTCCAGTTGGTATAACAAGATTTTCAGGCACCGGTGCAGATCTTCTTGCTATAGCAGGAGCTGCTGATGATGAAACTGACGTTACATTAACAACGACTGCAGTGTCCTCTCTATTAAATACACAGGGATTAGTTGCAGGATTTGGTGATCTAACAAAAGGAGAAGATAATTTTGTTGGAATCTTGAATGCGATTGCGGATGATACAGACTCAAATATATTATCTACTCCATCTATTCTCGCAATGGATAATGAACCAGCAAGATTATTTATTGGTCAGGAAATACCAATTACTACTGGGGAGAGTTTAGGAACAAATAACTCTAATCCATTTAGAACAACATCTAGGCAAGAAGTTGGAATTGAGCTAGAAATAACACCTCAAATTAATGAGGGAGCATCTGTAATACTTAATATAAAACAAGGCGTTTCTGGTGTTGCTGGAGTTGCTCAAAGTGGTCTGGATTTGATTACAAATAAAAGAGAAATTGAAACAACTGTTCTCGTTGATAATAATCAGATTATTGTATTAGGTGGATTAATTGACGAAGATATTCAAGAAGTTATATCTAAAGTACCTTTACTAGGTTCTATTCCAATACTAGGAAGAATTTTTCAATCTTCATCTACTAGCACAAGTACAAAAAATTTGATGGTTTTCTTAAAGCCAACTATTCTTACAAATTCTGATGTTGCTAATGAAATTTCATTAGAAAAATATAATTATTTCAAAGCAGAACAAGAATTAAAAAATAATAAATCTATTATTGACCTTACAAAATCTAAAGAGTAGGTAATGAGCGATCCTGGTCAAGAAAATATAATAACAGACCTTTTTCCATACGACTTTGTTAAAGAGAATGAAGTTATTGCAGTTAAAAATGGAAAAGGCATCGTAGTATCATCACCCAAACAAATCTCTTTAAATCTATATAAAGAAATACAAAGATACTTAGATTCAAACTTTACATTTGAACTATGCAAACCTGATGAATTTAATGAAATTCTAACTAGTTCATTTTCTGTGAGTGAACATCAAGATAATTTATCTGAAGAATTATCTGATGAGTTTGATCTTCAAGATTTCGCTGGCAGCATTAATGCAACTGAAGATCTATTAAGCGGAAATAATGATGCTCCAATTATTAAGTTAATCAATGGAGTAATAAGTCAAGCTATAAAGAGTAGAGCATCAGATATTCACTTTGAGCCATATGAAGATTTTATAATTATACGATTTCGAATTGATGGAATTTTAAAAGAAATATTAAGGCAAGATAGTAAAATTGCCTCTGTTCTTATTTCTAGGATTAAAATTATTTCAGGTTTAGATATATCTGAGAGAAGGTTGCCTCAAGATGGAAGGGTTTCCTTGTCTCTTGGAGATAAAAGTGTTGATGTAAGGGTATCAACTCTCCCATCATCATATGGTGAAAGAATTGTATTAAGAATTTTAGATAAACAAGCTGCTCAAATAAATATAGATGATTTAGGATTACCAAAAAAAATTCTTTCTAACTATAAGAGTTCTTTAAAAAATCCAGAAGGAATAATACTTTTTACAGGACCTACAGGATCAGGTAAAACAACCACTTTATATGCAGGTTTAAGGTATTTAAGTGATTCATCTCAAAACATTCTTACTGTTGAAGATCCAATTGAATATACCCTTAATGGAATTGGTCAAACACAAGTTAATACCAAAACAGGATATACATTTGCAAAAGGTTTAAGAGCAATTTTAAGACAGGATCCTGATGTAGTTATGGTTGGTGAAATGAGAGATATTGAAACTGCTCAAATTGGAATTCAATCAAGCCTTACAGGACATCTTGTATTGTCAACAGTTCATACCAATAGTGCTGTAGCAGCAATTACAAGACTAAGAGATATGGGAATTGAATCATTTTTACTAGCCTCTAGCTTAAGAACAATAATTTCACAAAGGTTAGTTAGACGATTGTGTTCGCATTGTAAATCTGAGAATAAACCAACTAAAGAATCAATTGATATATTTGGATTGGATAAAACTAAATCAGTATATTCTGCAGAGGGTTGTGATCATTGCAATTTTACTGGCTATCAGGGAAGAATAGCTATAGCAGAATGCATTCAAGTAGATAAAACTTTAAAAGATATGATTCATAACAATGACTCTGAAAATGAAATAGCAGATTATGTATTTAAAGATAATCAATCTATTGACCAAGCATCGATTGACTTGATTATTGATGGAGTAACATCTTGTGAGGAAATAATAAGAGTTAATAATATTAAAGAAGATGCCAGCTTATAGTTACACAGCCATAAACGAAGCTGGAATAAAGAAAAAAGGAATCCTGAGTGCTGATTCAGAAAGAGAAGCAAGAAAGCTTGTAAAGGATCTTAAACTCACACCATTAAAAATATCTGAATCAAAGAATTTAGGTAAAACTCTAAGAATTAAAGATAAAGAGATTGTTTTAATGACAAGACAACTTTCAACGTTGCTTGAAGCTAGTACACCAATCGTTGATGCGATTGATATTACTTCAAAGCAACTACAGAACAAAAACCTTGTATATATATTGTTAAATTTAAAAGAGGACCTTATTCAAGGTAAAAGACTTGGTAATTCTATGAAGAAATTCCCTGGAGTTTTTTCAGATACATACATATCCATGGTGTCGGCTGGAGACTCATCAGGAAATCTTGATGTAGTATTTTCTAGATTAGCAGACTATCTAGAGGAAAGTTCATCAATTAGACAAAAAGTAATATCTGCTCTTACTTATCCATTAATTTTAATTGGATTCTCTATAATTGTTATTATTTCATTATTAGCATTTGTGCTTCCTCAGGTTGTAAATCAATTTATTAAAGCGGGCGCAGAATTGCCATTTATTACAAAGTTTTTAATTGGCATTTCAAATAATATTGTCCCAATATTATTAGTTTTTTTCATATTGTCATTAGGCACATATTACCTTTACAAAAATTACGTGAAAAAAATTGAAAACAGATTATTAATTGATAAAAAAATACTAGGCATACCGCTTTTAGGAAATTTTATATTGAATTCTGAAATAGAACGATTTTCCAGTACCATGGAGTTACTTTTAGCGTCAGGAACTAATCTTGATATCTCTTTGGAAGAATGTTCAAAAATTTTTAATAATCAGTTTCTAGCAACCATTGTTTTGAATGCAAAAAATGACGTTGTTGAAGGAAAAGATTTCATTTCTGCTTTAAAACAAGATGGAGTTTTTCCAGATATATTTATACAACTTGTTTCAAGTGGTTATAGATCTGGAAATCTTGTAAAAATGTTTAATAAAGTTTCAAATTTCATGAAATCCGAAATTGAAAATAAAAGAGCTGTATTTTTATCACTTTTAGAGCCAATAGTAATAATTTTTATGGGCGGATTTATTATGATGATAGTTCTAGCTATACTAATACCAATAATGCAAATGAATACGTTAGCGATATGAAAAAAAATAACAATGAAAAAGGCTTTACTTTAATAGAATTAATGGCTGTTTTAGTTATCTTGGGTATTTTAGCTACAGTTGTTGTAGTAAGTGTAGATCCAGTATTTCAAAGAGCAAATCTTGAAAAAATTAGAGCTGATATGGCAAATACTAATAAAGCTCTAGAGTTATATAGATTTAATGAATTAACATATCCATCAACATCTCAAGGTTTAGAGGCGTTGGTCAATCCTCACTCAGAATTGAAAAATCCTTTTTTATATCCTGAGGGCGGTTATATTTCCTCAATTCCAAAAGATCCTTGGGGTAGAGAATATATCTATGAACATCCTTCAAGACGATCTTTAAAATATGACCTATACACTTTAGGTGCAGATGGTATTGAGGGAGGATCAGGTGAGGACGCTGATGTCGGAAATTGGATGCAACAATAAAGCATATAAGAAAGGATTTACCTTAATTGAAATTCTTGTTGTTTTAATTATTATTGGAGTTGCAACAACATTAATTACTCTTAACTTCAGCTCTATAGACTCTGTAAAGAAACAAACGAATTCTTTTCATAATACTATTAGATATCTAACAGAAGAGAGTATTGTTACTGGCAGTATAATAGGACTGTATCTAAGTTCAGATTCTCAATATGCAGAATACCTTTCAAATCAAGAAACGAATGAACTAAATACAAATTTGAAAAGCGCTTTTTGGACAGATACATCCTCATTACGGAAAACATTTAAGTTTGAAGATGGCTCTGTTATAGAGCTTGTTGAGGAAAGATTTAATTATCCTACTTTAATTTTTTATCCTTCAGGCGAAAATTCAGGCGGCCGGCTAGAAATATATCACCCAAATTACATTCAAAGAATAGTTGTAAATACTAATGGATTAATAAAAGATGAAATCATCAGTTATTAATAGAGGATTTAGTCTAATTGAGGTTGTGGTTGCTCTTTTTATATTTAGCATTTCTGTAATAACAATTTATAATCTCATATTATCGACAGCAGCCTCAAGCTTTGATTTAGAACAAAGATATCTTGCAAAGGAAGTAGCTAATAATCGTATATCACTAATAAATACCATTGAAAAATCTTCAAGACCAATTGAAAGAAGTGGTGAAATGATTATGGGCGGCCAAAAATGGAAATGGGATGAGATAATTAATATTAGCTCAAATGACGAATTTTTTGAATATACAATTTCTGTGAAAAGTTTTGATAGTGATTCCTACATTTACTCAATAAATGGATATTATACAAAATGAGAAAGGGCTTTACTTTAATTGAAGTTCTAGTTTCATTAGTAATTCTTTCAATGATTGCAGTAATTTCATCAAATATCCTTCAATCATCCCTAGAAACTGAATTTAACTCATCTGAAAGATTACATTCTGCAAGAAAATTAAATTTTTCATCAATAACTTTAAGAAGAGATATTAGGCAAATAATTAATGTGCCACTAAGAGATTTTTATGGAAATCAAATAAAAGGAACATTTATTGGAAATAATATTGATAATAAGATTGCTTTTAACACTAAAATAAAATCAATATCTAATGAAATATCTCCCATAAAGAGAGTCGAATATGTATTTGAGGAAAATAACTTAGTAAGAAAACAGTTTTACTCTTCCAATCCATATGATGCTGAGGAATTTATAAAATCAGTTTTAATTGAAGAAGTTTCTGAAATAGATATAAGATTTTTGCATGAGAAAATATGGTATCAAGAATGGCCGGTCGACCCAATCACTCAAAGAAAAATTCCAGAATTAATAAAGCTCGAGTTTACAAAAAATAATAAAGAATATACATGGATAATAGAACCAAATTTTGATTATGTCTTCAAGTACTAAAGGAGTTGTTCTCATTTCAATACTCCTGATGGTTTTACTATTATCATCAGTAGCAATATTATTTGGGAATAAATATTTCTTATCATTAAAGAGGGCTCAATACATAGAATTTCAGGCTTTATCTTTAAATATTTTTAGGAATCTAGAATCTTTATCAAAAGATAAGATAGAAACAGAATTGAGATTTAATTCAAATAAATTATCTAAAAATAATCCAATTTTAAAAGAACCATTTGTGTTTAATTTAAATGGGGCAGAAGTCATTACCAAGATATTAGATGGAAGTAATTGTTTTAATATTAATTCAATAGTTATCTTAAATGATGGTAAATTTGTAGAAAATAAAAATTCCACAGCCGCATTAAGAAAAATTCTATTTCTAGAGGAAATTGATAACAACATAATTGAAGAAGTTATTGATCAAGTCATTGATTGGATAGATAAAGATACAAATCCTAGAGCTTATGGATTAGAAGATTATTATTATTCTGGTCCATTACATAATCCAAGAGAATATACGGGCATGAGGTTAATGGTTTCTATAGATGAATTAAAAAGCCTTCCTGCAGTAAAGAAAGTTAATTGGGAAATATTCAGTAAGCATTTTTGCGCAATGCCTGAAGCAAATAAAATCTCACTTAATGTGAATACTCTTGATTTAGAGGATGTTTTTCTTCTTAGTTCTATTTTTCCAAATCTGCCTATCAAAGATGCTCAATACATTATTGAAAATATTCCTTTATCTGGTTTTGATGACATAAATAGTTTTATGAAGAGTTTTCCAAATATAGATTTTAATGATCCAAATGGCGAGCTTAAATTTTTATCGAATATTTTTGAAATCAATACAGAGATCATTTTTAATGAATTTACATCTTCTTCCTCAAGCAAAATAATTTATGGAAATAATAATAATGGTTTTATTATTTCAAGAATTTATAATGGAATCTAATGAATACAATTATTGCATATCCAAATAATCTAGATTTTAGCAATGGAAATTATCATCAAAGTTCTGATAATTTTAAAAAAGCAAATAAATTTTTAGATTTTAATGAATTTCAATCTTTAACACATAAAGATACATTTATTTATTTAATTCCCTCATCAATTATTGGAAATTATGTTTTTGAAAGTAACAAAAATCTATCAAAGCAGAATAATTTAGCGAATTTCATATCTGAGATTGATACATACATAGTTAGTGATATTTCTAAAAATGAATTTTTTATTTCTGATCAAAATGGCTTTGTAATAGATAAATCACTTTACAAAAAAATTAATAATCTTTTAAATTCGTTAAATTGTAAAGTTATCGCAATACCCGATTATTTTCTAAATAATAAAACAGACAAAGATACTATCACTGAATTTAATGATAATTTTTTGTTTTCATTTAAAGATGGCACTGGTGGATCAATTGACCATGATTCTCTTAAACAGTATTTAGATACAGTAAAATCATCTCATCCAGATTTTAATCCAGACGTTTTCTCAGATAAAAATATAAAAGAATTACAAACTTTTAACATTAATAAGAATATTAAAGTACCTGAATTCTTAAAAAATATGAAACCTGATTTACCTAATTTATTTAAATTCAAATTTACAATTAAAAATATCTTCAATAAATTGAGTTTTTCTAGGACAGAGATGTACTTATGTATTTTGTTATTAGTATCCTGTTTATCTTTACCACATGTGTTTATTGCTCAAAATAACAAACATATCAATATATATGAGTCAGAGACATTCAATATTTTTAGATCGATAGATAAGAATACAAAAAAGATTGTGACACCGAAATTACAAATGGATCAATTACTAGAACAAATATCAGTTTCATCTTTGGTTCAAGCCAAAGATATAAAATCAAATTTCGCAAATTTTAGGTTTTTGATATCAATAGGTGACGACTATTTAAATAATGTTCAAATCGATTTTAACTCAAATGAGGCTACTTTATCTTTTATTAATTTACCGGATTTACAGTATCGCTTATTAAAAAATTCAGCAACAAGCTTCAATATTGAGATCCTTAATGAGGATATATTAAATAATGAAAATAAAATAAATGGTCAAATCAAAATTGGATTTAATAATGAATAACTTTTTTGGTAATTTAAATACAAGAGAAAAAAATTTAATTTTAGCTGCATCATTTCTGATAGCTACAGTTATTGTTTTTTTAACAATTAACAATACTATGCAAAGTTTAAGCTTTTCATCAAAAAGGCTAGAAAAAGCTAAGACTGATTATGAGTACGTAGCTACAAAAGCAGAGCAACTTAGCAATGCATTGATTAATCAGTCAAATGATCCAACCGAGATAAAATCATTTTTAGATAATACTATAGATTTAGAAATAAAAAATCTTAAGATAGCTAAAATTGAAAATTATTTAAAAATTTCTTTTGAAACCATCAATTTAAAAGAATCAATTTCTATTGCAGATGAGATAGCATCAATGCTGAACAAAGATTTTAGTAAAGTAACTTATTCAAAAAACGAGAAGGGATCTGTTACAGAGCTTTTTATAATCAATCCTTAAAGAAAAATTTATAAAATATAAACGCTATAATTGATCCGACAATCTGTGCCACACAAAATAAGAAAACATTTTCGGGACTTATACCAGCAAAGCTGTCAGAGAACATACGTCCAATCGTCCCGGCCAGGTTTGCAAATGAAGTAGATGACGTAAACCAATATGCTGAACCAATGTATGATGCAACAATTAACGCAATCTTTTCTTTGCTTGAAATTAATATAAAAAATACTAACCCAAAAGTAGCAATAATTTCGGAAAGATAAATATTGAATCCAGACCTGTTTTTATTAGAGAGCTGAAATAATTCAACATCAAACATAATATTTGCAGTCAAAACTCCAATGATTGCTCCTAAAATCTGCAAAAGTGTAAATAGTACAAACGTTTTAAAAGAAATTTCTTTGTTTAAAAAAAATGCTAGAGATACAACTGGATTAAAATGATTACTGTATGACTCAAATGATGAAATTAAGAAATAAAGAGCGAAAAAAGTTATAACAGCATTAACAAACAAAATAATTGATTCATCATTGGTAAGTGATTGACCCATTATTCCGGAGCCCACAACTGCACAGAATAGAAAAGCTGTTCCTAAAAACTCAGAAATATATTTATTTAATTTCATTTTTCATTATATATTGATATTTTTTTTGAATAAATTTCATGGAAAATTTTAACTGCAATTGAATCAGAGACACCCCATTTGGTTGATTGTATAGTTTTAATCTCTAATTTTTTTATAATTCTCTCATAGATTTTTAATCCAAAATCAATGACGTCAGCTCTATCATTTGCAAATCCATACTTGTTAATTTTTTCTTCTATTTCAAGATTTCTTAGATTCTTATATTTTTTTAAAAAATCATCAGATTTCATTTTTTTTAATTTATGAGCATTTAAAAAGGCTCTAATGTTACCTCCAAGTCCTATGATCTCTGTTATATCATTGAATTGCTTTAACCATTTATCCAATCTATCCCATTCTTTTCTCTTATCTTTTTTAAGCATTAATCTAACACCACCTAATTGAAAAGATTGAATTGAATGTTTTGGATTATTGTAAATATAGATCTCAGTACTTCCCCCACCAACATCAACATATGCTTTATTATTTTCTTTTTGTGCCTTTGGATGAAAACCTATTAACTGAGCTTCTTCAAGACCTGAAATTATTCGAATTGGATGTTCAATTTTATTTTCTATATATGTTCTTGCTTCTTCCGAGTTAGTGGTATTTCTTAATGCGCTAGTAGCAATAATTTCGTATTGATCAATTTTATCTTTAGTAAATTTTTTCTGATATCTTTTTAGCGTACTTACTAATTCTCTTAGTTTTTTATCAGATATCTTTCCCCCTTCAAAAACTTCTGCTCCAAGACGAATTGGGGAACGTATTCCATCAATAAACTTAATTGAGGTGGGTGTTGTTTCAAAAATCTTAGATTTTACTGCATTTGTGCCAATATCTACGGAAGCAATTTTCATTATATGTCGTCGCTATATTTGCTTATGATCATAAATTGCTCATATGAAAGGTTGTCAAATTTTACTCCTTCTAGACTTGTTGAATAATTATTTAGAGACTTTGACCATTTTGCAGGCTTAAGAATCTTCTTCCCATGATATTCAGTTTTATTCAATAGATATCTTAGTGATGTTAACCGCGCAATCATTTTATTATTCGAATTAATTGAAACCCATGGACTAACTTCAGTTCCAGTTTTTTCAAACATCTGCTCTTTGTATAATGTGAAGGCGTTCCATTTAGTAATTACTTTTTCATCATTTTTTGTAAGCTTCCAATACTTAAGTTCAGAATTTTTTCTTGCTTTCATTCTAATTTTTTGTTGATCTTTTGATAGTGAAAAATAAAATTTTGTTAATTCAACTCCATCACTTATTAATTGCTCTTCCCAATTATTAACTTTTTTCATAAACGCTCTGTATTGATTTTCAGTGCAATAACCCATAATGGGTTCAGTTATTGCTCGTGTATACCAAGATCTGTCAAGAAATGAAATTTGACCGCTATTTGGAATTACCTTTTTCCATCTCTGGAACCAGTGAGATGATTCCCATTTTGTTGGAATTCCTAGCTGAATGTAATTAAAATGTTTTGGCATTAAGTATTCTGAAAAGAATCTAATTGCTGTACTTTTGCCAGCAGTGTCTCTGCCCTCAAATACGATACATATTCTTCTATTATTTTTAATTACATCTTCTTGAAGTTTCAAAAATTCAATTCTTAGTCTTCTTTTTTCTAAATCGTAAGATTTTGCATCAAGTTTTTTATAATCAGTTTGATCTAAATTTATAATTTTCATTTTCTATTTAAATTAGATGACACCTAAAAGTTTTATATTCTTAACACAAATGATAACATTTAAGCGTAAAATTTTTTCTCATAAATAATATGGAAACTCTGTTCTTAAGCCCTCTTGTAATAGTAATTATAGCATCTATAGTTGGGTTCTTTATGGCATATGGAATAGGTGCCAATGATGTTGCAAATGCTATGGGAACTTCAGTTGGAAGCAAGGCAATTACTCTAAAACAGGCTATTATTATTGCTGCAATATTTGAATTTCTTGGAGCATATTTTGGAGGTGGTGAAGTTACCTCAACAATAAGAAAAGGAATTGTTGACCCAACAATTTATGAGGATGCAAATAAATTTATTATTGGAATGTTATCGTCATTATTAGCCGCAGGAACATGGTTAATTATTGCCTCAAGAAGAGGCTGGCCAGTCTCCACAACTCATTCAATCGTTGGTGCAATAATTGGTTTTGTTTCAATTTCAAAAGGAGTGATTTATGTATCTTGGGGGACAGTAGGTGGCATAGCTTCAAGTTGGGTAACATCGCCAGTAATTGCAGGATTCCTAGCATTTTTAATTTATTTAAGTGCAAAAAAATCCATTCTTGATAGTGCTAATCCAGGTGGAAGAGCCGTTAAAATAATTCCTATATATAGTTTTTATGTTGCTTTTATTATTTCATTAGTTATAGCAAGAAAAGGACTGAAAAATATAGGACTTGAGTTATCAGAGTCAGATGTATATATGTTTAGTTCAATTTTTGGAATTATTGCAGCTGCAATTACTTATACTCTTTTAAGACAGAATTTTTCAAAAATCAAAGAAAATGGAATTGAATCTGCATTTGCAATTTTAATGATTGTCTCGGCATGTGCAATGGCTTTTGCTCATGGCTCAAATGATGTTGCTAATGCAATTGGACCTCTTGCAGCAATCGTTTCCACTGTAAATTCAAATGGTATTATAGATACTTCGTCTCCAGTTCAAGCTTGGATTCTTTTTTTAGGTGCAACAGGGATTGTTTTTGGTTTAAGCATGCTTGGAAAAAATGTAATAAAAACTGTAGGAGAAAAAATTACTGCATTAAAGCCTAGTCTTGGTTTTTCAGCTGAACTTGCTACAGCAACTACAGTTGTTGTTGCTTCTTACGTTGGATTTCCAATTTCAACTACTCATACACTAGTTGGAGGAGTTATTGGAGTTGGATTGGCAAAAGGGGCTAAACATTTAAATACTAAGTCAATAACAAGAATTATTACTTCATGGTTAATTACAATTCCAATTGGAGCTTTTTTAACAATCTTGTATTGGGTTTTTCTAAGATTAATATTCGGAGTTTGATTTTACCTTTTTATCCAGCTGGTCATGTATGCAACCACAGCTCTAGATGCTTCAATTTTTCCAATATCATTTAATTTACCACTTTCTTTTGTGTTTAATGAAAATATTGAAAGAATAATTTGAGCTACAACTCTGCAAACACCTTCTTTATTAAAAACATTATCGAGACTTATGGATTCTTCGTAAGTTTCTTGAATGACATTACCTAACTGATGAATTGAATCTGAGTCTAAAGGCGGATTTATGGTATTACTAAGAATTAATTTTTGTGCTATTGAAGAATAAAAGAAATATTCATAAATATTATAAATAATATAATTTGTAACTTTTATAAGATCTCCTTTATCACTATCACTTAAGATGTTTTTTGAAAAGTTTTCTAGACACTCATTAATACATTTTAAGATTATTAGTTTTTTTAAGAAATCTACAGTTGGTATGAATTTATAAGTCGATGTTCTTTTTAAACCAGATTTTTCTGCTACTTTTGCAAGAGTAAGATCATCAATCTCACCATCTTCAACAATATTAATTGCAGCATCAATTATTTTATTAATTCTTTCTTTGCTTCTGTCTTGTTTTGCTAAAGTCTCCACTATTTAATTATGGACAAATGTCTATAAATGTAAACATAAAAGAACTTAAAAAATTCACATAATGTTCACAAATTAATGTTATTTCTGTTGCACTCCAAATTTAAAATTTCTGCATTATATTGGAGATTTCATGAAAAAATATATATTCCCATTGTTTCTATCACTATCTTTATTTTCTCAAGAGTCAGAAAATAATACTAACGATGAGCAAGTTGAAGAAGTTGTAGTAGTTGGTACAAAAGCTAGTATTGTTTCTGCTATTGAAAAACAAAGACAATCAAATTTAATTGTTTCTGTCGTAGATTCTGATGCTTTAGGTGACTTTCCAGATACAACAGCAGCTGAAGCCATAAGAAGACTATCAGGTATTTCAGTTGAAAACGATCAAGGCGAAGGCAGATATGTAAATATAAGAGGTATATCTGGTGATCTTAATTCAATTGCAGTTAACGGTGCTCTTGTTCCTGCTCCAGAGGGAGGTAGGGCTGTTATGCTTGATGGTCTGCCAACTGAATTGCTAGATTCAATAGAAGTATACAAGACACTAACAGCAGATAAAGATGCTGACTCAATTGGCGGAAGAATTGAGTTTAATACTAAAAGAGCTACTTCAATTGACGGAACACTTCTAAAATTTAAAGCAGACACTTCATACAATGAGCAATCTAAAAATTCTGATAATCCAAAAATGGCGTTTACTTATGGTTCAATGATTAATGAAAATATTGGACATGTTCTTGGTTTTACATACGCATCTAAGCAGATTGTTACCTACAACAACGAAACCGGTTTTCCAGCTTGGGATACTGACGACGGAAATATCTTTCTTGATGATGATTGGGAGATGAGGTTTTATGATTTAACAAGAGAAAGAACAGGTGTTACATATGATATCGATATGATGATAGATGACGATACATCAATTTATGCAAATCTTTTATATAACAAATATGATGATGATGAATTAAGGAATAAAGAAGAATTTGGCTCTCTTAGAACCGGTAACGTATATGCAGGCTCAAGCGAGATTAATAGAGTTAGAAGAGATGCTGAAGTTAGAAAAAGAATAGAAACACGTGAAATAAGAACCGTGATATTGGGCGGTGAGACATTGATAAACGGCTGGTTCGCAGAAGTGCAGTTTAGTCACTCTTACGCTGAAGAAAATGATACAGATAATGTTGATGTAACATTTAGAAGCGATAGAATTGATACTGATGATTGCGGAGGTCCTTGTGGCTCATTCTTTTATCAAGATCCTCAAAAAGTCGGTTTATCTCTCTCATCATATGCTCAAGGTGTGCTTTATGCTGATTTAAATGTTGATGCATGGGAAGAAGATTGGAGTTTAATCAAAGATACTGAAACAGCGTTTAGTATAGATATGACGAAAGATGGATTTACGTTTATGGATGTTCCAACAACAGTAAAATATGGTTTTAAATATAAGTCTAGAGAGAAAAAAGGTGATAGCAATCAAATAGAAGTTGATGATGATAATGTGCAAGCTTTACTTCAATCTGAATTTGGACCATACATAAGATCTTGGCCATTCGCCGGACAACAGTACGGTCCTCATGCTGATGAAAATCTTTTATATGCAAGAAAGGGTCAGTACACTGGTGGTCCTGATTATGATAACTTTGAAGAAGACTTTACAACAAATGAAGATATTACCGCGATATATTTTATGGGTACAATGGATTTTGATAAGGCAATTGTTATAGCAGGTATTAGGGTTGAAGATACTGATTTCGATACTCTTGGATATAATGATGGTGATGTAGATGATGTGTTAACAGCATCAAAGAGTTACACGTTTGTCTCGCCAAGTTTAAATGTTAAATATTTCTTAGATGATCAAACTATCATTAGAGGTGCAATATGGAGAGCATTATCTAGACCGGGTTTTGGTCAAGCAAACTTGATAGCAGATATAAGAGAAAGAGATGATGGTAATTATCGAGGTGAGATGGGTAACCCAGATCTTGACCCGTATGAAGCAACTAATTTTGATTTATCAATTGAATATTACGGTGATGGCTCTTTCGCATCATTTGGATATTTTAAGAAAGAAATCGAAAATGCAATTTATCCACTTGCAGTGGCTAATACAACAGTAAATGGTTTGCTTTTTGACGAATTATTGACATTTGTAAATACAGATGACTCTGATGTTGATGGTTTTGAATTAAATATATTTCAAGAGCTAAATATGCTGCCAGAACCCTTTGATGGCCTGTTTGTTTCAATGAACTTTACTACTACTGATGGAACTTCGTCATTAGATGTAGATAATGGAACTGTAACATTTCCATTCAGAAAATTATCAGAAGATGTTTCTAATATCTCTATAGGTTACGATAAAAATAAATTTGATATAAGGCTATCGTCTGTTTCAAGATCGCCTTATTTAGATTACCTTGCAGATGATGATAGCGAAACCATTCAAGAGGATTTAGATAATAATAATATTAGGTATACAGATGATCACACTCAAATTGATTTTAATCTTAAATATAAAATTAATGACAATCTAAGTCTTAAATTTGATATCAATAACATAACTGATGAACCAGAGTTTTACTATTGGGGAACTCCAAACAGATTATCTCAATATGACGAGTATGGAACAACATATTCAATTGGCATAAGATATAATTTATAATTCAAATAAATTTAAATAATAAGGCAAGTCTTTAACTTGCCTTATTTTTATAAGAAATGAAATACTTATTAACAACATTATTTATATATTCGCTTTCTGTAGTATCTGATCCTATAGATAAAATTATTCATATAGTTCCTGCAATCGACGAGACTCCTCAAGTAATCTCAAAAGGAGATGCTGCAGATGATCCTGCCATTTGGCTAAATAAATTAAATCCAGATAGATCACTAGTATTTGGAACAGATAAGAGAAGTGGCATATATACATATAACTTAAAGGCCGAAAAAATAGGCTACACAGAAATTGGAGATATCAATAATATTGATGTTAGAACAATGAATGTTACTGATGATGATAACAAAGACATAGGTAGTTATTCATTTATCTTTGCATCAAATAGAACTTCAAACACACTTGATATTTGGGTATATAAAGACACTAATATTGATAAGGCTATAAAGGATAATAATTTTGAAATTTCAAAAGAGCCATACATAAATGCTAAAGCAAACATGGTAGTTTATGGAGTTTGTGCAGGCATTGATTCAAGATTTGGATTAATAGCATTTCTAACAGAAGATGAGGGATCAAAGGTACAGATGTGGAATTATGGTCCCTTTGGAATGACTCTTTTAACAACATTTAATAATGGAAATGCAACTCAATCTGAGGGATGTGTTTACGACGATGAAAATAGAACTCTTTTTATATCTGAAGAACAAGATAGAGGTATTTTAAGAGCCTATAAAATAAATAACGAGTTAGATTTTTCAAGTCCTATTATTATTGATAATAGATCTGGAAATATAGATGATGATCCTGAAGGTGTAACAGTTTATAAGTCTTCTGAAAAAGATGGCTATGTTATCGTTTCATCTCAAGGTGATAGTTCTTTTAATATTTATAATCGACAAGAGCCTTATAACTACCTAGGCAGTTTTAAAGTTGGTAGTAACAAGGACATTGATAATGTTAATGACACTGATGGTATTGACGTTATTAATTTCAATTTTGGTAATAAATATCCTATGGGTTTATTTGTGCTGCAGGATGGAACAAATGATGGTAAAAATAAGGTTAAGAGACAGAATTTTAAATATGTTTCTTTTGCTGATGTTCTAGAAAAATTAGATCTTTAGTTTCTTTATAAATTCTATAATATCCTTAGAAAGTGACTCAGGTTGCTCTAAGGCTGCAAAATGTCCGCCTTTGTGAGTATTCCATTGAACTACATTATAGATTTCTTCAGCCCATGCTCTTGGAGGTGCAATTAAGTCTCTTTCAAAAACTGCGCCTGCCATAGGTTGCTTAATGTTCTCAAAAGAAAATCCTAAGTCTCCATTTTCTTTATATAACCTTGTTGATGAAGTTATTGATTCACTAAACCAATACAAAGATATTATTGCCAAAACATCATCATCAGAGACAACTAGTTTATTCTCTTCACCATCAAACCATCCATAAAACTTCTCTACAATCCATGCAGCAAGTCCAACAGGAGAATCATTTAAGCCATAACCAAGTGTTTGTGGTTTTGTTTTTTGTATCTCATAGTACCCAACTCCTTGTTCTTTATATTTTTCATAATTTGCCATTAATTTTTGTTCTTCTTGTGAGGTATTTTCTAATGGATCTTTATCAGCAGGTGGCCAAGCAATAATCATATTAAGATGAATGCCAATACAATGATCTGGATAAAGTTCAGCCATCCATTTGCTTATGGTAGCTCCCCAGTCACCACCTTGAACAATATATTTATCATATCCAAGAGCTATTAGAAGCTCATGTTGCAAAATAGCAATCTGTTTGGAATCCATACCAACTTCTTTTGGTTTATCAGAAAATCCAAACCCTGGGAGAGAAGGGCAAATAATATCAATTGGAATATCAGAGTTTTTTTGAATGATTGGTATTATTTTTAAAAATTCCTGGATGCTTCCAGGCCATCCATGAGTCATTACTAATGGAATAGCATTATCATTGTTTGACTTTGAATGAAGGAAATGAAGTTTAAGTCTGGACTTGGTTGTATATCTGTAGCTACCAATGTCATTAATCTTTTTTTCATGATCTCGCCAATTAAATTCATTTCGCCAATAGTTTGTTAGTTCTTTTAAGAAATTAAGATCCGTTCCATGAGACCATCTATGATTTATTTCATCAGGCCATCTTGTTAGATCTATTTTTTTATTTAGTAAATCAATATCTTTTTCAGATACTTTAACTATAAATTCTTCTATATTTTTCATAAGCAATTATTTAGTTTAATTTATATCACACCTTAAATATATTGAAGTAAAATATCTTTTTTTAGGTAGATATGTTTGAGAATATAGAGTCTTTTCTTAGTAATAATAATGAATTAGCTTGGATTGCTATATTCATGTTTGCTTTTATGGAATCGTTTATCTTATCTGGCATTATTGTTTCAAGTGCTATTTTGTTTTCAGTATGCATTTTTGTTTTCAATATGGAGTTATTACCTTTATACACAATTGTAATGGTTGCAATGCTTGGCGCTCATTTGGGTGATGTTTCAGGCTTCTTTTTTGGGAAAACTGTTGGTCCAAGCTTGTTAGCAACTAAATTTATTTCTAAAAGAGAAAAGACAATAAAAAGAGCTCAAAAATTTTTGGATAAAACAGGACAATACACTGTAATTTTCGGTAGATTTGTTCCTGCCATAAGACCGATTGTTCCTTTTTTGCTTGGTATTTCTGATCTAAAAGCTGTAAGATTTTATATTGCTGATGTCGTCGCATGTACATGTTGGGGAATTGCCTTAGCATTACTGGTAACAGGAGTCGGATCTTTAATAGGATAAAAATATGTTAAGTATGTTTATATTAGTAGTTAGTTCAATAGCAGTTTTATTTTTGTTATTTCAATTAATCAAAGCAAGCAGACAAGGTAGATTTCTTCAGACCTTAAGAGATCTCTTAATTATACTTTTAGCTATTTTGATGACGGCAGCAATTTTTTATATTGGATTTAGATTCTTCAGAACCTTTATTTAGAATGTCATTAACTTTATTTGAAAAAATTATTAATAAAGAAATACCTGCTGAAATTATTTATGAAGATGACGTTTCTATTGTTATCGAAGATATCAATCCACAAGCGCCCACACACTTACTGATTATTCCAAAAAAAGTAATTCCTAAATTGTCTGATGCATCAAATGAGGATCAAGAAATATTAGGTCACTTAATGCTTGTAGCTGGGAAAATTGCAGATCAGCTTGGTTTAGATGAAACTTTTAGATTAGTTGTTAATAACGGCGCAAAAGCTGGGCAAAGTGTTTTTCATCTTCATCTTCACCTTATTTCAGGAAGGCCTCTTAATTGGCCTCCAGGCTAAAAATAAATATAAGCGCCTAGACCTAATAAAAAAACAATAATTCCTATTCCTATAGCAAAATAAGAACCATACTTTAAAGTTGAACTGTCATCCATAATAAATCCCCTTAAAAAAAATATATCAAAAATTAATTCTTTTTCAAACGATTTTTTAAGATAAAATGGTCTAAAATTCATAACTATTAAATCTTGAGTAAATCAAAACTATCTAGAGAAATAAAAGCTTGGATATCTTATGATCTAGGTAACTCAGCTTTTGCAACTACTGTTTTAGCAGCGTTTTTTCCTATCTTTTACAATCAATATTGGGCGTCTACATTAGACTCTACTTTATCAGCAGAGTATCTAAGTTGGACTCTAGTAATTTCAAATCTTACTTTATTATTCACCGCACCTCTCATAGGAGCTATAACCGATATAAGTAAGTCTACTAAATTGATGTTTATATCAATGGTTTCAATATCCATTATTTGCGTTGGTTTATTATATTTTTTACAAGTTGGATCCTGGTTATATGCTTTAGTATTTTTTGGTATTGCTAACTATTTCTTTTCTGCATCAAATGTTCTGTATGACAAAATTTTAGTTCAAATAGCATCTCCTGATTTATTTTCAAAGATTTCAGGTTACGGGTATGCCTGGGGATATTTTGGAGGAGGGTTGCTTTTTCTTGTAAATGCTTTGATGAGCCTTTATCCAGAAATGTTTGGATTGAGCTCTCAAGCTGATGCAATAAGATGGTCATTTATTACAGTATCTGTCTGGTGGACAATATTCCTATTACCTCTATCAATTACATACAAAGAAAGAGTTGTTAATTCATCACAAAGGGTACTTAAGGATTCTTTTAGAAATTTTGTTAATACTCTTAAATCTGTATCAGAGTATAGAAATGCATTCATATTTTTGATCGCTTTTTTTCTATTTATAGATGGCGTTCATACTGTTATAGCACTTGCTTCAACCTTTGCTATAAATCTAGGTCTTGATACAAGCTCAATTATTATTGCTTTAATTTTAGTTCAATTTGTAGCATTCCCCTCAACATTGATGTGGGCATTTGTTGCAGAAAAGTACGGAGATAAATTAGTAATTAATATAACGATTATTATCTACATCATATTAATTTTGTATTCATTTAATTTATCTGATGGAATTGAATTTTATATTCTTGCAGGATTAATAGGTTTTATTCAAGGAGGCATTCAGGGTAGTTCTCGTAGCTTATTTGCTAAGTTAGTCCCATCTGATAAAGCAGGAGCATTTTTTGGTTTGTTTAATACCTTCGGAAAGGCTGCAGCATTTATTGGTCCAGCACTTATAGGTATTTTCTTAGCAATATTTAAAGATACAACATTAATGCTTTTGCCTTTATTAATTTTATTTGTATTAGGCATTGTTGTTTTATATTTTGTTGATACCGATGAAGTTATTTAGCACAAAATCAATAATTTTTTATAGCATATTAGGGGCAATAACAGCCTTTTTAATCGCTCCATTTATAAGAAGTCTTATTGATTTTAGTACTGGTATTGAGTTACTTATCACCACAGCAATAATAATACCAATGTATGCTGTCATCACAAGATTTTTAAAAAAGTATCTTTAAGATTTTTGAAGTGTTTCAAATAAAAGTTTTGGTTTGTCAGTAATTATTCCATCAACTTTAAGATCGATCAAATAATTGAATGTTTTAACATCATTAATTGTCCAAACCATTATTTTGAGCCCTTTTGACTTTAGGTACTTAACAAATCTTTTTGTCACAATCCTTACTCCGTAATATCTAATAGGTATTTGAAGACAATCACCAGGAACGATTCCCCTAAAGATACCAAAACTCGACATAAGTGTTTTGGCAACCTCATTGGGACCCATGGATATGCATAAATGCGGATGAGTTGATCTTACATTATTTAATCTTTCGCTATTAAAACTTGCCACACAGACTCTTTCAGAGGCGTTTGATTTTGATATAACTTCTAATGCAGGATTAACAACTTCGTCTGTTTTAAAGTCTATTTGAAATGAAGTTGAAGGAAAGGTATTTAAAGCATCGACTAATTTAGGAATTTTATGATCACCAAATATTCTCAAATCATCAATTTCTTGACTAGAGAGGCTATCAAATTTAAAAGGTAAATCACAAATTCTTTTGAGATCATTGTCATGAAAAATATATGGGATACCATCAGAGGACACTTGCACATCAGTTTCAATGAATTTACAGCCTAAAGATATTGAGTATTCAAAAGATTCAAGCGTATTTTCTGCTGCTTCTTCAGCTCCACCTCTGTGAGCTAGCACCTCTAGACCATCATATTTTAGATAAGTTTTCATTAATCGATATTGTATACGTTAATATTGTAAAATATGTCTCTTTAATGAGAAGTTAACTATTTCAGTGAAAAAATTTGATTCTATAAGACCATATCATGATGATGAAGTTCATCAAGTTTTGATTGATCTATCTAACAACAGAAGATTTTTAAAAATGTTATTTTCTACAGGTAGGTTTAATAAAATAAGATACCTACCTTTTTCAAGAAAAGTTCTTAGCCTTGTTCTTAAAAACAGAATTAAAAATATAAAAAGTGTTAGTCAGTATCAAGATGCATTTGAAGCAGTGGTCTCTGAAGTAATAAAGAATTCAATCAAAAAATTTTCAATAACTGGTATCGAAAATTTAGATTCTAATAAAGGATATCTTTTTGTAGCAAACCATCGAGATATAACCCTTGATTCAGCATTACTTAATTTTACATTGCATCAAAATAATTTTAAGACCACTTATAACGCAGTTGGCAATAATTTATTGAGTGAGAAGTGGGCATCAGATCTTATGCGATTAAATAAAAGTTTTATTATTGATAGAAGTGATAAATCAAAAAGAGATATATATAAAAGTTTAAATCTTGCATCAGAATTTATCTACAACACAATAGTTAATGAGAACGAGTCTATTTGGATTGCACAAAAACAAGGCAGATCTAAAGATGGTAATGATTACACAGATCCATCAGTGATTAAAATGATTCATTTGAACGCAAGAAAAAAATTATATGTAAATGATTATCTTAATAGTTTAAATCTTATTCCAGTTTCAATATCTTATGAAAAAGATCCTAATGATCTACTTAAAGCCAAAGAAATGTACCTAACAGACCTTAATCAAAAATACATAAAAGAAAGAAAAGAAGATATGGAAAGCATTTTTCAAGGTATTAATGGCTCAAAAGGAGATGTGCATTTAAATATTGGTAAAGTAATGCACTTTGATTCAGATTCTTATGAAGAATGTTCTGATCAAATTACTGAAGCAATAAAGCAATCATATCAACTACATTCAACAAATTACGCTGCTGCTTTAATACAAGGAAAACCAAATAACAATAGCAAATATTCACCAGAAGAAATTAATGAAGCAATAGAGTATCTTGAAAATAGAATGAACCTCATACCAGATGATATGAGGCCATATTTTCTTAATCAATATTCCAATTCTGTGATATAGACATTTAAAAAAAGAATAAAAAAAGAGAAGAGCTACTTCCGTAACTCTTCTCTAAAAAATTTAATATTCTGACTTAGTTATTGGGGGAGCACTATGACAGTCATCATTATTAAATTATTTAAACTCTGGATAAGCTTCTATACCTATCTCAGAAACATCAAGACCAAGATCTTGTTCTTCATCTGTAGCTCTAATTGGCATTACTGAATTGATAGCCATTGTTGCTAGATAACTCATAATAAAAGTGAATCCAGCTATTGCTAATACACCTATCAATTGTGTTACAAAACTTGCACCACCAGTAAAGCTAACTGCTAATACTCCGAAGATTCCAACTGTTCCGTGAGCAGAAATAGCTCCTACAGGGTCATCAATTCCAGATTTCTCGAGATATAAGATTGAGAAATAAACAATGACACCACCTATAGCACCTACTAATACTGCCATACCACCAGAAGGACTTAATGGATCTGCAGTAATAGCTACAAGTCCAGCAATTGCACCATTCATAGCCATTGTTACATCCATTTTTCCTGTCATGATTAAGCTAACTAAAAGCGCAGCAACAACTCCGCCTGCAGCAGCCATATTTGTATTCATAAATACCTGACTTACAGCAATAGCACTTCCTTCACTAGCAACAGCAAGTTCAGATCCACCATTGAATCCAAACCAACCAAGCCATAGAATCCAGACACCTAATGCTGCCATTGGAATATTTGATCCTGGCATTGGATTGACGGATCCGTCATATCCGTATTTACCTTTTCTTGGACCTAATATACTTACAACACCTAAAGCTGCAGCTGCACCACATAAATGCACAGTACCTGAGCCAGCGTAGTCAGAATATCCCATTGCGTTTAAGAAACCACCACCCCAGTTCCAATAACCTTGGATAGGGTATATAAATCCTGTCAGAATGACTGCGAATATAAAAAATGGTAATAACTTCATTCTTCCTGCAACAGCTCCAGATACAATAGACATCGCTGTAGCTACGAATACAACTTGGAAAAAGAAGTCAGCTTGTTGGGAATAATCCATTCCATAGGGCATACCAATTTCTTCATTTGGTAATGCTGTAGATAAACCTAGAGATGTTCCAATTGATGGTATTACACCTTCAATTAGAGATCCTCCAGGATACATTAGTACAAAACCGCAAACTAAATACATAATACATGCTATTGAATATAGTCCTAGGTTTTTAGTAACAATTTCAGATACATCTTTTTTTTGAACTAGTCCTGCTTCAAGCATAGTAAATCCTGCTGCCATCCACATAACTAATGCACCCGCCATAACGGCATAAAATGTATCTAATGCAAATTTAATTTCTTCCATAATTTCTCCTTATTTAGATAGCATCAGAACCTGTTTCACCAGTTCTGATTCTTATTACATCATCAATGCTTGATACGAAAATTTTTCCATCACCAATTTTTCCAGTATTTGCAGTCTTTGTAATAACATCAACAACAGTGCTCATGTTTTCATCCTCTACAAGAATATCTAGCTTAATTTTTGGTAATGTATCAACAGAATATTCTGCACCTCTGTACATTTCTGTATGTCCTTTTTGTCTTCCATAACCTTTAACTTCAGTGATTGTTAGTCCTTCGATACCCGCATCTACTAGGGCTTCTCTAACTTCTTGAAGTTTGAAAGGTTTGATTATTGCACTTACAAGTTTCATAGGTCTTATAAGCTAGCAGATACTGAGAATACTAATGCATCCTCATCACCACCGTATCCATCATCAGAAAAATCTGAGTATGTTAATGCACAATCATATGACCCACATGTAAATCCATAGGATATTCCAAAATTATCACCGTAATCATCATATTGACCGTAAGATACACCAACAGGCCCAATACCATATGAAACTTCCATATAATCTGGAGCGCCATCTACA
Source organism: uncultured SAR86 cluster bacterium (assembly GCA_902541175.1). Classification (GTDB taxonomy): domain Bacteria; phylum Pseudomonadota; class Gammaproteobacteria; order Magnimaribacterales; family D2472; genus SAR86A. Next base: position 67,754 of record CACBPP010000004.1, read on the forward strand.
CCCGATGCATAGGCAAGTCCAAGGTCACCCATACTTAAACCTACATAGATTTCTTCAAAGTCCAGATCAGTGTCATTTTCTGGATACTCATATCTAATATATCCAACATCAACGCCAACACCGCCCATTTCGAAACCATAGCCAAAATATAGATCTAATTCAGACCCTGCACCGTCATTAAAATTTACGTTCGATCCCCATAATCCTGCATAGAAACCACCTTCAGAAGCATAGTCAAATCCACCTTGAACAGCTGGTCCATCAGATTGAGTCATACCTCTCCAAATATAATCGCTTGCAAAGCTAACATTTGCACTTACTGAAGCAAATGATGGCAGTGAAACCATTGTTAATAAAAGTATTAATTTTTTCATTTTAATCTCCTTTAAAATATACTTACTAACTAATATGCAATTGGTGTGCCAATTATGTAATTGTTTAATTTATATAAAAAAAAGTTATAATTTTTAGTAAATTTTAGGAGAAAATATGGATCTAAATAATAAAGTAGCTTTAGTTACAGGTGGAGCATCTGGTTTAGGACAGGCTACCGTAGAAGCTTACGTGGCTAAAGGAGCAAAAGCAGTCATATTAGATATAAATGAAGATAAAGCTCTAGAAATAATAAAAAATTTAGGTGAGGACAAAGTTATATTTATTTCTACAGATATTATGAAAGAAGATCCAGTAGTGGAGGCAATAAATAAGATAAAAGATAATTTTGGAGGACTCCATATTGCAGTAAATTGTGCTGGAACTGGATACCCGGGAAGAATATTAGGTAAAGAAGCACCTCATCCATTGGATGCCTTTCAATTTATTGTTAATTTAAACCTTGTTGGGACTTTTAACGTTATGAGAATAGCAGCTGAATTAATGGATAAGAATGAACCAGATGAAAAAGGTGAAAAGGGAGTAATTATTAACACGGCTTCTATCGCAGGTATTGAGGGTCAAATTGGTCAATCAGCATATAGTGCATCTAAAGCAGGTGTTATTGGATTAACTATTACTGCTGCTAGAGATCTCGCAAGACATGCTATAAGAGTATGTACAATTGCTCCAGGAATTTTTGATACTCCGCTAATGCAATTAGCGCCAGATAAAGTACGAGATCCTTTATTAGAATCTACTCAATTTCCTCATAGATTTGGGCAGCCAAATGAATTTGCCGATTTGGCAGTTCATATTGTAGAAAATACATACCTTAATGGTGAAACAATTAGGTTAGATTCTGGGATGAGAATGAAACCAAGATAAATTATTGAACAGCCACCCAGTATGTCATTGCGATAACAGCAACAATAATTAAAAACAAAATAACCTTAGCATCGCTCTTGCTATCAAGGTTTGCTTCATCTGATTCATAGTATTCTTTATAGTCATCCTTCATATTTATTCTCCATGTTGTATCACAACTCTTCCAATTTGTTCACCTTTCAGAATTTTATCAATTTCTTCGTTAATTTCTGAAATTTTTACTATTTTCGTTTGATATGAAAGATCAAGCGACCATTCATTTGATAATAATTCCCACAAGTCTTTTTTTAGTTCTATGGATGATTCGGCTGAATCAATTCCACTTAACTGAATACCTCTTAAAATAAAAGGAAATACAGATGAGGAGAATTTTGGTCCAGCAACATTTCCACAGCATGAAACTACACCATGATTTGCAATCATTGTTAGCATTTTAGATAAAATGTCACCACCTACAGTATCTACCGCTGCAGAGTATTGAGCTTTATCCATGGGTTTCACAGGATCTGTCATATATTCATTTCTGTCTATAATTTCATTAGCTCCCATCATTTTAAGAGTATCGACTTGTGAGGATTTCCCTGAAATTGCATGAACTTCATATCCAACTTTTGAGAGGATTCCCACTGAAATTGAGCCAACACCACCTGTAGAACCAGATACTAAAACTGGAAGTTTCTTTGAACAATCACTATCAACAATTTTTTTTATACATGCTGCAGCAGTAATACCAGCGGTTCCATATGACATGCTCTTTATGTGATCTAACTCAGACGGCATTTTTATTACCCAATTGCTTGGAAGATGAACGATTTCTCCAAAACCTCCAAATTCAGACATTCCAATTTTATATCCTGTTGCAATAACATTATCACCGATAGAAAAATCTGGAGTTGATGATTCAATTATTTCTCCAGCTACATCTATTCCGGGAACAAATGGATATGAAGATGCTACACCTTTTGCTCCGGAGGCAGCGAGAGCATCTTTATAATTTAATGATGAGTAATGAACCTTTATTAATACTCGGCCTTGTTCAAGTTTTGGAATATCAATATCTTCTAAAGAACCGTTAAAATTCCCTTCGTTTTCTCTTACAAGATAACCTTTAAATTTCATTGTTATGATTCAGATAAATATTTTTCAGCATCTAAAGCTGCCATACATCCAAATCCTGCAGAGGTTACTGCTTGTCTATAAATTTGATCTGATACATCACCAGCAGCAAAAACACCTTCAACAGAAGAGCTTGTGACTGATCCGTTTAAACCTGATTTGATGATAATATAACCATTGTCCATATCTAATTGTCCATCAAATATTTCAGTATTTGGTTTGTGGCCTATTGCAATGAAAACTCCCATTACCTCCTTAGAAATTTCAGAGCCTTTATTGTCTAATTTTATTGATGTAACACCCATATCATCGCCACAAACTTCTTTAAGTTGTGTGTTCCATAAAATCTCAATTTTGCCAGCTTCCTCTTGTTTAAATATTCTATCTTGTAAAATTTTTTCTGCTCTTAATTCATCTCTTCTGTGAACTAAATATACTTTTGAACATATATTTGCTAAGTACAATGCTTCTTCAGCTGCAGTATTACCTCCTCCAATAACTGCAACATCTTGATCTTTGTAGAAGAAACCATCACATGTTGCACAAGCGGAAACACCTTTACCTAAGTATTTTTTTTCTGAGGGAAGGCCAAGATACATAGCACTAGCACCAGTTGCAATAATTAAAGAATCACATGAATACTCGTTTACTCCTTTTAGAGTAAATGGTTTTTGAATTAAAGAAACCTCATTTATATGATCATTGATTATCTCAACATCAAACTCTTGTGCATGTTTTTTCATTCTTTCCATTAATTCTGGTCCTTGGAGACCGTCACTATCACCAGGCCAATTTTCGACATCAGTTGTAGTAGTTAATTGACCACCTTCCTGCATACCTGCAATTATGATTGGATCTAAACCAGCTCTGGCAGCGTAAATACTTGCTGCATAACCAGCAGGACCTGAACCTAAAATTATTAATTTGTTATGATTGTCAGACATGTCATGAATTATAATTGAATATAAAGAAATTGTTATGGTTTATGCCTATAATTAGACCAATAATTAGATATAGTTAAATGCCTCCATATATAAAAAATACGCTATTAAATTTTCTAAGTTTTTTTCTTATTGCATTTTCATTATATATTTTTATATCACTTGTTTCTTATGATATTTCCGACTCTGGATTCTTTAATAAAAATTCTAATGAAACAGTTAACAACTTAGGTGGACCTCTTGGAGCAAAAATATCAGATTTCTTAAATACAATTTTTGGTTTTGGTGGATATTTAGTTCTTTTTATTGGAAGTGTTTGGGCTATTCAAACATTATTTTTTGAGGATCCTTATTCATCCTTAAATAAGTCATTAGTAAGACTGCTGAGTTCTATACTTTTATTGGTATGTTTTTGTTCAATAGGGTATTTCTATTTTCTTGATAGCTTTGGAGGTGTTATTGGAAAAGAAATAATATACTCATTATCTTCTTCAATTGGCGATATAGGATCATTAATATTTTTAGTCATATTATTAATACCTTCTACTTCATTAGCTTTTAATTTTTCGTGGTCAAAAACCATTGATAAAACAGGTGAAATTTTGATTATTTTTGGAAAATTTAGTTTTCAAATAATTTCAAGACTTCTTGTAAATCTAAAAGAATTAGTAATTCTTTTTTTCAGTAAAGTTAGAAAAATTGTCTCCACAATGCAGATTAGAAATGATAATAAAGTTAAGTCAGCATCAAAGCCCAAAATTTCAAAAGAACCTCAAATTAAAGAAAAACAGGTTGAAGAAATTAAAAAAGATCTCACTCAAGGTGATTTACCTATTAAAGATGAAACACCATTAAAAGAAGTATTAAAAGAAAGCTCTGACACTGACGAAGAAAAAAAAGAAAAGGCTGTTATGCCAAGTACTGAATTACTTGATAGAGCACTTGATGATGGAAGTTCATTGTCTGAGAGCGAATTAAATCAAATAGCTGAACTTCTTGAAGCCAAATTAGAAGAATTTGGTATTGAAGCCACCGTTGAATCAGTTTTACCAGGACCAGTTGTAACTCGATTTGAAATTCAGCCAGCACCAGGAACAAAAGCAAGCAAAATAACTAATATTGCACAAGATATTGCAAGATCATTATCGGTAAGCAGTGTTAGGGTTGTAGAAGTGATTGAGGGAAAATCATACGTGGGTATTGAGATACCAAATAATAATAGAAAAATGGTTAGGCTTACTGAAATACTCTCCTCGAAAGCATTTAAATCCTCTCCATCAAATCTTAGCGTAGCGCTTGGTCAAGATATTTCCGGTAATCCAATTGTTGTAGATTTATCCAAGATGCCCCATTTGTTGGTTGCTGGTACTACTGGATCAGGAAAGTCAGTAGGACTAAATGCAATGCTATTGAGTTTATTATTTAAATCTGATCCTGAAGAAGTAAGATTGATATTAGTAGATCCAAAAATGTTGGAATTGGCTGTCTATGACGGAATACCTCATTTACTTACACCAGTGATAACAGATATGACAGATGCATCAAACGGTTTGAGGTGGTGTGTGGCAGAAATGGACAGAAGATATAAATTAATGTCCATGATGGGAGTAAGAAACTTGGCTGGATTCAATAAAAAAATTCTAGATGCTGAAAAGAATGGAAAACAGATATTAAATCCTTTAAATGAGAATGAGGATGAATATCTTGAAGTATTGCCATCTATAGTTGTAGTTGTTGATGAATTTGCAGACATGATGATGTTAGTAGGAAAAAAAGTTGAACATCTTATTGCTAGAATTGCACAAAAAGCTAGAGCAGCTGGAATTCATCTAATATTAGCAACTCAAAGACCTTCAGTAGATGTCATAACGGGTTTAATTAAGGCAAATATACCTACAAGAATTGCCTTTCAAGTTTCTACAAAAATAGACTCAAGGACAATTTTAGATCAAGGTGGAGCAGAACAATTATTAGGATATGGAGACATGCTTTATTTACCTCCGGGAGTCGGTGTTCCAGTAAGGGTTCATGGAGCATTTGTTGGAGATGATGAGGTTCACAGAGTTGTAAATGATTGGAAATCTAGAGCAGAACCAAACTATGTAGATGAAATTACATCATCAACCCAAGATACTGGACCAATTCCAGGTTGGACAGGTGCTGACACAGGTAACTCAGATGAGCAAGATGAATTATATGATGAGGCTGTAAACTTTGTTATTGAATCTAGAAGAGCATCAATATCGGCTGTTCAAAGAAAATTGAGAATTGGCTACAACAGAGCTGCAAGACTTATTGAAACAATGGAAGAGGCTGGACTTGTATCAGAAATGAGCTCAAATGGGTCAAGAGAAGTATTAGTGCCCAAAAGAGATTAAATTGAAATTCATTTACATAAATTTCTTACTGTTTTTTAATTTGCTTATTTCAGCTAACACAATTGAGTCTCTAAATGAATTTTTTAAAAATAATTTAGAATTTGTCCAAACTAGTTTTAATACTATAAATAATAGCTTTGATAAGTCTTATGGTAATTTTTCTAGAGATTTAAATAACAACATAAAGATAGAGATTAATTCTCCATTTAAAGAAATTTATTTTATCAATGAGGATGGTATTGAAATACATGATTTAGAATTCAACCAAAAGAGATTTATAAAGAATCAAGATATACCAAATAATATTTTAAAATTTATTAAAAATGGATTTAGGAATGAGTCGTTAGATTTTGAACAAATAGATGATTATAAATTTAAGATAACTGAGTTTGAAAAAAATTATTATTTTGAATTTATTAGTAATGACACTCTACAAATAAAATATAAAGATAATATGAACTTAGATAATTTAATTAATTTTTCAAAACAAAATGATAAGTAACATTTTATTTGTTGGGTTTGGCGGTGCATTAGGGGCAATATCGAGATTTGGAATTAATGAGATTATGGAAAGACATCTCATTAACTCGTCGTCCTACTCTGTGCTCCTCGTAAATGTTTTAGGGTGTTTTTTAATTGGCTTAATAATTGGAACATCGATGCCTGAAAAAAATACGATGTATTATTTTTTTATTATTGGATTTTTAGGGTCTTTTACAACTATGTCTGCTCTGACATATGAGACAATTGAGATTGCTAATACAAATTTAATTCATGCGGTTTCATATATAATAATTACTGTTGTAATAACTATAGCTGCAACATATATTGGAACAATAATCGCTAAATAATGTTAGACATCAAAAATTTAAGAGATAATTTTAAGGATATTCAAATTTCCTTGAAGAAGCGTGGTTATGATTTAAATGAAGCTTCTTTTAAATCTTTAGATGATTCTAGAAAAGAGCTTCAAATTGAAGTTGAGAATCTTCAAGCTGAAAGAAAAAAACTTTCATCAGAATTTGGAAAACTCAAAGCATCTGGTGAAGAGACCTCAGATTTAAAGAAAGTTATTGATAAAAAAAATTCTGATTTAGAAAAAAAAGATTCTGAGCTTCAAGATGTTTTAAAAAATTTAAATAACCTACTACTAGATATACCAAACATTCCTCACGATTCTGTTCCTGAGGGATCATCAGAAGAAGATAATAAGATTGTAAGTAAACATGGTGAGATTATTAGTACTAACACTCTTGATCATCTAGAAATAACTAAAAAAATAGATACTGAACTAGCTGCTAAATTATCTGGATCGAGATTTGCAGTCTTAGAAGGAGATTTAGCCAAGCTTCAACGCTCATTAATAACTTTTATGCTCGATTGCGCCATTCAAAATGGATATAAGGAATATTATGTTCCATTTATGGCAAATGAAGAGTCTTTAACAGGGACAGGACAATTACCAAAATTTGAAGAAGATTTATTTAAAACCTCAGATAAACTATACCTTATTCCTACTGCTGAAGTTCCTTTGACTAATCTATTCAGAAATGAATTTCTAAATGAAAAAGAATTTCCAATCAAAGTAACATCTCACACTCCATGTTTTAGATCTGAGGCTGGGAGTTATGGCAAGGATACAAGGGGCCTTATAAGACAACATCAATTTGAAAAAATTGAACTTGTGCAAATTACCCACCCAGACGATTCTATGGATTGTTTAGAAAATTTGCTTAATAACGCTTGCGAAATTCTTAATAAATTAGAACTTCCTTATCAAATTGTTGAATTATGTACTGGCGATTTGGGCTTTTCATCTGCTAAAACATTTGATATTGAGGTTTGGATGCCTAGTCAAAATAAATATAGAGAAATTTCATCATGCTCAAATTTCACAGATTTCCAGGCCAGGCGCTCTAATATAAAATTTAAATCTAAAGAGGGAAACAGTTTTGCACATACAATTAATGGATCTGGACTTGCAGTCGGCAGATGCTTAATTGCACTTATTGAAAATAATTTTGACGGTAAAGATACTATTAATATTCCAAATTGTCTTGAGCAATATTTTGGGTCAAACGAAATTAAAATAAGTTGAAAAAATTTTGTTTATGCTTTTTTTTACTGTTAATTTTCAGTTCAAACTTTATTTACGCAGAATCAATAAAGATTGGTCTTGGTTCGTGCCTGGATCAAGATTACCCTCAGCCAATATGGCAATCCATTAAAAAGGAAAATTTAAATTATTTTATTTTTTTAGGTGATAACGTATACGGAGATACCCGATATGGATCACTTAGAAAAATGAAAAGTGCCTATGATAAACAAAAAGAAGTTTTGCCAGACTTTTTAAATGATATATCTATATTCTCTATTTGGGATGATCATGATTTTGGAATCAATGATGGTGGCGCAGATTATAGATTCAAGAGACAAGCTCAAGAACTTTATTTAGATTTTTGGGAAATAGCAAAGGAGGATGATAGATCAAATCGTGACGGAATATACTTTTCAAAAGACGAAATTTTCTTTGATAAAAAATTTAAATTTATTTTTCTTGATACAAGATTTTTTAGATCAAAATTGAAAGGTAAAAAAAGTAACTATATTGAGAATATTGAACCTGATGCAACAATTTTGGGTGACACTCAATGGATGTGGTTTAAAAATGAACTCAAAAGTGATTTTGATTTTTTATTTATCTTTAGTTCTATTCAAATAATTGCAAAAGATCACCGTTTTGAGAAATGGAGTAATTTTCCAAATGAAAGAGCTAAACTTTTTGAACTTATAGAGCAATTTAATGATAAAACAATATTATTTTCAGGTGACAGGCATCGTGCAGGCATATATAAAAAAAATGGAATAATAGAAATTACATCATCATCTATGAACAAACCAGGCTCATCCTTTAATGAAACTGATAATTATTTAATTGGTAAAACATATCCTCAAGAAAACTATGGTTTTTTAGAAATTTTTAAAAATACTATTCAAATTAAGATAAAAGATGTAGATGGAAAAGATCTTGTTACAGTAGCACAGAAATATTAAAAACAGGCGTTAATCTAAACTTCACAAAAAATTTTCAAAAATGTAATAGTTCTTATTGATATTTTGATATATATTATCTATATAACTTAATTACCATATATAGGGGTATGTCTTATTATGATACGGAACTTTTTAAAAATCTCTCTATTCTCAATTTTTCTCTTACCAAATCTCTACTCACAAGAACTTACATCTGATATAACTGGATCAGTTTCTTCTGCAGATGGTTCTGTAAGCGGAGCTCAAGTTGAGATTACTTATGAACCTACCAATACAGTTGTAACTAGAACAACTGATTCGTCCGGTAAGTATTTTGCTGGTGGATTAAGACCCGGCGGACCATACACAATTAAGGTATCTGCTGCTGGTCTTCTATCAGACGAAGTTACTACTAGTTTAGTTGTTGGTGAAACATCAAGACTATCCTTTGTCTTAAATTCAGCAGAATCTGTTGACGATGTTATTGTTACTGCACAAAGAGTAACTGCAGATGATGGTTTAGGATACTCTTCAACGATTGATGCTCAAACTATTCAAGAAACTCCATCTGTAACAAGAGACATAAAAGACTTGATTAAATTAAATCCAATTGTTTCTCTAGATGATACTGAAGATGGATATGAAAATATTTCAATTGCAGGAGCTCACCCAAGAAGTAATGATATTAAAGTTGACGGAGTTTCCTTTAATGATGATTTTGGTCTTAATGATAATGGTTATCCTTCTCAAAGGAGTCCAATTAACTTAGATTCTATCGATCAAATGTCAGTTAAAGTTGCACCTGCATCTGTAGAATACTCAAATTTCAGAGGCGGAATCATTGAGTTTGTAACAAAAGGTGGTACTAACGAATTTGAAGGAAGTGTTGGTTTTTACGATCGTGGTGATCAATTTTATGGAGATAAAATTGAAGGTAAAAAATATACTTTTGATAAAGAGGATACAGCCGAAAGTTTTACCTTTGGCGGTCCAATTATTAAAGATAAAGCATTCTTTTACTTAACATATGAGGAAACAACAGTAACCAATCCAGTTTTATATGGTCCTGCAGGATCAGGTGCTGCAAATGAACAAGTTATTACACTTGATCAAATAAATTACATTAGAGATCTTACTAAATCTAAATACGGATGGGATCCTTTAGGTGTTGCTTCAACAACGGAATCTAATCAAGAAAATACGTCTTTAAGACTAGATTATATTATTAATGATAGTCATAGATTGACATATAATTATAAAAGTACTGAAGGTGATCGTTTAAGAGCTGAGGGAAGTAACTCTAGTTTTTATTTTGAATCAGCCTCATACTTTAAAGGTGAAGAAACGGATACTTCTAGTATCCTCTTAGTTTCAGACTGGGCAGATAATTTAATATCCGAAATCTATTACTCAACAAAAAGTACTGATACCAGTCAAAATTCTCCAGCAGGGCAAGATGTTCCAAATTTCTATATAGATGATGCATATGGTATGAGAGTTTATTTAGGAGCTGATATATATAGAAGTGCAAATGCTTTAGCAACTGAGACTGATTTCTTCAAAGGTAAGATCACTTACTATACCGGAGATCATAAAATTACTGCCGGATATGAAAATACAACATATGACATTTATAACGTATTTGTTGTAGCACAAGATGGTGCCTGGGAATTCGATTCACTTGCAGATTACGAGGCGGGTGTAGCAAGTGCTTTTGAAGCTAATAATGCAAAAGATGGCAATGTCGATGGTGCTGCTGCAATATTTGATTACGGACTCTCATCTATATACGTTATGGATGAATACACATACTCTGATAGGTTAAGTTTGACCGCAGGAATTCGATACGATGAATATGATTCAGATGACTCTCCATCAAGGAATGCTGACTTTGAAGCTACTTATGGATTTCCTAATGGTGGTATCGATGGCGCTAGCTTGCTAAATATTAGATTGGGCATGGATTTAGTTATTGATGATGTAAGTGATATCAATATAACTTATGGAACATATTCATCAAAGTTACCAACTGTTTGGATATCTAATGCATACACTAATGATGGAGTAAGAACATCTGCTTATGATGATGACTATGCACCAGCAGGATGTAACCCTCTATTATCGGCAGGATCAGGTCTGCCAGCTTGTGTTCAACAAGCAATAGCAGATGCTCCTCTCACAAGCGCAAAAATTGACTTTATCGCACCGAGCTTTGATTGGCCTGAATCCAAAATATTAAATATTACTTATGAAAGAGATCTTCCTTATGATATGGATATGACAGTTACATATCTTAAAACTAAAGAAGAAGAGGCTTTGTATAAAGTAATAGACACAGGATACCCATTAGTTGGAGACACTCCTACTGTTCCAACTGAAACAGCACCTGATGGAAGACCAATCTACAATATGACTGGTAGAAAAACTTATAAAGCAGGTCTTTATAATGATTGCTGTGGTGAGAGAGAAGTAATTTCTGCTACTCTTAATAAAGCATTCAGAGATGGCGATACCGTTGTTTCTTTGAGTTACACTGGACAGGACAATACTGCTCTTAATGGTATGACATCCTCAACATCTAATTCAAACTATGGTAAGACTGGAGCAATTGATTTTAATAATAGAAGAGCTATGAGATCAATCTATGAAACTGAGCATAGGCTTCTTGCAACATTAAGATCTAAACACTATTTCTTCGGTGCAGATAAACCAACTACATTTACTTTAATATTCGAGAGAAAATCAGGCTTACCTGCTTATCCAACTTTTGATACTTTCACAAGTAGAACAAGTGATTATAAAGCAAGAGCGTTTGGTTACGACTATAATTTGAATGATGATAGTTCATCTCTTCTATATATACCTACCAGAAATGATCCATTGGTTTGTTATTCCTCTGGTTGTGGAAGTGAAGGTTCTGCTGATGCATTAGCTAGGGAAGAAGCAGTATTAAATCTTTTATACAATGTTTTTGGTCTTGAAGGTAAGGCTGGACAAATTGCTGACAGAGGGTCCATGAGATTTCCATGGCAATCATCTTTAGATTTCAAGGTTACTCAAATCTTGCCAGGTTTTAGAGGTGATGATGAATTTGTTATAACACTAGGTATAGAAAATTTACTAAATCTAATTGATGATGATAAAGGTGTTGTTAGATATGGATATTATTCTGGAAGGATTCCGGTAATTGATTTAAAAATCATTGATGGTTCTAGATATGACTATAGTAGAAATGCATTCAGATATAGTTTTGATGATCCATATAACATGAGTCTTTCTGCCACACAGAGTGTTTGGAGAGCTCAACTTGGAATTAAGTATAATTTCTAATAATACTTATATATAATTTAAAGGCGGTTTTATACCGCCTTTTTTATTATGAGCAACTTAATACCAGAACTATCTTTTAAAGAAATTGAAAAGGGTGATTCTCATTCAATTAATCTTCTTAAAGTAGCTCTTTCAGATCATGGTTTTTTCTCAATTACAGAACATGGCTTATCTAAAGAACTAGTTGATGATTGTTATGAATCATCAAAAGCTTTTTTTGATTTAGATTATGAAATTAAAAATACATATAGCTCGGTTGGGTCAAAAGGTGCTAGAGGTTATACCCCAAAAGGTATAGAAACAGCAGTAGGTGAGAAGATAGCAGATCAAAAAGAGTTTTGGCATCATGGACCTGTCATTGATGATTCATTTGATAAAAAAATACCTCAAAATCTAAACATAGAACAACTACCTCAATTCAATTCTAATTTTGATGAACTTTATAATGAATTACATAAAATTGGTTCAAGAGTCTTATCTGTAATTGCATTGTCATTAGGCCTAGATAGAAATTATTTTACATCTTGGGTTGAGAAAGGTAATTCCCTCTTGAGATCTATCCATTACCCACCTGTCGAATCCTTGTCTAATCCTCACAGAGCAAGAGCTCATGAGGATATTAATTTAATAACTCTTTTAATTGGTGCCGAAGAAGGTGGTTTAGAGGTTTTAAATAAAGATGGATCATGGATTAAAGTCGAACCAAGTTCTGAAGCTATTGTTTGTAATATTGGTGACATGATGCAATTAGTTACTGATAAGAAATTAAAAAGTACTACTCATAGAGTCATTCAAGATCCTGAGGCAGAATCTAAATCAAGATATAGTATTCCATTTTTTCTTCATCCTGCTCCATCAATTAATTTGAAATCAATTTTTAGAGATGATGATGAAGGAATACTTGCCGATACTTTCTTAGATCAAAGGCTCAAAGAAATTAAACTTTATTAATATGGATTTTTATACATTACTTCAAATAATAATTGGTTTTTTTGGTTTAATTATCATAGCTCTACCTCTATCAGATAATTACAAAATCATAAATTATAAATATGTGCTTTATGGTATTTTGTCGCAAATACTATTAGCAGCTATATTATTGAAAGTACCACTGGTAATAAGTGCATTTGAGATTTTGGGTAATGGAGTAGTAATTCTTCAAGAAGCAACAATTGAGGGAGCTAATTTTGTTTTCGGTTACCCCCCATCTGATGATACGAATCCATATAGATCTTTACTAGAAACATTTGCATTCGGCGTTCTTCCATACATTATCGTCATGGCGTGTATATCTGCAATATTGTGGTATTGGGGAATCTTACCTTTTATTGTTAATTTGATCTCTAAAGCATGTCAAAAACTCTTTAATATAGGGGGACCTGTTGGTCTAGGTGCAGCTGCAAATATATTTGTTGGTCAAGTTGAAGCACCTTTATTAGTAAGACCATATGTAAGCAAATTATCAAATAAAGAATTATTAATTTTAATGACAGCAGGTATGGCTACTGTTGCAGGTTCAGTAATGGTCGCACTTATAAGTATTTTAGAAAATGCTTTTATAAATGAAAATTTGATTCAACATTTCATAACTGCTTCAGTGTTATCAGTTCCTGCAGCAATAATGTATGCAAACATTATGATTCCCTCAAATTCAATAACTGACTTTAATGAGAATAAGGTTCCAAAAGTTTACAAAAGTACAATGGATGCTGTTACTAGAGGAGCATCAGATGGGGCAAGTATTGCAGTTAGTGTTGGAACAATTCTTATTGCTGTAATTTCATTAGTATATATTGTGAATTCAATTTTAGGTGCTGTCTCATATCAGTTTGGTTTTGATTTATCCATAGAAATTATTCTTGGCTATATTTTTGCTCCAATTGCATGGTTAATGGGTATCCCCTGGAGCGAGGCAGTAATTGCTGGAGAATTACTTGGTATTAAAACTACTCTTAATGAATTTGTTGCTTATCCTGGATTGGCTGCTTTAGATAATGGTGAACTTTCAGATAGATCAAAATTAATTACTTTTTATAGTTTGTGTGGCTTTGCTAATTTATCTTCAGTAGGTATATTAATATCTGGAATAACCGCAATGGCTCCTGAAAGAAAAGACGATCTTATAAGTGTTTCTTTTAAGGCACTAGTTGGAGCAACTCTCGCATCATGCATGACTGGTCTAATTGTTGGAATTTTTATTTAATTATTTATAACAATAAAAAGGTTCAAATAGGAAGCAAAACATAACCAAATAACATAGGGCATGTATAAAAAAGTAGATATCCTATCTGTTTTAAAAAGTACTATTATTATTTTTACATTTAAAAATATTAGTAACCATATATCTAGTAAAGCTATTACTGGCAAATGGAAAGCAAAAAACAACCAAGACCATATAGTATTAAAGAATAGCTGAATGAAAAATATTTTATATATTTTTTCAAACACCCTGTATGCAGATATAGACATGAATAAATAAAGAATTGGCCAGACAATACCAAATACATAACCAGGGGGATTTAGAGATGACTTTGTAAGCTCTTGGTACCAGATGTCATCACCAGTATTTGACGAGGACAGTCCACCTAATAAAAGAGCTAGAAAAGTAAAGGCAAAAACACTTAGCTTTTTGTCAAACAAATTATCTATTTCTAAAAAATCTTCCGATGGTATCGGAAATATTACCAAATAAATTTGAACCCTTTGGTCTGGCTTCTATATAAATGTAAAAACCAACAAAAACCAAGGAGATAAGAAAAACCCAAACTGCGTCATATTCACCCATAGTTAAATTATAAATGTTTTATTATTTTAAATATATTCTTATTAAATTTTTTCAACAATTATTGAGCAGACTGAGTATCCTGCTCCAAACGAACAAATTAATCCTTTTTCTCCTGATTGCAGGTCATTATGAAGATTGAATGCAAACATTGATCCGGCACTAGCCAAATTACCAAATTTTTCAATGGGAAGGGGGGCTAATGATGTGTCAAAATCATCTGACCCTATAATTTTAGAAACAATTAAATTTACCATTCGAGCATTAGCCTGATGCAACCAAAACTTTTTAATATCATCAGCTTTAAGGTTATTTTCTTCTAATTGATTATTAATAAACTTTGCAACCATTGGACAAACTTCTTTAAATACACTATTACCATTTTGGTAAAAAAGTAAATCATCATAAGATTTTTCATCACTTGCAGCTCTAGCAAGATAACTCCAATCACTTCTGATATTATTTGAGAATTTTGTAATTAATTTTCTATCTAAAACCTTAAAGCTATTATTGGAAGTCTTATTTTTTGACACTACAGTAGCAACGCAGCCATCTCCAAAAATAAAATGTATGTCTCTTTTTGTATAATTTACAAATGGAGTAGATATCTCGGGATTTATTACAAGAACAGTATTTGCAATACCTGAGGCGATATCACTAACAGCGTTGTTAATTGCAAATGTTGTTGAAGAACAACCAACTAGCATGTCGTATGCATATCCATCAATACCAAGTTCATTTTGAATTTCGATGGCTACGGAAGGATAGTTTCTAGCAGCATGAGATGTGCCTAAAATTACAGCATCAATATCATCTGGAGTAACGCCAGCATTATCCATTGCTTTTTGAGCTGCTTTAATTCCAACTTCTGCATGAATTGACATCTTTGATTTGTCTTCATGAACCACTGAAGGCATCATTTTATTTATATCTAAGATATTTTTTTTATCGATTACATGTCTGGTTTTTATACCTGATGCTTTTTCAATAAATTCGGTTGATGAATATTCAAGTTTTTCTATTTCACCACTGTCAATTCTATCTTTATTTGTTGTATTAAAATTATCTACATAAGAGTTGAATGAGAGAACGATTTCATCATTACTAATTGTATCTTCTGGATACCAAATGCCCGTGCCAGCTATATGAATGTCTTTCATAATATTTTAAAAACCTTTATAACCTATTATTATAAATTATGATTTTAAACACCTCCATTGATAAAAGCTATTTATATGTTCATTTATCAAGCATTTCAGATCCTAAAGGTATTGTGCATATATGTCATGGCAAAGCAGAACATATTGGAAGATATGAATGGTTGATATCTAAACTTAACGATGATGGTTATCATGTTATTTCGATAGACCATAGAGGTCATGGTAAAAGAATTGAAAGCAATGATGATATTGGAAAGTTTTCAGATAATCAGAATGGTTGGGAAATGGTAGTAAATGATTTCGAAATATTAATTAACGATACACAAAAAAATTTCCCACATTTAAAACAATTTCTTCTAGCTCACAGTATGGGATCATGGATCGCATTATCAATGCTCAAAAATGAACTTACTATTGATGGTTTAATTCTATCTGGATCCTCAAAATTTCCCAAACTATTGATAACAGTTCAAAAGCTAATTATAAAAATCGATATATTATTTAATGGTAGAAAGAAAATTAATAACATTATGGAAACCTTAACTACCAAAAGATTTAACAATTATTTTAAGCCAAATAGAACAATAAGTGATTGGATATCAAATGATAAAAATAATGTTGATAATTATGTTAAAGATAAGTTGTGTGGTTATAAAGTAACTAATGGTCTATGGATGGATATGGCTCAGGGAATAGAAGATGCTTTTAGAATTTATGATTACAACATTACAAATAAAAATATTCCTGTTTTAATTATCTCTGGATCAGAAGATCCTGTAGGTGAATTTAAAAGAGGAGTAATATCTTTATACAATTTTTTAAGAAACTTTTTTACAAATATAGATATTAAAATTTTTGAAGACGAAAGACATGAAGTTTTTAGTGGAAATAAAAAAAGAGAAGTTTATGAATCTTTTAAATCATTTTTAGAGAAAGCATGAAATATATTTTTTTAATATTTTTTATGAGTTTTCTGTCTTCTTCTGATATGAAAAAGGTTTATGTATATGAAGATGGCCTTGAAAGACATTACCTTATTTATGTCCCTGATGCATACAATAAAGATACCAAAACAAATATAGTTTTTGGAATTCACGGGTATGGAGGAACCGCATCAGGTTTTGAGAGTGAATTAACTGGAGGCTTTAATAAATTAGCAGATAAACATAATTTTATTGCAGTTTATCCAGAATCCACATTTTTTTACGATAAAGAAAATACATTAATTACAACTTTCAACGATATTATTAGACAAACAACCTACGAGGAAATATCTAATAATTGTCTTGCTGACGATAAAAGATTAATTTATCCAAAGTTTCCTAATTGTGATCGAGGAAGATGTGGTTGGGCACCATGTGTTGATGATACTAAATTCATTAAAAATTTGATTGATAAATTAAAAATCGAATTTAATGTAAAAGATGTTTATTTAATAGGTAATAGTACAGGGGGGATGTTCGTTAATTCATATGTGTGTATGTATCCTGAATCAATTAAGGCAGCAATTAGTGTAAATGGTTTACCACGAGATGGTTTTGCTTGTACTCCTGATGTACCTGTAAATTTCATTTCATATGCTTCTTTAAATGATGAAACTATACCTCCAATTGGAAAAATTGCTTTTGACGGACTCTTTTATGAAAATCAATCTAACTTTATTGATAAATGGACAAAAAAATTCAATTGCAAAAATTTAAAAGAAGTTACCTTCAAGCACTATGAGGAATTTGAAGAAAAAACATACTCCGAATGTTCAGATGATATAAAGATAATGTCTATTTTAAACGTAGATTCTGATCATATGTGGCCAGAAGCAGGATATAACAAAGATACAGGAATAAGTTCATATACAAATTTCGGTTCTTGTGTTGGAGACATTCAAAGCGATTTAAATGCTCCAAAATGCTACAGATCAAATGATAGGTGGGGTAGTGAATATATTTTAGAAAAATTATTTTCCCTTGATCATTCCCACTAATTCCTTTGATATTAGATCTGGATCCTCAAAGTAGGGGAAATGACCTACATCTTTAAGAATTACAATATCTTTATCATGATCTATATCTTTTAAAAGTATATTCTCTGGATTAAATCTTGCTAACTTATCTTTTTCACTAAAAATGTATTTAATATTTTTTAATTTTGAAATTTGATCATCAGTTAATCTAAAAATATTACAAGATTTTAAGTCAATAGAGCTTATTTCCTTTTCTGATTGGTTAAACAACCTCTTTAAAGGATAAAGTTTAATTTCTCTTTCAGGATCATCTTCAACAACTTTTGTACCATAAGGTGATTTTATTTGCCCCTTTGATCTCCCATAAAAACCTGAACCCATTGTCCCAAATCCTTTGGTTTTTATTTCTGTTTTAGGAAACTTATAAATTCCATATTTCATTAGAAATTCAACAGCCTGATCCAAATTACCTTTTGCAAAGTCAAGCAACATATCACCTACAAGGAATGGATATGCAATATTCATGCATATTGTCATTTCATTTTCAAACTCTGTTGCAAGGTCTAGTGCAACCAATCCACCCCAACTATGACCAATTACGATTGGTTTTTTTATATCGATTTCATTGAATACGTCGATGCAAAAATGAGTATGATCTCTTATTGAATCTACTATTGGGCCTGACGTATATCCATGACCTGGCAAATCAATACCAAGAATATTAAATTGATCATAAAGGTCTTCTAAATTAAACATTGAAATTATTCTATGATCCATTCCTGCTCCAGGCACAAAAATAATTGATGTTTTATTTACATCAAATGGATTTTTTTCAAAAATATTAGCTCTATGATTTTTTAAATTTAATTGCATTTTTAATGATCGATAATATTAGAAATAAATAAATTAGAATCAATGGTACAGATATTACAACTAAAAGCCACATAAATGAGTCCTTACCTCCTAAAAACATAATTAAAGCTGGTTGTATCATAAGAATTATTGCAAAAAAAACTCTCAAACTCCTAGAGGGTTTATCTTTAAAATTCTTCATAGATGCTGTAGCCAAAATATATGATAGAGAATCATAAGTTGTGCACAAAAATACTACTGCAATTATGGTAAATAAAATTAAGAAAAATGTTCCATAATCTAACGAAGATATAGTTTCAATAACAAGAGCATGTGATGTCATAGATTGATCTGCATATATTTTTGGCGCGTCCAAGATACCATTCTCATATGCGTAAATAGATATATTTGATAGAACCCCAATATGAAAAATACAACCCAATGAACCAACAATCAAAGCTCCAAAGATCAATTCCCTCACAGTTTTATTATTTGAAATATTAACTATAAAAGCTCCTACTGCTGGTGCTAGAGCTATATACCATGCCCAATAAAAAACGGTCCAATCAAGCGAGTACTGTGATTTAAGTAAGCTAAGTGACAAATAGTTTTTTAAAACATATGTAACTGGTTCAAATGTATTAATGACAATGTATTTTGTAGGACCAGTTATTAAGATTAGTGTTAAAAAGGAGATAACAAGAATAATATTAAAATTACTAAGTTTTTTAATACCGTTTTGAAGGCCTCTATAAACACTTATTGAAACAATGCACATACATATTAATAACATGACAAAATCTAAATAAATTGTTTGATTAAATCCAAACAATTTTGATATAGCAGCTGACATAAGAGGAAAGGATAGTGCCAGACCAACACCTGCTCCTGTTAATATTGCACCAATAAAAAAGATATCTAATAAAATTCTTATTGGTCCAGATTGTTCTTTTAGGAGTATTCCTGAAAAAGTTAGTGGAGTATTTGGATTCTTCATAAGTGAAAAAACAAATGCTACTGTTGGAAGTATGTATAGGGCCCATCCTGTAAACATCCAATGGAATAATGGATAGGACCTTGCTTTCAGTAAAGATTGATCCTCACCTTCAATAGGATTTGTGTAATAAACAAGCCATTCATAAGTAGACCAATAAAGAAGTGCAGCACCCATCCCAGTTGCAAATAGCATTGAATACCATGAAAAATATGAATAATCCGATCTCCCTTCAAGAACAATTTTTCTTGAACCACTTTTCGAAAATGCTATTACGACTAAGAAAACTAATACACCAAAACCAATATATAAAAATAATGACTCGAAGTTTATTGCAAAAAAGCTATATATTGAGAGTAGATTTTTTGCACTACCTTTTGGATCAATAAGCACATAAGAAGACAGTAATAGCAAAAAACTAAATGTAATTACTAATACTGTTTTGCTCCAAAGAGGATTTAATTTTATATTAAACATATTAAATAAGAATATTACTAATGATAACAAATAAATATAAATATCCAGAACTTAAACGAATCGAAAATACCCTTGGAAGATTCTATATAGATCCTGAAAATAATGAAGTGCCAAGTGTTACTACTGTTTTGGATAATATGTCTGATAAGAAATCATCCTTGAGTGAATGGAGAAACAGGGTGGGTGATATTGAAGCAGATAGAGTTATGAAAGAGGCTACAGATATTGGAACCATGGTGCATCTATCTCTAGAAAATCATCTTAATGGTATTGATGAGGATATCTTTTCTGATAATAGCTTAGGCAATATGGCAAAAAGAATGTCAAAAAAATTAATAGATGATGCTCTTGTAAACATCTCTGAAGTTTATGGATTAGAGGTCCATCTTGTCCTAAATAAACTTTATGCTGGAACAGCAGACTGTATTGGTGTTATTGATGGAAAAGATACTATTATTGATTTTAAAACATCAAAAAGAATTAAGAAAAAAGAGTGGATAGAAGATTACTTCCTTCAGGGATGTGCTTATGCTAATGCTCACAATATTATGTTTGAGACCAATATCTCGCAAGTTGCTATATTAATGGTTGATCGAGACTTAATGTATAAAAAATTTCTAATCAAGGAAAATGAATTTAAACACTATACGAATCTTTGGAAACAAAAGTTGTTAAAATTTCATAACACCTTTAGCTGGTGAAATATTTTATTCCTCAATATCAATCGGCGCAGCGATACTCATATCAGTATTTCTGAAACTTTGATCACCAAGAATAGGTTTAATTTTTTCAAGGTCGCTATACATTAAAACGCCAGTAAGATCTATCATTGTTGAAGTTTGCTGAATAAATAATTCTGAGTTCCATTTACTTATATCAGAATATTTGTTCCAGTAGTATCCCAAGAAACCACCTTGACCATATGCTGGAACATTTAAGCATGTCCAAACTTCACAACTTGACCCATTCCAAACCAAAGGACTATTAGAAGTTAGGCTCTCATCACAAGAATATTCATCACAATCTTCATTATTTCTTAGTTCATTTGCTAATGCGATAATGCCAACTCCCCACCATACTTGTTGAATGTTACCATTAGGGCCAGGTCTTTCAGGAACGGATAACATTCCTCTAGACCAACCGTATCTGTCTAAAGCATTTTTAGCAGACTCTATTAAATAATCATTATTTCTAGTCCATAAATATGACTGTTCTGTATAGCCTGTGGGGAGTACTTCTCCATCTACCTCTTTGTAGTCCATTTCTCCTAGGTGTTCTGCCTGTATTAATCCAACAACCTTATCCTTTAAATTAGGATTTTTTTTCAACCAAGAAACATCTTTGTGTGCTTGTTCCATGCCAGGCATATAATGTCTGCAATCAAGATAAATAAGCAAAGTTCTGTCTCTTTTTTCTTGAGGAATGTTAGAGAAGTATTTAATTATGCCTAATATGCCCAATGCACCATTATCTTGAGTAATGGATGGACCGTCAGTATGGTTGGTTAAAATAATCTGTTCATCTTTGTCGGTTCCGTAATTTTTACCAGGCAAATATCCAATTAACTGATAAGCTTCTGATTTTTCAATTTTACTATTTAAAACAATTGTTGCTTCTTTTTTTTCTTTTGATGCTTCAATTACACCAACTCCATCTTCTCTTGAAAGAATTAAGGTTGGCGAATCATAATGATCAGGAACAGGAAATGTGTATAGACCCTTTGTTCTGTCATAAGCCATGTCATACACAATCACGGCACCCGCAGCTTCTCCATCTTCTGGTATTTGATCAAGTCTTTGTGCAAGTTGATACCAAATATCAAAAGTAAAAGAGACCTCAGGATCTACAAATTCAAATGGCTCAGGAAGAGTATCACCATCTAAGACATATTCGTACTCATTGTAAGTAAAATTAGTTAAATAATTAGTACTGTATGGCTTACTTGGATGTTTTCTGGTAGGTATGACTACAATTTTATCCTTGATATCAATTGGTGGATTATCATGGTCGTAGTAGATCATTTCGGCAGTAACTCCATCACGATCTGTTTTACCTGAATATGCACCATAATATGCAACTCTCACGTCATTTCCATCCACCGAAAGTGTCCAATTTGAGGGATCTTCAGATATTGTCCATTTATCAAATTCCCAAGTATTTCTATATATATCAATAACACCATATTTTTTAAATTCATTTTCTAGAAAGTTCATGTAATTTTTCCACTCGACAGAGCCAGTTAATGTAGGAAGATTATTATGTTTGACCATTGACCATCTTGTTGCTTCTGATTCATCAACAATCCATTCTTTTTTGAGTGGTAAAAAAGAAAATTCATTTTTTGAGCAAGAGATAGTTAAAATCAATAAAATTGGTAACAAAGCTACTTTACTAAAGTTTTTCATATAAAACCTTCTTAAAAATTATGTGTAATAAAAATTTACTATATTTTAAAATTAATGTATATTTTATTTAAATTTTATTTGTTACTTTAGGGGGTAATATGAATATATTTCATTTTGAAAAAGTCCATAAAGCAGTCACAAAAGCAACAGTTTTTGCTTCTTCTGTATTTATGGCATCGGATGTTCTTTCTCAAGATGCAACGGTTGAAGAGATAGTAGTTACAGCTCAGAAGAAATCTGAGAATCTTCAAAATGTACCTATTAGTGTTTCGACACTGTCTGCTACTGAGTTAGATAACTTAAACATTAAAGATTTTGCAGATTATGTTCTTCAACTGCCATCTGCTTCAGCAACGCAAAGAAGACCCGGTCAAGGTCAAATCTTTATGAGAGGTATATCTGATGGTGGTAATTCTAACCAATCACTTCAAGGACCTGCTGTTGCTATATATTTAGATGAATCTCCAGTAACTATGATTGGTGACAACCTTGATGTTCATGTTTATGACATTGAAAGAGTTGAGGCTTTATCTGGACCTCAGGGAACTCTTTATGGTGCAGCATCTCAAGCAGGTAATCTTAAGATAATTACTAACAAACCATCAAGTGAATTTGATGCAGGTGCAAACCTAAGCTCTGAATTTACTTCTGGTGGCGATGACAGCACAATGATCGAGGGTTTTGTAAATATTCCTTTATCAAACAATATGGCATTGAGATTTGTTGGATTTAGTGATGAGGATGGAGGTTATATTGACTCAGTTCTTGATTCAATTACGTTCCCTTACAGTGGAATTACAAGAACAAATGAGGTCTTTGTAGAAGATAATTTTAATGATGCTGTTAAAGAAGGATATCGAGCTGCATTAAGAGTTGATTTGAATGATAATTGGCAAGTTGATGCTAACTTCATGGGTCAAGATACTGAAACTGATGGTGTCTGGGATCACAACCCTGACAAATTAGGTAAATATAAAGTTGGAAGATTTTATGATGATACCACTCATGATGAGTGGGATAGATTTTCATTATCTGTGACGGGTGATTTGGGTTTTGCTGATCTTACATTCACAACTTCAAGTCTTGAAAGAGATTTTGAAGTATTAAGTGATTATTCTCATTATTCTATTGATGGCTTTGTTGAAGCTTATTACACATGTTATTCATATTACTTTGGACCATGTGTAGATCCTAGAATCCAGTTTGAAAATGATACTCATCAAGAATTCGATACAACCGAAATTAGACTTGCTTCAAAGTCTGATGGAATGTTCAATTGGATAGTTGGAGCTTTTATGACTGAGAATGAAACTGCTTATGATTCTCAATGGCATGTACCTCAAATTAATCCAGATGCAGCTGTACCTGGCTCGAAGGATTTATATTATCAAACTGATCAAGTTAGATATGAAGAAGAATCAGCTGTTTTTGGAGAGCTCTATATTCAGCTTAATGATAAAACTGAAATAACATTGGGACATAGAAGTTTTGACAACGAAACATCCTTGAAGGGATTTGTTGGAACAATTTGGTGGCCTAATTCTATTTATGGAAGTTCTACAAGACCCGATAATGTAAATTCAAAATTTGATGGTAGTGATAGTATTTCTAAATTTAATATTTCATACCAAGCAACTGAAAATGCAATGGTTTATGCTACTGTATCAGAAGGATACAGACCAGGTGGTACAAATAGAACTACTCAACTTGGTGCGACATATGATGCCGATTTCCTAACTAATTATGAATTTGGTTTTAAAACTATTCTTATGGATGGAAGGATGAGGCTTAATGGTGCAGCATACACTATGGAGTGGGATGACATACAACTTGGATGGTTTGATTCAAGTATTTCATTACTTGGTCTCGTTGACAATATTGGTGCGGCACAAAGTATGGGTTTTGAAATTGATTCTCAAATTATTTTAAGTGATAGACTTTCAGCAACATTTGCTTTTGCAAAAAATGATGCAGTTCTTACTGAAAATTATGTCTTGAGAGGCAATACTGAGGCATATAAAGATCAAGATCTGCCTTTTACCCCTGATACAAAGGGTAATATAGGACTTACTGCTGAAATATCTGATACTTCAAGAATAGATTTTAATTATGCATTTGTTGCAGGAATGTATAACGACCTGTTCTTTGATGATAGAGAATTTCAAGATTCATATGGAATTGGAAATCTTTCTTATACTATGGATGTAAGTGACCAAGCTTCAATACAACTATATTTTGATAATGTATTTGATGAAGTAGCTGAACTTTACATCAATAGTGAAGATATTCAAAGACTAACAACTGTTAATAGACCAAGAACTTTTGGTATTAAGTACAGTTGGAAAATGAATTAAATTTTAAAATAACAAAAAAAAGGCTGTATCCTTGATACAGCCTTTTTTATTGAAATCGAGTGTATACAAAAAACAACATACCACAAGAATTACTTGATGCAGCAAGATTAATTTCTGAAAATAAATTAAAAAAAGCTGAATCTATTCTAAGAAATTATCTCAAAGATTACCCATTAGATGTTAATGCAATGAAATTGCTTGGTGACATCGGAGTAAAATTTAGAGCATATAAGGATGCAGGATATTTACTAGTTAGAGCTTTGGATTTATCACCTGATTATGATGAGGCAAGACTGAGTTATGCTAATTTGCTTTATAAAAGACAGTTACCTTTTCAGGCATTAGAGCAAATTGAAATTTTATTAGAAAAAGACAAAAATAATCCACAGTATCTTACCCTGAAAGCTGTAAATTTGGCACTAGCTAATCAACATGACGAAGCACTTAAAATTTTTGAAATTATTATCAACAATAAGAAGATTAAAAATAATCAATTATATTTAAGTTATGGTCATACATTAAGGGCAATTGGAAGGCTGGATGAATCAATTGAAGCATATAAAAATGCAATTACATCTAAAACTGGTTTTGGAGAAGCATACTGGAGTCTGGCTAATCTAAAGACTTATCAATTCACAGTAAATGATATTAAAGATCTTAAGAATCTTTTAAGCAGCCAGGATACTAAAATGGAAGATTATTTTCATTTATTGTTTGCGTTAGGTAAAGCCGAAGAAGATAACAAAAATTACGAAAACTCCATAGCTGCATATGTAAAAGGAAATACATTAAAAAGTAAACAGGTTCCTTGGGATTCTAAGAAATTCAGCCGTGAATGCGATGAATTAATAAGTTTCTTTACTAAAGAATTTTTTGATAAATATGTTGATGTAGGAGATCAAAACTCAGATCCAATATTTGTTGTTGGACTTCCAAGATCAGGCTCAACTCTAATTGAACAAATTCTTTCATCTCATTCTTTAGTAGAGGGAACAACTGAACTTCAAAACATAATTGCTTTATCAAGAAAAATTGCTAATAAAAAAGACTCCCGAAGCAAGTCTGAGTATCCTTCAGCATTAACAAAAGTAAAAAAAGAAGAATTCAGAAAAATGGGAGAAGCATACATACAAAACACTTTAGACCAAAGAGTTACAGATAAACCTTATTTTATTGACAAAATGCCTAATAATTTTATCCATATAGGATTAATTCATTTAATTCTTCCAAATGCAAAAATAATTGATGCTAGAAGAAATCCAATGGATTGCTGTTTTAGTTGCTATAAACAACTATTTGGCTCTGGCCAAGGATTTACTTATTCACAAAACAGAATAGGAAATTATTATTTAGATTATCTCAAAATAATGGAGCATTGGGATAAAGTTCTTCCAGGTAAAGTTCACAGGATTTTATATGAAAATATGATTGAAGATACTGAGAATCAAATTAGAGAATTATTAAAATTTTGTGATTTAGAATTTGAAGAAAATTGTTTAAATTTTTATAAAACTAAAAGAACAGTAAGAACACCAAGTTCTGAACAGGTTCGACAGCCTATATACAAAAAAGGCATAGGACAGTGGCAAAACTATGAGCCATGGCTTGGAGATCTTAAAAAAACACTTTCTATATTGTATTAAAATAACTTTACATTTTTATAAATTAAGTTTTTAATTAGCAAAATCGTGATTTGATCCTATTGCCGCGATTTTAAAGAAAGTGCTAAAACGGAATTATTCCCAGGATTAACATTTAACAAGACAAATAATGTAACGTCTTAGGAGTAGAAAATGAAACCATTAATTTTAGACTCAGCTCTTGGAACTGAGCTTGAAAACCGAGGTGAATATTTACCAAGTTTCAAAACATCGATTTGGTCTGCATATTCATTGATTCATAATCCAGAAATAATCAAACAAATACACATCGACAATATTGAAGCAGGAGCAGACATAATAACTACGTCTAATTATCAAGCTACACCAGAATTATTAAAACGAGAACCTAGTGCACCTTCTTATGATTATTTAGCAAAAGTTGCATTAGAACTGTGTCAAGAAGCTATTATAAAGACAAATACTAAAACAAAAATTGCGGGTTGCTTTCCACCGATACATGTAACATTTAGACCTGATCTAACTTCCAAAGAAAAAACACTTCGTAAATTTTATAAAACTCTTGGATCAATATACCAAGACAATGTTGATGTAATTATATGTGAAACTATGGCATCAATATATGAAGGGACAATCGCAGCTAATACCGCAAAAGATTTTTCAAAAAAAGTTTGGTTGAGTTGGACTACTAGAGGAAATAAATTAAATAGACTACCAAGTACTGAACTTTTACATGATGCGATATTAAAATCTATTGATTTAGATATAGATTGTCAATTGGTGAATTGTGTCCATGCTGATACTGCTACACTTGCAATTAGTAGATTAAAAAAAGAAAAAAGTTTTGGTATCTATGCTAATTCATCAATTTATAAAAAAAATAAGTTGGAGGGCTTTATTAGTGATTCTGATGAGTGGCATTATCATAATCATCAACATATTGATCATAATGAGTATGGTAAATATGTTATAAAATGGATCGAAGAGGGTGCATCAGTTGTTGGAGGATGTTGCAGAACAACAATCGATCATATAAAAGTTATAAGAAAAATAGTTGATAGGATATGAAACAGGTTATTGCAATTGGTGGCGGGGGTTTTGGAAGAGAAATAAAAGAATTAAAAATTGAAAAATATATTTTAGATCAGTCAAATAATAAGAATCCCTCAATATGTTTTATTCCTACAGCTACTGGAGATGACGCACAATATATAGAAAATTTCTATAAAGCTTTTGATTCATTAGATTGTAAAACATCGCATATAGATTTTTTTAAAAGAACAATCAACCTTGAAAAGCATATTAATGATCAAGATATAATTTTTGTTGGTGGTGGAAACACAAAAAGTATGTTGGCAGTTTGGAGAGAATGGAAATTAGATGAAATATTATATAAAGCTTATATTAAAGGAACTATTATGAGTGGTGTTAGTGCTGGTGCAATTTGCTGGTTTGAAAAAGGTATTACTGACTCATGGAAAGATCATCAAGCCATTCTTCCATGTCTTGGATTTGTCAAAGGCATATGTTGCCCTCATTATGACGAAGAACCTGAGAGAATACCTTTTGTAAATCAAATCCTTAACGATGAACTTATATCAGAGTGTATAGCTGTTGAAGGTTTCTGTGCATTACATTTAGTTAATGATTTACCAAAGTACTCCGTAAGTTTTGGTGACAATAAAAATTGTTTTTTAGTAAATAAAAAAGACTCTATAATATGTAATAACCAAATTGAAAATACGGAATTAATACAATTATGAAAATAGCAAATTTATTATCATCTGTTCTTGGAGTAGTTTTACTATTGATAGCATTGCAATGGATTTTCATGCCTGCATCTGCAGCTGAGTCACTTGGTATGTTATATCTTGAAGGTGATGGAAGAAACACACAGATAAGAGACTTTACTGCTTTCTTTTTAGCTTCATCTATCATGTGTTTTTTATCATTATCATCAAAGAAATATGAATACATATTTTGTTGTGGATTGATTTACTTAATTGCTGGAACTTTCAATATCTTAGCAAGCATTACTCATGATGCTCCTTTGGGCGTCTCATCATTAATTGCAGAAATTGTTTTTGCTTCAATGGCATTTACAGCAGCTTTTAGATATAAGAATAGCTTATAAATAACTTACAAAGTTATCTATGTCTAAATTTGGAATTTCTTTCTTTTTACCAACCTCAGTTCCGACATATAGATAACCTAGAATTTCTTGATTTTTTTCTAGTCCAAGTTCTTTTTGAATAATCTTATTGAATGCCATTTTTCCAGTTCTCCAGATACAAGAATATTTCATGGCATTTAAAGCTAGCATAATGTTTTGTGCAGCTGCTGCGGTTGATAATTTTTGCTCTATTGCAGGTACTTTTGGGTGTTCTTTATGAGAGTTAATTAAAATTATAATCATTGGGGCCCTATAGGGAGCATTTTTATACTTATCTAAAACTTCATCTGATATATCTGTAATAGATTTACCATAATTTACAAATATGTCTGATAATTTGTCTAAGCCTCTTCCTTTAACTTCAATAAAACTGCTTGTTCTCAACCATGCATGATCAGGCGCTCTTAATGCAGCCTTATATACCTTATTCATTTCAACTTTTGACGGAAAAGGCTTTGCGAGAGTTCTTGCAGAGACTCGATTCAAAATATTTTCAAGCGCATCCATTAATTTAAATTTTATGAGTTAATATATAGGTATGTCTTAATTATAATAATTCAATCAATGTTATATCAAATAGGAATCATACTAATCATTATCGTTGCAGCCATAATTATTTCTAAAAGATTTAATCAAAACGAAGATTTAATTTATGAAGATGAGATGGATGAAGATGAGCTAAAAAAATTAGATGATGATATAAACTAGTTCTTATCTAGCTCTGATTCAAGAGAGTTGTAAAAATGCCTAATGGCAAATACAACAATAATGGAGAATGGAACTCCGCATATTACTACTGAAGTTTGAAGTGCAGTAAGACCTCCTTTATATAAAAGTACAGCAGCAATAATGCCTAGTAATATTGCCCATGTTACCCTTGAGAGGATAGGGGAATCATCATGAATGCCTACATGGCTTTTAGAAGAGAGCATTGATGCAACAAGCGCACCTGAGTCAGATGATGTAACAAAAAATGTGACAATTATAGTTAATGCCAAAACTGATATTAATGTAGGTATTGGATAAACATCAAATAGAGCAAATAACGCGACTGTATAGTTATTATTAACTATTTCATTTAGTTGACTTGTTTCATTTATTACCTGATATATACCAGCATTACCAAAAATTCCCATCCATAAGAAAACAATTAGTGATGGAACAAAAAGAACACCTATAATAAATTCTTTAATTGATCTTCCATAAGATATTCTTGCAATAAATAAAGAAACAAATGGTGCCCATGCAAACCACCATGTGTAAAAGAAAAGAGTCCATCCATCTTGCCATGATGATGAAGAATATACTTCTGTCCATGTTGCTGACTCTATGAGGGTGTTTACATAAGAACCAAAATTTTGAATTAAAGCATTTAATATAAAGACAGTTGGTCCAAATATAAATATAAAAACCATTAGCGAGCACGCAAGAATCATATTTATTTGAGATAATCTCTTAATACCTTTATCAAGGCCTAAACAAACACTTGTTAAACCAATTAAAGTAATTAAAGCAATAATAATAATTTGATTAGAAAAGCTTTGAGGTATTGAAAAAACATATTCTAGTCCTGAACTAATCTGAATAGTGCCTAATCCTAAAGAAGTTGTTACACCAAGAACTGTTGTAAGTATCGCAATAATATCTATTGAAATTGCTAACGGTTTATTATTAGAGATTTTATTACCTAACAAAGAACTAACTCTAAACGGAAGTTTTTTGTTATATGATGCAAAGGCAAAACAAAGCCCTAAAAGAGAATATATTGCCCAACCATGCAAACCCCAATGCAGGTTAGCTAAACCAATAGCTTTACCAGCATTAAATGATGGATCTCCTTCAATCATTCCTGGATACGAATTAAGGTGCATTATTGGTTCAGCTACTCCATAAAACAGCAATCCAATTCCTAATCCAGCGCTAAACAGCATAGCAATCCAATTTATGTAAGAATAAGCAGGTTTCGCATCAATACCACCAAGTCTTATATCTTTATATTTTGTAAAAATAAGAAAAAAAGCAAATATGACAAACCCATTTGCTATTAATATTATCATCCACCCTAGATACTTTGATAAAAAGGCTTGTAAATCAAGGAAAAATGACTCTGAGATGTCAGAGTTAAGAGATACTATCGCGGTTATCAATGACAAAAGTAGTATTGAAGTCAGAAACCTTGGTTTACTTAAATTATTCATTAGAACTATAGATTAGGCTAAGTGAAACACAATTAATGTCAAATTTCCACTATGAAGGCAGTTATATACAAAAAAAAGGCATATTTACTTAACTAAATTTGTATAGTTTTTAGTAATTTGTTAACCTTGTGTTATTAATTTCTTAATTAGGGGAAACTATGTTAAAAAAATTAAACAAAATACGGAAGGAAATTGTACCTTCTTTAATACCAGCGGTATTACCATCTTTGTCTACTTTTGCTGTAATTAATGCATCTGTATTCAGTGGTTATATTGCTGCTCAAAATGCAACAATTGAAGAAGTTGTTGTTACAGCGCGTAAAAAGACTGAAAGCTTACAAGATGTTCCACTTTCAGTTAATGCTCTCGCAGAAGAAACTTTGGAAGAAAGAGGAATCAATGTCTTTGAAGATTACCTCATGCAACTTCCTGGAGTTACTGCTGGTGGCTCAGGCCCCGGGCAAAGTACAATTTATATAAGAGGTCTTGCATCTACAACACCAAACCTTACAACTGCTGGTGTTGCTGGATTGGCACCTAATGTATCATTCTACCTTGATGAGCAACCTTTAGCTCAACCTGGAAGAAACTTAGATGTCTATGCTGCCGA
Source organism: uncultured SAR86 cluster bacterium (assembly GCA_902541175.1). GTDB lineage: Bacteria > Pseudomonadota > Gammaproteobacteria > Magnimaribacterales > D2472 > SAR86A. Next base: position 99,396 of record CACBPP010000004.1, read on the forward strand.
CGTGGCACGTATTGAGGTACTTGCAGGCCCACAAGGAACACTTTTTGGAGCTAGCTCTCAAGCTGGTGTTGTAAGAATGATTACAAACAAACCTAAACAAGGTGTTACAGAAAGCAATGTTGAAATCGAGTCAAGATTTATGCCAGAAGGAGATACTGGAACAAAGCTTGAAGTCATGACTAATGTTCCTCTTACTGATACAACAGCATGGAGATTTGTAGCATACAGAGATAGAAAAGGTGGATATATTGATCAAGTCGCTGGTTCTGTTGATCCAAGTATGTCAGCTCGTTTTAGAAATGCTGGTACCGTAAGAGAAAATGGTTTGCCTGTTTCATCTGGAAGAGCTGGTTTCCAAGCTGGAGCTGATCTATCTGGAGTTACATTCGCAAGAACTAATGCATTAATTGAAGAAAATGTAAATGGAACAGAGTATGAAGGTTTCAGATCTTCAATTGGTCAAGAAATTGGTGAAAATTGGAATGCTACATTAGTATATGCTGAGCAAACAATTGAATCTGATGGTGTCTTTTTCGCTGATCCTAATTTAGGCGATTTAGAAATTCAAAGATATAGTGATGATCATATCAGTGATGAGTATGAGAATATGAGTCTCACATTAGAAGGTTCGCTAGGTGAGCTTGAGGCAGTTTATGCTGGTGCTTATACAGATAGAGAAACAAATCAGATAGTTGATTACACTGACTACTTATTTGTTGGACAATATCTTCCATACTATATTTGTGATTATTACGTAACTTACACAACTTATGCTCCTGGTGGCGTTCCAACAGGAAGTTGTGGAACTTCTGATTTATTTGTTGATTCAACAACAAATACTAAAGTTGAAAGTCACGAGTTTAGAATTAATGCTCCTATAAATGATAAAATGTCAATAACAGCTGGTGTATTTATGAGTGATACAGAGCTCACAGAACTTAACTTATTTACATATCCTGGATCACTGGCTAATGATATTGATTATGCAGCAAACTATGCATTAACAGATATCTCAGTTACAGGAGATAGATCAGACAGTGGTAAATCTTCTGTAAGGGCTGGAGCTGGTTGGTTCTCAGCTGGACCTTTCTCTGAACCAGTAATATTCTTTAATGACATAAGAAGGACTGATGAGCAAAAAGGTGTATTTGGTGAGGTTAATTATGCTTTATCTGATACAGCTGAACTTACACTAGGTGCAAGATGGTATGACATTGCTGTTGATTTTGAAGGAAGTGCAAACTCATCCTTCGGTAACGGTTTTGGAAATCCAGACGAACAGAGATTTGGTTCTAACTTATCTGTTCAATATGCGCCAGGTAATGCAAATGGTTATCCTGACAAAGCAGAAACTGATGGTCTTATTGGTAAAGCTACTGTGTCATGGAATCCTCAAGAAGATGTTATGTACTACGTAACTTGGTCAGAAGGTTTTAGACCTGGACTTCTTAATAGACCAGTTGGATCATCCAATGCGGATGGATCTTATACTGTTAAACCAGAAGTTGATACTGATGAAATAACTAACTATGAATTTGGTTGGAAGACTATCACTAAAGATGGTCAACTAAGATTTAATGGTAGTGCATTCTATGTTGATGTTACAGGACTTCAGAGTACGATCTTTGATCCTAGTATTGTTAACTTATTCTTTTCAGACAATGCAGCCGATGCAACCATCAAAGGTGTAGAAGGTGACTTTACTTATTACACTAACTATGAAGGTTTATCTATTGCTGGTGCTTTCTCTTTCTTAGATACTGAAATTACAGAAAAACTAGTACCAACAGGTGACGTTATTGTAGGTGAAGAACTGGCTTTTGCACCTGGAATGCAAGGTAACATTAGAGTAAGACAAGAATTTGGTATGGCTGGTGGTAACCTAGGTCATTTCCAAGTTCAGTTTACATATTCTGACGATAGTTATTCAGACATTATGGAACCAAATAAAGCAAGACAGGCTAGTTATAGTTATGTTGACTTAAGAGCAGGAATCACAAATGATGATTTAACTGCTGAGCTTTATGTCGATAATGCTACTGATGAGAGAGCTGAAATAAGTAACACGTTTGTATTTGATAGACAACGTATAGCTTATATTAGACCAACTACTATCGGTATTAGAGTTAAAAAGAACTTTTAACATTAATTAAACTAAATATTAAAAAGGGAGTTTATGCTCCCTTTTTATTTTTAAGATATCTAATTATAATTTTATATCAATCTGATGGATCAATTTAAATTAGACATAGAAAGAGCCTCAAAAGCTATTAGAGATAGTAGATTTGTTGAAGCATTAAGTTTTTTAGAGTCTAATTTAGCCAAAGATCCTTATCATATTGACAGTTTGTATTTTGCTGCTGTCTGCTCCAGATATCTAAAAAACTATGAGGATTCTCAAAATTATCTTAATAACTTATTGTCACAAGCACCTGATATGGGAAGGGCATATCAAGAACTAGGACACCTTAACAAGGCAACTGGTAAAGAGGAAGAATCTATTTCTTATTACAGACAAGCATGCGAGTTAAATCCAGCATTAATTTCTTCATGGAAATCTTTGTTTAATTATTTCGTTAAAAAAAATAATAAACCAGCTGCAGATCACGCACATGAACAAATTAAAAAACTTGAGTCACTGCCAAGTATTCTCCTATACATAAGTCAAATTTTAAATGAGGGAAGGCTTGCAATTGCTGAACAAAAATGTAGAGAGTTTCTTAAGAAAAATCCAACAAACGTATATGCAATGACATTGTTGTCTGATATTGCAAAGAAATTTGGATATTTTGATGATGCAGAACTTCTATTAGAAAATGCTGTAAAGTTTAGTCCAAATGATGGCGATGTAAGAATGAAATATGCTCTAATTCTTAGGGTAAAGCAAAAGTTTGCAAAAACCATGGAACAAGTAAATATCTTATGCGAACAATTTCCAGATAACCTTTCTTATCAAGCACAAAAAGCTAGCGAAATCATGCAGAATGGTCAACATGCTGATGCGATAGATTTATTTGAAAACATAATAAAAAAAAATCCATACAATTTTAGTGCTCTTACATCAAAAGGTCATGCAGAAAAAACTCTTGGCAGGACTATGGATGCAATAAATAGTTATAAATCTTCTTACATGATAAAAAATGATCACGGTGAGGCTTATTTTTCTCTGTCAAACTTAAAAACTTATAAATTTACTAATGACGAGATAGATATGATGAGAAGTCAGTTAAACAGAGTAGACCTAACTTTAAAAGATAAAGCTTATTTTCATTTTGCTTTAGCACAAGCTTGTGAAGCAATTGAAGAATATGATGAGGCATTTAAAAATCTTGAAAAAGGAAATAAGATAAAAAACGAACAAAGTAAATACACTATTGAGAAAATGGACAAAGAACTGCAAGCTCAAATAGATGTTTGTGACGAAAATTTTTTTAAAAATTTAGGAAACGGCGGTTATGATTCAAAAGATCCAATTTTTATTTTAGGCCTTCCAAGAGCTGGATCAACCTTAATAGAGCAAATACTTGCATCTCATTCTATGGTTGATGGAACTCTTGAGCTGCCAAATATTTTATCTATGGCTCAAGGATTAAGAGGAGATGATATATATGGTAATGAAGGAAATTATCCTAAAAGCATGGAATCTTTGACTCTAGAAAAGAGAATCGAATTAGGTAAATTATTTATTGATGACACTAGAATGCATAGAAAAGATGCTCCAAGATTTACTGATAAAATGCCCAATAACTTTCGTCATATTGGATTGATACATTTAATTCTTCCAAATGCAAAAATAATTGATGCAAGAAGATATCCATTAGATTGTTGTTTTAGTATGTTCAAACAATTATTTGCTCAAGGACAAGAATTTACATATGGCCTCGCAGAGGCTGCAAGTTACTATAACAGTTATGTAAAGCTAATGGATCATTGGGATAAAGTCCTTCCAAATAAAATACTTAGAGTAAATAATGAAGACGTAATAGACGATTTAGAGGGACAGGTTAAAAGAATGTTAGATTTTCTTGAATTACCATTTGAAGAATCCTGTATAACATTTTATGAAACAGACAGGTCAGTAAGAACTGCTAGTTCAGAGCAAGTAAGAAAGCCAGTAAATAGATCAGGACAAGGTCGTTGGAAACCTTACGCCAAAAACCTTGGACCATTAATAGATAATATAGATAATAGTTTGATAAAATCTGAAGATATTGCACTAATCAATTTGTAGAGTAATATATTTGTGAAGATTATATTTAAGGAGATATTATGGTAAATCTAATTATTTGTGTTTTATTTTTTTATGCTGCGCATTTATTCTTTAAAATGACTTTTTCATTACATAAAGTTCCATACGTCAATTTTACTTTAAGAGATGGTGATTTAAGCGGTATGACTGCTTTATCAGAAAGAATGGGAGTTGCAGGGGATAATTTAAGGCAATCTTTGTTTATTTTTATTCCTTTTGCAGTGATGTCAGCAGTGTTAAATGTTGACAACCTCATGCTAGCAAAAATTTGGTTTGGCCTTAGAATTGTTTATTTGTTTGGCCATATTATAGATTTATATAGATTTCCTCATATAAGACCAATTATATGGCTACCATCTATTGTAGTTCTTGTAATGATGGGATTAAATTTATACACTGGGTAATCAGGAAAGACTCAAGGCAGGCATGGTGATGACTGAGGGGATACTGATCACCATGCCCATATTTTCAATGCATCAGATTTGATACGCTTTATTAGAACTTATTAATATAACAGTTATGTTAAATTTGTGTTAAGGATAGTAAAGATTTGTTTACAGCAAGTTAATTAAATTTTCTTTCAACCCTTGCTACTCCTCGATGAACACAACTTAAATTCGAAGTTTTTTCATCAAGTAATGTGACTATTTCATGATTAAACATGCAATATGTTTGAATAATGTCTGTAATGTAAACTTTACTTACTGATAGTTCCAAAAAACTTGTGACTGATAAAATATCATATTTATTACATTGATTAATTTTATCTAATGCATCTGCGTAAGCATTTTCATTATTTTGGAATCTTAACGTAATAAGAACAGAACATTTATTATCAAATTCAGCTGAAAGATTAAAGCTGAAAAACATAACAAAAATAGCTATTAACATCTTCATGACATGAGTATATATTAATAAATAATGAAATTCTTATATATCTTAATCATATTAATAATAACAAATCCTATAAATGGATATGACAGGATAACTGGTCTTGAATTTGCCAGCCGTTCAGAAGTAATTGCAACTAATGGAATGGCAGCAACAAGCCATCCACTTGCAACACAAACTGCTATTTCAATACTTAAAGCTGGAGGGAATGCTATTGATGCTGCAATTGCAGCAAATGCTGTTTTAGGACTTGTAGAGCCAACCGGTTGTGGAATTGGAGGAGATTTATTTGCAATAGTATGGAGCGCGGAAGATAAAAAGCTTTATGGTTTAAATTCTTCTGGCCCTGCACCAAAAAATATATCTATTGATAAGCTAAGAGAGAAAGGTATTGATAAGATACCTCCGTATGGTTCACTTCCTGTAACTGTTCCTGGGGCTGTTGCCGGATGGAATGCTCTTCATTCAAAATTTGGAAGTTTAGATTTTAAGTTATTATTTGATGATGCAATTAGTTATGCTGAAAATGGATTTCCAGTTTCTGAATTAATTGCTTATTACTTAAATAGATCTTCAGAATTATTTAAAGATTATCCTAATTTTAAGACTATTTGGATGCCAAATGGTAAAACCCCCCAAAAAGGAGAAATCTTTAAAAATAAATTATTAGCAAATGATTACAGACTAATAGCGAATTCTTACGGTAAAGATTTTTATCAAGGCACGATAGCAAAAAATATTGTAGAGTCAGTTAACTCGCAAGGTGGATATTTCACTTTTAGTGACCTTTCAGAATATAAACCTGAATGGATAAATCCTGTTTCTTCAAATTATAGAGGATATGATGTATGGGAACTCCCTCCTAATGGACAAGGAATTGCTGCATTACAAATATTAAATGTATTAGAAAATTATGACATTAAAAAATTAGGCTTCAATAGTGCAGAATATATTCATCTTTTTACCGAGGCTAAAAAATTAGCTTTTGAAGACAGAGCTAAATATTACGCAGATATGAGTTTTGCTAAAGTGCCAGTCGACTATTTGATATCAAAAGAATATGCAAAGAAGAGAAATAATCTCATTAGTTTTGATAAAGTTTTAAAATCAATTGATTCAAATGATCTTGAGGACGGCGATACAATTTATCTAACTGTGGCGGATAAATTTGGGAATATGGTTTCACTTATTCAAAGCAATTATAGAGGCATGGGATCAGGAGTAATTCCAAATGATTCTGGATTTATGCTTCAAGATAGGGGCGAGATGTTCAATCTTGATCCAACTCATAGAAACTCTTTAGTGGGAGGAAAAAGACCTTTTCACACAATTATTCCAGCCTTTATTACAAAAAATGGTGATCCATATGTAAGTTTTGGTGTTATGGGAGGAGCTATGCAGCCTTTAGGACATGCACAAATAGTAATAAACTTGATTGATTTTGATATGAATCTCCAGGAAGCAGGTGATGCACCCAGGTTTAGGCATGTAGGATCATCTCAGCCAACTGGTGAGAAAATGATTGATGGAGGATTCTTAATTTTTGAGAATGGTTTTGATCAAAATGAAATTTCTAAAATTAAAGAAATTGGACATAAAGTTGTTAATCAGAATGAAGATGATTATATGAAAGGAGCATTTGGAGGCTATCAAGCAATAATGATCAAAGAAGGTGTATTGTATGGAGCGTCAGAAAGTAGAAAAGATGGCCATGCATCAGGGTATTAATTTAAAGATGTTTATCTAGTATCATATCAAGATGAAAGCAAATTCATTTATACCACCAAATAGGATTTTAATGGGTCCAGGCCCCTCTGATGTTTGTGATAGAGTGTTAGAAGCTATGGCTAGACCAACTATTGGCCATCTTGATCCTATTTTTATAAAAATGATGGATGAAACAAAACAGTTACTTCAATATGCATTTCAAACAAAGAATGATCTAACTTTTGCTGTATCGGCTCCTGGTATGGCAGGTATGGAATGTTGCTTTGCAAATCTTGTTGAGCCTGATGATAAGGTAATTATCGCTAAAAACGGCTTCTTTGGTGAAAGAATGAAAGAGAATGTAGAGCGATTTGGTGGAATACCAATAGTTATTGATGATGAATGGGGAACAAAAGTAGATTTAAATAAAATTGAATCAGCTTTAAATGAACATAAGGATGCAAAAATTGTTGCTTCAGTTCACGCTGAAACCTCTACTGGAGCTCTTACAGATCCAGAATCAATTACAAAATTAGCACATGATCACGGATGTTTATCAATTGTGGATACTGTAACTGGTTTGGTTGGAGTTCCTTTAAAAGTAGATGAGTGGGGAATTGATGCAATTTATTCAGGTACACAAAAGTGTTTGTCAGCATCACCTGGTTTATCACCAATTAGTTTTAGTAATGCTGCAAAGGAAAAGATCAAGAATAGAAAATCAAAAGTAAAAAGTTGGTTTCTTGATTTAAGCTTAATCATGTCATATTGGGAAGGAGAAGGAGCCCGATCATATCATCATACTGCTCCTATAAATGCATTATATGGATTACATGAAGCTTTGGTAATGCTAAGTGAAGAAGGTCTAGAAAATTCATGGAAAAGACATAAAGAAAATCATATGCAACTCAGAGAAGGCCTAGAGAAATTAAATATTGAATTTTTAGTCAAAGAAGAGGATAGATTACCTCAATTAAATGCTATCTATATTCCTGAGGGCGTTAATGATCTACAATCAAGACAAAAACTTTTAAATGAATTTAATCTCGAAATTGGAGCTGGTCTTGGAGTGCTTGCAGGAAAAGTATGGCGAATTGGACTTATGGGACAATCTTCCAATAAGAAGAATATTGATTATTGTTTAAATTCTCTTGCAGAAGTAATTTAAAAATCATAAAAATCTCCTTCATTTTTACAAACATTAATTTGTCTGGATAAATCATTCATATCAAAAGATTTAGTCATTAAAAAATTTTTAATGAAACCCTGTGTTCTATCAGGATTGTTTCCTGTAATAAATAGTTGATTTGATCCCAATAAATTTACGGCTTTTAATGTATTTTTATAATTCATGCCCAGTTGAATAAATCCAAATAATTTAGATTCCTCTGCTGTAAGGATAGCAACATCTGCTTTGATATTATTCTTAATTAAGTATTTGAAATTAACCCTATGACCCTCATGAAAAATACTATTTCCTTCATCATCTTTTATTAATAATGAAAATGTTGTTTGATAGTAAGGATAACTCGTCGGAAGAGCTTTAATATTTAAATTACTTAATTTAGTATTTTGTTCAGAAAGAATATGTATCGAATTTTGTATATTTTTTTTGATTAACTGTCTTTTTACAATATTTGATGTATATATTGGTATCTCAGGTAACATGTTAATTGATTCAATATGCAAATGATCTTCAAAAGGTGCAGTTATTACAATTCCACTAATATTTTTAACTTGATCTTCAGATAAACATGTTGGATTCTTTTTTCGCCTTTGAATAAAAAAAGTTCCTTCTGGTTGTAAAGTTTTTGTTAACCAGGGATCAATAATTATTGATTTATTGTCTTTTTCAATGAACCAAGTTTGATAGTCATCAGCCTTAATTAACTTCATAGATAAAATATAAACTAATTGTGGCAAAATTAAACTATATACAGGAGATTGCAATGAAATTATTTACGTTGGTTACAACAGGATTGATAACATTTTTTTCTTTAAACATTTTTTCTCAAAATACAGGATCAATAACTTTCCCTGCTGAAATATGGTACTGCCAAATTAATGATGGTTTTACACTTGATGACGTTAGGGAAGTTTCCATGGGAGTAAAAAAATTCTCTGAAGAAAATGGAATGCAAGGTACGCAGTATTTAACTACTACCTTTATGGGTGAAATGAATCCAAAAGGTTTTGAATTAATGACCGCATGGCCAAGTTTTGAAGTTATGGGAAAAGGATTTGATGATTTTTTCACAGCTGGTGCTGGAAATGCAGTATTTGCTAGATGGTCAGAAGTTACTTCATGTAATAAAAGAGAGCTAGTTACCATTGAGAGAACATGGAGTATAGATTAGATTATTTCTATTTGATAACTTTTTAAAACTCTTTAAAATAGCGCTTTACTAGAGGAGGGATGGCAGAGTCTGGTTTATTGTAGCGGTCTTGAAAACCGTCGTGCCTTCATCGGCACCGTGGGTTCGAATCCCACTCCCTCCGCCACTAAATTAAATATGGAAAAGAATCTTTATAAAATATTTAACGATGTACCTAAATTTTTATCAATTTTAGGTTTTAAAGATTGTTATCATGATAAAGATCTTGATCAATGGGTAGTTGAATACTTACCATCTGAAAATCTAACACATTCGAATGGAACAGTTGTTCAAGGCGGATTTGTTTCTGGAATGGTTGATTCAGCAATGTCTCAGTTTCTAATATATTTATCTAAGGGAAAAGAGTTACCTCTTACATTAGATCTAGATGTTAAATTTTTAAAACCATGTGTTCCAAATGTTCTAGTAAAAGCAACTGGAAAAATAGTCAGAAAAGGAAAATCAGTTGTTTTTACCTCTGGTGAAATTTATCAAGACGGACAATTAATTGCTATCGCTACTGCTTCAAATAAGATTATAGTTTTATAAATTTTAAGATATAATTTTTATATGACCGAAATTAGAGCTAAATTTACTCAAATGAAGGATGGAGATGCTGAAGATTACTCCATCATTGCTGCCAGTAATGCTAAAGACTATGATCATTTAGCAGATAAAGTACTATCACATCTTCAGATGCTCAAAGATGACTATGGTGGCTTTCAAGTAGATAGGCTAACCCATTCACTTCAGACAGCAACTAGAGCATATAGAGATGGTAGAGATGAGGAATATGTTGTTTGTGCACTAATTCATGATATTGGCGATAATCTGGCTCCAGCCAATCATGCAGAATTTGCAGCTACAATTCTTCAACCTTTCGTTTCTGAGGAGAATTATTGGATTGTAAAACACCATGGAATTTTTCAAGGTTATTATTTTTTTGAATTTCTAGGCTTAGATAAAAATATGAGAGAACAATTCATCGACAATCCTTATTACGAAAGTTGTAAAGAATTTTGTGAAAAGTATGATCAAAACAGTTTTGATCCTGACTATGAGACTCTTGAACTAGAATTTTTTATACCAATGGTTAAAAAGTTATTCAAAAAACCAAAAAGATCTATATATTTGCAGTCTTAAATGTCAAATGATTTTTCTGAGTTTTTAAAACTTATTCAACCAAAGCTATCATTTGAAGAATCAACTCATCCCTCCGAACCAGATTATTCAGACAAATATAATTGGGCTGCAACACCTGACATTGAAGGACAACAATTTTATGTTCCTAATTCAGAATACGAGATTAAGAAAAACAATGACGTAGACGTATTTTATATCCATCCTACAGGTTTTTATGAAACATCTTGGAATTCTGACATGGATAAGGCTAAATCAGCATACGAAAGAACTGAAATCATGCTTGGTAATCAAGCTTCTGCATTTAATGGAAGTTGTAATATATATGCACCAGAATATAGACAAGCTACATATTTCTCTTTTTTTGATAAAGACGATAATGGTAAAAAAGCTTTAGATTTGGCATATGAAGATATTAAAAATGCATTTAATTATTTTTTAGAATTTTTTAATAATGGTAAGCCTTTCATTATTGCTGCTCATAGCCAAGGAGCACTTCTAGCTCATAGGTTATTAAATAAAAAAATAAATAATTCACAAATTCAGGATCGATTTATTTGTGCTTATGTAATAGGGTATATCATCCCTGAAAAATTTTATGATGATATTTTTCCAAATATTAAAAAATCAGAGAACTATGACGACACAAATTGCATAATTTCTTGGTCAACTGTTGTTGAGGGATTTAAAAGAAATAGAGAAAAGACTCTTTTTTGGAAACCTGATGGTTGGTCTATTGAACCTATGAAACAAAAAATCATTTCTACAAATCCATTCTCATGGACTAATGATGATAAATGGCATTCAAATGAAATTAACAAATCCATAATTAATAAAGCTCAAAATTATGATTTTTTAGATCGTTTTCGTAAAGAGCACACAGGAACTAAAAAATCTATTGGACTAACCAGAATTCAGGGCTTTAATGCAATGCTTAATAATGAATCAGGACTTGTTGAAACTAATGGCCCTTTGATAGAAAATATTCAAAAGATGAAATTCTTTAATGGCGATCTGCACTCGCTTGATATGATGCTTTTTTGGGGTTCATTGAGGCAAAATATTAAAGATAGAATAGATGCATTCATATAAATTTTTAATTTTAATTATTATGTTTACAAATTCGAATTTATTCTCGTATGAAGAGGGCAAGGCTCTAAATAAAGATATAGAAATATACTATCGTGATTATGGTCCTATTGATGCAGAGCCAATATTACTTGTTCAAGGATTAGGAGGACAGTTAGTTAATTGGCCGCAACACCTAATAGAATTTTTGATTGAAAATAATTTTAGGCCAATTGTATTTGATAATAGAGATACAGGCCTTTCAACACGAATTAATAGTGATTCATTTAGTGACGAAAAAAGAAGTAATACAATTGTACGAAGTTATATCAGATATTATTTAAGACTTCCTATTGAATCTGAATATACGATTGATGATATGGCAAATGATGCAATAGCAGTTCTAGATGAACTCAATATCTCGCAGGCACATGTATTAGGTATTTCAATGGGAGGAATGATAGCTCAAATAGTTGCATCAACTCATTCAGATAGAACAAAAACATTCACATTAATAGCTTCAACTGCCTCAACTCCATCTCCATTAAATGGACCAACACGAAAAGTTAGAAAATTATTAATGGACAGGACAAAAAATCCAAACTCAACTATTGATCAAAGAGTTAACAGAACTAGAAAAATATTTTCTGAAATAGGATATCAAGGAATAGATTTAAATACTGATGAATTTTATCAAGATATTTCAAGCTCTATTAAAAGAGGTGGAAATGATGATACTGGTTTTGGTAGACAACTAACAGCAATTCTTGGCTCAGAAAATAGACTTGATAAGGTTAAATCAATTAAGGCACCGACTCTTATCATTCATGGTAAAGAGGACCCATTAATTAAGGTTAAAAATGCATATAAAACAAATAAACTCATTAAAGATAGTAAATTAATAGTAATAACTGATATGAGACATTTAATAGAACCACCTGTATTTGATCAATTCAAACAAGACCTTTTAAATCATTTAAAAAATTAATCCTTCTAAATAATGCTATCTAAAAAATTTAAAATTAATTATTCTATTGGCGCTGTTGCTAACGGCGTTAAAACTGATACTTTTACTTTTTTCTTATTATTTTTTTATAGCAATATTATTGGATTGAATCCAGGTTTAGCAGGCTCTGCAATATTTATTGCTTTATGTATTGATGCTATTACTGATCCACTAATGGGAACGATATCAGACAGAACAAAATCATCATTAGGACGAAGACATCCATATATGTTCATTTCATTTTTACCTATGTCTTTAGGTTATATATTTTTATTTGCTCCAAGACAGGCTTGGGATATGTCACAAACCGACCTTTTCCTATGGATGACAATATTTACAGTATTAACAAGACTTGGAATGACTTTATTTGATATACCTCATCGTGCATTTGGAGGAGAAGTTACAAAAGATTATCAAGAACGAACTATTTTAATGTCTTGGAGAGAGGCGTTTGGTTGGATTGCCGGATTAAGTAATGCTTTTTTAGGATATGGTATCTTTTTTGCTTCAACTCCAGAATATCCTCAAGGACAGTTAAATCCAGATGCCTGGTTTCCATTTGCATTAACTGGTGCAATTGTGATGATTATAAGCGTTCTTTACTCTTCATATAGCACTAAAGATGAAATAAAGTCTTTATCGAAATGGACTGGAAATATTACGTTAACTGATATTTTTAAGGAACTAAGAATAGCCATTGGAAATAAATCTTTTTTGATATTTTTCTTTGGTAATTTATTTTTATCTTTATCTTGGGGCTTAGCAAATTCTTTAACTCTTTTTGTAAATACATATTTTTGGGAATTTGAAGCTACTCAAATCAAATATTTTTTACCTATTTATCTTATAGGAACTTTATTGGCATTATATTTTACTCCGAAGCTAGTTAAGTTATTTGATAAGAGAACTATTGTGATGATTTCAATATCTATCGTTGGAATTTTTGCTCCTGCAGCATTTATTTTTTATAACCTCGGTTTAACTCCTTCAAAAGGTTCTTATGAGTTAGTTATGTTTATAAGTTCATTTTTAATAATTCTTATAACATCTAATATTATTGGTAATATGGTTCGCGACTCAATGGTTGGAGATATCGCTGATGAGGTTGAGTTGTATAGTGGAAAAAGACAAGAAGGGATATTATTTGCAACTGTCGGATTTATGCAAAAATTAAATACTGGACTAGGATCATTTTTTGCAGGTCAGGTTTTAAATTTCATTAATTTTGATAGATCAAATCATACCGCTGAACAGGCTTATACTCTTGCATTTGTTCAAGGACCTATAACGACATTACTAATGATAATACCATTAATTATATTTAGTTTTTATTCGTTATCTTCTATACGACACAAGGAAATTATTGAATCTCTTAAATCAAGAAATTAATCTATCAACACATTTTATAATTCTTTTCCAAATATTTGCATGAATGGTTTTTGAATCATTTTTTGAAAAATTATTTATAAAATGATTTATCAATGAATCCATATCATTCGTATTTAAATCATTATTTTTATTAAATTTATTACTTAACATCTCTAGCTGAATATTATTTCTGATAGATTGATCTTTTTTTAAAGAGTCAAGCCCAGCTAAAATTTCTAGTTTTACACATGCATAATTTAATTCATCTATATTAGATTCAGTATTTTCAAGTGATTTTTGTATGGCATTTATAAAATTAGATGGCGCTTTATCAATTTCAATTTTTCCCAAGAGTACATCATATATATTAGCGTAGGCAACAAATCTATCTTTCTTTTTGGCGATATTAATATCATTAATTTTTGATTTGATGTCTTTAATAATATTTTTAAATTCTTTAGTATTTTTTGCATCAGAAATTTCATTTAAAGCTGATTTGACTTCAGAGATAGAAATTTCATTGCTGTTTAATTTTTTATTCAAATCACCTATCTTATTAATTTCATCTGTTAATTTTTGCTTTCTCTCAACAAAAAACCTATCAGCATTTTTATTGAATTCATCCCACATTTTTTTTTCATTTTTCTTTCCAGCAGGACCTATATTTGACCACTCATCTTTTAGTTTAATAAATTCACTAATATTTTTTTCATTATCATCATTTGAAATTTCAGCAACTTTTTTTATGAGTAATATCTTTTTTTCTTTATTTTCATCTTCTTGATGTTTTATTTCATCATTTATTGGTTTTCTAGCCTCAAAATATAGTTTTTTAAGTTTATCTAAGTCTTCATCTAAAACTGGGGCATATTTTTGCCACTCTTTAAAGGTTTTTTGAAGAAATATAATTAAATTTTTAGAATTAGGCCATTTGTTTGAATTATCATTAACAAACTTATTAATATCGTTAATAATCTCATTTCTTTTTGATGCATTTTTAACTTTTATTTGTTTTATTTCATCAAAATATTCTTTACAAGGTTCCCATGCTTTTTTAGTAAGATCATTAAAGTTTAGCCATTGTGATTTTGATGCAGGCTTGCTTGATAGGTCTAATAATTGCCATTGAGTATGTATTTCATGAATTTTGTGGGCATGTTTTCTTGGATTATTGTTTGGATTTTTAATCAAATTATCCAACTTATTTATTAATTCATTTCTTTTAGGATTTGTTGCAAAAGATGATATTTCATCAAAATATCTTGATTTACTAATAGCAGCATTAATTTTATGTCTTAATTTGTTAGGTATTTTATCTAAGGCTTTAGATTCTTTAAGAACATTTCTTAGCCTCTTTTGAGCATTCTTTATTGAGCCGTCAGAAAATAATCTTTCAGCTGCTTCTAATTCTTTAAATAAATGTTGATTAGTTTCCACAATATTTATATATGATGTTTATAATTATACTAAATGAAAAAGCGAATTCTAACAGGAATTACAACAACTGGCACACCACACATTGGAAATTATATCGGTGCTATTCGTCCTGCAATTGAGATGACTAAAGATTCTGATGAATCTTTCTTTTTCTTAGCAGATTATCACTCAATTATTAAAAATCAGGACTCAGATTCTATAAAAAATTCTGTAAAGAATGTTGCATTAGCATGGTTATCTTCTGGATTAGACCCAAATAAATCCTATTTTTATAAACAGTCTGATGTTCCAGAAATAATTGAGTTGTGCTGGATTCTAAACTGCGTAACTGCAAAAGGGTTAATGAATAGGGCTCATGCGTATAAAGCAGCAACGTCAATAAATGAAAATGATCCTGATAAAGGAATTACAATGGGATTATTTTCATATCCTGTACTAATGGCTGCAGATATTCTTATGTTTGATTCAACACATGTTCCAGTTGGATCGGATCAAGTTCAGCATCTAGAAATGACAAGAGATATTGCTGCTAGATTTAATCACTTATATAAACCAATTTTAACTCTACCAGATCCTATTATTCAGGATAAAGAAAATGTAGTTCCTGGATTAGATGGAAGAAAAATGAGCAAATCTTATGGAAATGTTATACCTCTTTTGGAAAGTGAAAAGATATTGAAGAAATCAGTTATGAAAATTGTTACAAATTCTTTGGAGCCAGGGGAGCCAAAGGATTCATCAGATTGTACTATTTTTAGTTTGTTTAAAAATTTTGTTGATGATTCAGAGATGAAATCAATACAAAAAGCGTATGACGAAGGCATTGCTTGGGGTGAGGCTAAAGAAATGCTATTTAATTCAATAAATGACGAACTTGAGCCTATACGATTAAAATTTGAAGAACTCAAAGAGGACAATGATTATATTAATGATTTATTGAGTGACGGTGCTAAAAAGGCAAGAGACATTGCAAAAGACAAAATTTTTCAAGTCAAAGAAGCTATTGGAATAACTAAAATATCTTAATGTCGTTATCAGGTTCCACATGGTTAAAATTTGGCCTATTTACAGTTGGGCTTGGTCAATCCTTTGTTTTTGTTTTAGTACCTCCTTTAGCAAGAGATTTAGGTTTGACAGAAATTCAGACCTCATCAATTTTTGCTATCTCTGCAGTAGCGTGGGCATTAACCAGTGCGTTTTGGGGGAGAGCAAGTGACAAATATGGTAGAAGAAATATAGCAATTCTAGGATTGCTTGGATATGGTATTTCATTAATTGCATTAATTACTCCATTATTCTTAGTTGAACGAAATTTACTTAATTTAAGTCTTTTATTTCCTGCATTGGTATTGGGGAGATTAATTAATGGATTAGTTGGATCTGCTACAAGACCAGCTTCGTTTGCATATGTTGCTGATACTACTCCAAAAGAAAAAAGAACAGTTAAGTTTGCAAGACTAGAATCAAGTTTTCTTTTAGGAACTGTTGCTGGACCTTTGATTGGCGGATTTTTGTTTTTAATAACAAATGAAACACCTTTTTATGTATTTTCTTTATGTGCTTTGATAGCGGCAATTGGGATATATAAAAATTTAGATTCATCAAAAAGCACTGATATCAAATCTGAAATATCATCAAAGATAAAATGGAATTCAAAATCCATTCTTCCATTTTTATTTTTTGCAGCTGTATTAAGTTTATGCCAATCGTCATTACTTCAATCGATTGGTTTTTATATTACTGATTTTTTTGGAGATTTAGAAAACCTACCGACCCTAATAAGCATGACTTTTGGATTATTATCAATGTCAACCATTTTTAGCCAATATATATTTACAGACGCATTTCCATTGAACAACTATTATCTTTTATTAATTGGCACTATATTGTTAGTATTTTCTTACTTTACAATGGCCTTTTTTCCAACAATATCAATATATTATTTATCTGTAATTGTTTTAGGTGTTGGATTTGGTATGACTAGGCCTGCATTATCTTCATCTCTTTCATTAGCGCAAACACCTGAAAATCAAGGATCTGCTGCAGGTTATTTAGGTTCTGTTATTCCTATTGGCCATATGACAACTCCTTTCATTGCTATGCCAATATATGCAATTAATCCATCTTACTTGTATTATTTCAGTTCATTCTTATGTATAGGATTAATACTATTTATAATATCTAATCCAACGATAAGAAAAACCAAAGATTATGAGTAAATCATTATTATTAATAAATTTAGGAACACCTGATAAACCTACTTATTTTAGTGTTTTTAAATACCTTAGACAGTTCTTGATGGATGGAAGGGTCATAAATATCAATCCTATATTAAGATATATTTTGGTTAATTTTATAATCTGTCCAACTCGTTCATTCTCATCTACAAAGATCTACAAAGAGGTATGGGATTCAAAAACAGGCTCACCATTACTTCACAATACAAAAGAACTTACAAAAAAAATTAAATCTAGGTTGCATGAGTATGATGTACATTTTGCAATGCGATACCAAAATCCATCTATTGAAAAAGTAATAGATGATATTTTGAAAAAAAATCCTGATGAGCTAATAATTCTTCCGCTTTTTCCTCATTATGCTGCTGCTACAACTGGTTCAGTGTATGAAGAAGTTTCGAGAATACTATCAAAGCGCTGGGTTGTGCCCAAAATAAAATTTATAAATCAATTTTATGATAATGATAAATTTATTGATGCATGGATTGACAAGGCATCAAAGTTTCAAATAGATACTTATGACAAGATTATATTTAGTTACCACGGAATCCCAAATAGTCATGTAGACAATGTATATCCAGATTCTATGTGTGCAGATCATAATTGTGAGATGGAAGTCACTCAAGATAATAAGTTTTGTTATAAAGCTACAACATATGAAACAACGAAAATCTTAGCTAAAAAGTTAAATATACCTGAGGATAAATATATAGTTACCTATCAATCTCGTTTAACAAATAAATGGCTAAGCCCGTTTACTGATGAGGTGTTAGAGTCACTCCCAAAAGATGATAAAAAAAATGTTTTAGTATTTTCACCTGCCTTTACAGCTGATTGTCTTGAAACAATCATTGAGATCGGTGATGAATATAA
>CACBPP010000005.1 GCA_902541175.1 uncultured SAR86 cluster bacterium
AAGATATAAATAAAAATTATTCTAAAGAGGAAAAATTGTCTCTTTTAGAGTATTTGTGGAAAACAGCATATGCTGATGGACGATTAGATGTAGATGAAGAGCGAATAGTAAGAAGAGTAGCTGATTTAATTATGATTAAAGATATTGAAGTTTTAAAATTGAAAGACTTATCAAAAAGGAATAATTAGTCATAGTCAATTACACTTGCATTATTTATTATAAAATTTTCTGATGTTTTTCTATCGCATTTTCCCGGATAGTTTTTTATGTTTTCTTCGTACATATCATTGCCTACATAAGTAAACATCTGATACAAAACAACACATTTTTCAATTTTATCAAGTCTAGAATCTTCGAAAACCTGTTTTGATAAATTTAAAAGAGTTAAATTATCTGATGACATTTTAAGATTCTTTTTCTTGTCAATCACCATATATCTTGATTCATTATTTTCATTAAAACTATAAGTTTCCCACTTCACATTATTTGATGAATATCCGGGTTCTCCATATTTGGCAAAATTGCTCCAAAATTTCATAATATTTCTTGATGTGTAAAAACGTGAAATACCCTTAGGATACATAAAATTAGATACAGGCGGACCTCCAACTAACTTGGTGCTTCCTGTTAACAAAGGTATTTCTAGTGCATGACCAGCTCCAAAAAGTTTCTTAAAGTCTGCTATTAAAAACTTTCTTCTGTCATCCCAGTCAATCCTATATGAGTATAGTTCTGAGTTACCAGCTTTTGCCAAGGAATTTAGTGGTTCATTAACGCCTCTTATCTTCCAAGCATTGCTCCTGTAATAATTAAATGCCTCAAAAGCATCTTCATCATTTAAAACTACCTTTGGAAGGCCGAATATAGAACCTGATACAGAGTAATCAACAGTTACAAAATATTTTGAAAATGCTAACCATATTTTAACTTCATCTCTAGTTGAGCCAGCAATCGTTGGCACAATATTTAAGTGCTCCTCTTTTGATAACGATTCTTGTAAGCCAATCTTTGGTATCACAATTCCATCATTAGTAAGCAATGGTAATTCTTCAAAGTTCTCTCTTTCAGCATAGTATTGATAGAACTCCTTTCCTGAAAGACTATATAAAATATTCCTTAGTTCCTCCAACGTATATTGATCTTGTAAATTGTTGTCTGATTGGTCATTTATAATTTTATTTACAACTTCCCAAGTTGAATAATTTGATGTTGGGGATTGTTGTTTTTGTCTATAAGCGTGATCAAGTGAAATTGATTCAGTGTATCCAGACATTGAGATTGCTTTATGAAATAATCCTTTTGCTTTGTTTGATACAAGTAATGATAAAACATTATGACCACCAGCAGACTCACCAAAGATTGTTATATTTTCTGAGTTACCTCCAAATAAATTAATATTTTCATTTACCCATTCAAGGGCTGAAATAATATCTAATGTTCCAAAATTAGATGTTTTATCTATACTGCTTTGTAAACCTTGAATTGATGGATGAGTAAACCATCCCAGCGGTCCCAGTCTGTAATTTATGGTAACTACAATCACATTATGCTTTTTAACAAACTTTGTAAAATCATATAAGTCTTTTAAACCGGATGTATTCCCGCCTCCATGAATCCAAAACATAACTGGAAGTAAATCTTTAGATTTCTTTTTAGGAGCATATATATCTAGATACAAACAATCTTCAGTTCCTGATATTAAATCATTAGAAAATTGGGAGGATCCACCAAGATTCGATGTTCTTTGAATACAAAAATTATCATCTTTAGGCAGAATGATATTTGAATAATTTTTTAGTTTCCTTGGGGCTTTCCATCTTAAATCACCAATTGGAGGTTGTGCATATGGAATATCACTCCAAATTGTCACTTTGTTATATGTACTACCCTCTGTTATACCAGACGAGGTAATAATTTTTGATTCTTGAGCATTGGCCAATGCAAGAAATAATAAAAGCGACAATATGCGTGTACTTCTCAATTTAGCAAATGTTAAATGTTTAAATAAAATTCTAGGTTATATATTATATACAAACTCGGGATGTAGCGCAGCCTGGTAGCGCACTACACTGGGGGTGTAGTGGTCGTCGGTTCAAATCCGGCCATCCCGACCATTAATATATGTTTAGCATTTTATTAATATGAGTGAAAAAAGTACATAAAATATCAAAAAAATGTACATATGATAAAAAAACACGTATATAATTGGCAATCCATGACAATTAATTGTATTATTGTCTAAAAGTTTAAGCCTACTTAGAGGAGTAAATTATGGCTAAGTTTATTAAATCAAAGTTTAAAGTATTGTGGGGAACAGTATTTGCGTTCTTCTATGGTTTTTTTGCAAATGATATTATTGCTCAAGAATCAGGTTCGGATGAAGCTGAGGAACAATCAGCTGATCAGAAGCAATTAAGTCCTGGTGCTATAGCTGCTGCTGTTGCTGCAGCTGCTGCACTTATTGCTTCAGATGATGGAGATGGTGGTTCTGCGCCAGCTCCAGCGCCTACACCGGCTCCGACTCCAGCGCCTACACCGGCTCCGACTCCAGCGCCAACTCCGGCACCAAC
This sequence comes from uncultured SAR86 cluster bacterium, assembly GCA_902541175.1. Classification (GTDB taxonomy): domain Bacteria; phylum Pseudomonadota; class Gammaproteobacteria; order Magnimaribacterales; family D2472; genus SAR86A. The sequence goes on from CACBPP010000005.1 coordinate 2,571, forward strand.
TCCGGCACCAACTCCGGCACCAACTCCTGCGCCTGCACCTAGTACAGGACCTAGTACAGGTGAAAGTACTGGTGAAAGTACTGGTGAAAGTACTGGTGAAAGTACTGGTGAAAGCACAGGTGAGAGCACAGGTGAGAGCACAGGCGAGAGCACAGGCGAGAGCACAGGTGAGAGCACAGGTGAAAGTACTGGTGAAAGTACTGGTGCGAGTACTGGTGAGAACACAGGTGAGAATACAGGTGAGAACACTGGTGAGAACACTGGTGAAAATGCCTCTTAATTAAATATATGATAAAAAAAATAGCGGCTTTGCCGCTATTTTTTTATTCTAAAAATAAATGACCATCCCAATCATTACTAAACTCGAGTTGATTTGTGTTGAACATTGAACCTGTTAAGCTTTTTCCAAAGCGTAGCTTCTGGCCTCCATCTCTTGTTAATGGCCTTAATCTATAATCTATTCTTCTACCTGAATATTTTCCTCCAGAAAGTAAGTCAAAAGGAATCCTCCAATAAAATCCTTTATCAAAACTACCCTCACCAAATAACTCAAAAGGTACATCAGTCAAAGTAACCCAAACACCAGAAGTAAAGCCAGAAGGAGTTTCTCTTGATAAATCAAGTGTGCAACCATCATCTTTTGCTAAATAACGACCGCAACTTATATCAGCCGAAATGCCGTTCCATAATTCATAATTAAAGCTTAAATGTCCAGTTGAAACTTGATAATCAAGAAAATCAAATTTTTGATCAAAAGCTCTTTTTCTTACTTCAAAAAGATTAAATGCAAGATGGTATCTTTTATCAAAAGGTTTATATAATATTTCCACACCGACGCCTCCATACATTGCTTCAAAAATTCCTGCAGTTATATGAGCATACAGTTCCTTTTTAGGTGACCAAAGATAGTCAATATGTAATTTGGCGATATGTTGGTCAGCACCTTTGAGATATTGAACAATATCTGACCTCACATGAGGAAGGTCTGATTGAGGACCAGAAATAGAATCTCTAAAATTATTTGATATTTTAAGCCCAATCTCTGAGGTTAAAATAAGATTTCTTCTGAATAAAACTTGATTTGTTTGTTTCACAGCAAGACCTCTTGAAAAGAATCTTTCAGGTGCACCAATATGTGTCAGGAAAACTGGACTTCTAGAGGTAAAAACCATTGGCAACGGAAGGTTTGGTCTAAATTCATGTTCAAGTGATTTTTCTTTATCACCAGATGAAAGTTCAGTATATTCTTTTAAAATCTCTATTATTTGATTATCACTATTTACTTTATTGGCTAGATATGTAACTTTATTTAACTCAACGCCTTCATTCATATGAGATACGTTTATGGTATGGGCTTTAATTTTGTGATTGTCAGCAATATCTTTGATTATAGATGCAGCATAAGATGATGATCTTATATGATTCATATGACCTTCAGCCATAATAACCACATCAATAGCAGATTCTTCTAAATGAGCTGTCTGAAGCCATAATTTATTTGAATTTAAATTTCTTAAAAGATCAACGTAGAAAGTTTTTTTATCTTTGATGCTTCGCTCTTCCCAAGGCAAATCTGTATTTTTAGCAGTATTTGAGATCTTTGGATTAAATTTATTTTTTTTAACCCCTTCACCATTAAAAGATCCGCCAAATGAAAAACCAAAGCTAAATGTATTACCTTTTATAAATGAACTTTGAAGAGTTAAGTTTTTATTAACTCTATATGAAAATCCAAAATTTAAGGAAGATTCTTTTTTTCTAATATCATATATTGCGTCAGTCCTTCCTCCACCTGAAAAATCAAAATAATCAAATGGATCGTATTCCATCTTAAATACTAGACCTTTTGTTTTAGGAATTATCCATTCTATTCCTCCAAATAGACCTACTTCACCTCTAAACCATTGATCATATGATGGAGCGCCACCTAGTTGATAATTATCAGAAAATACAGGTCTAGTGTTCAATCTTTCTGAAATATAATTCAGGGGATTCTCAAAACTATTTTCGCCTGAAAATTTACCCCATCCCATACCAAGAGAATATCTATAATTTTTGAAATTTTGACTAGCTACTATGTACTCTTTGGTAAAGTATCCAGTACCTGCAAAATCATCCATACCAATGGCAATATTTGGAAAGTTTCTATTTTTAGGTCTGTACAAAGCTTTTACATTGAAACCTTTATCTAAGTAATCTCCTCTTCTATCAGTTCCCTCCCAAATTAAGTCTCTTGGTCGATAATAAAAATAGCTTGCTTCTAACCAATTAAAAGGACTTGCAGTCATAGTGCCAAACTTCCAAATATCATTTAAATTTGTTGTAAGGTAGACTGAACTTTCATCAAGAATGTTTGCAGTTGGAGTTTGAATTAATCCAACTTGCCCAAATGAATTATATGAAAGACTTGAAAAGTCTATATCTTTATAATTCGAGCTATATATAGTGGATGTAAAAAAAAATAAAAAAAAAATCTCATTTTAGTTATTGATACTTGCTACAGACGCAATGCTTAAAGCCAAGCTGCTTACTATTGGCGCCCAAATTGCTGCCGTCTGAACTGGATTAGCTAGCGTAGCAGACCGAGGGACATAAATTATTGAACCAGGATAAATTTTTATTTCATTACGCATATTTGATGCAAAAGCTAGTCTATTATTTCTTAATGAAAGACTTTCTGTTTTTCCGTTAGGATGAACAACAAATATAATATTAGTATCTGCTGAGGTTAACACTCCTCCTGAGCCTTCAATATAATGTGCCAGTCCTTCATTGGGCTCATATTTAACCGCACCTTGGTTATTTACTTCACCATAAATGTATACCTGTTGTGTTAATAATGGAATTATTATCTCATCGCCGTCTTCAAGAACTGTATCCAATTCAGGTTTTGCATTAAGGACATCTAAATCAAACTCAGCAATTACTCTTCCAACATCTTCAACTTTACGAAGCTCTCTTAGAATAAATTGTAAGTTTTTATCAGTTCCTGATAGACCCGAAAGACCAGCATTATCTATTAAATTTTTAATATAATTATCGTATAGTCTTTCCGTGGCTATTTTATTTATTTCAATACTTCTTGCATTATTTAAAAATCCACCAAATGGATATGCATACTCTTCATAACCACCAGCTCTCTCAAGAACATCTTTTAAAGTGTCACCATCAACAATTTTATATTTTCCAGGAATTTTAACTGCGCCACTGATATTTACTGTTCCATATTTATATTCTCTGATAATCAAAGAATCATTATTTCTTATTTTATAATTCTTAAGTTCTTCATAATTCAATGAGAGAATCTCGATATTATTTTTATTGAGCCTCTGTAATTGAATAAAATCTAGATCAGCATCACTCGAAATTCCATTAGCAAATTTAACCAAATCTTGTAGGGTTTCGTCATCTTTCATTTCGTATAAAAAAGGCCTATTAACACCTGACAAAACATTAACTATATTCATAGCAGGACTAACAAGAATACTATCACCAGTTCTCAACCTAGTACTTACATTGTTCCTACCTAAAATTATTAACTCATATATGTCTAAACTTTCAACAACCTTATTATCTCTAATAAGTTTTATTTCTCTATAACTTCCATTGTCGTCAATGCCTCCTGCCATTGTGATAGCATGCAACATATTTGAATTACCGCTAAGGGTATATACACCAGGATTAAATGCATTTCCGGTGACTAAAACTTGAATATCTCTAACATTGCTCAATGTTACATAGGCTTGAGTTCCAATATATGAACTATTAACTCTTGCCTGAATGAGATTATTTGCGTCATTAAGTTTTAAACCACCAACATTGATCTTACCTAAGCCAGTTATATTGATTGAGCCATCTCTACTAATTGAAAATTTATCAGTAAATTCTTCTTGTCCAAATAGTTGTATTTCAAGGACATCACCATAATCTAAAATATATGAATCATCTAAATTTGGCTCGTTTACAGGCATAAAAGAAGATTGAATTGTGTCAAAGAATTTTTTACCAAATACCTTGTCATCATAATCGTAGTCTTTGGCTATTTCGCTATCATCTTCGGTTTGATCCATATCTTTATCTAATTCAACTGATGCTCTTCTATAAATAGGTTCTTCACTTTTTTCTTTTGCTTCTACTTTATCTAGGACATCTTCACGAACATCTTCAGGAAGACTTTCCAAGAATAGATCATCTATTTCTTGAGATACAAGAAATAAAGAATTGAAAGAAATTAAGGTTATAAGTAGCTTTTTCATAGTTAGTTTAGCAATTTTTTGATTTTGTTTGATGCCTTAAAACTGAGCTTATTCATACTAGGTATTATATATGATTCTTTGGTTTTTGGGTTTCTTCCAATTCTTTTGGGAGTGTTTTTAAAATCAAATGAACCAAAATGACTTAATTTTATTTTTTTTGATTTTGCATTATTTTTTATAATGTCTAAAAAACTCTCAAGAATTTTTTTACTAACATCGATAGATAATTTTGTTGAAGAGCTAATCTCCTTACTTATATATTTTTTATTAGTCATTTAATAGTCTAAACCCGGGACTGCAACGTCGCTTACAGATAATGCTGTTTTGATTATATCATCAAGAATTTTATTAACATCATTATCAGTCATTGTTTTCATTGATGATTGAAAAATAAATCTAAATCCAATCTTAATTTCTTTTTTGTCATTATTCTTATAGAAATCGAAGACAAAACTTTCTTTTAAGTTTATGTGCTCATAATTTAGAACCTTATATTCAAGCTCTTTTAGGTTTGAGAAATTTAAAACTGAAAATGATATGTCTTTGGTTGAAGAAGGAAATTCAGAAATAGGTTCATATATTATATTTGGTCTTGATTTTGTTATAGCAGAACTATAATCAAGAATAGATTTTGGGATCTCATCTATATTTAGCTCAAGATAGACTATTTTATTTTTAATTTTTGTATCCAGGCTTTCCCTTGATATCAGTTCAAATTTAAAATTAATGTCTTTTGATATTTTCTGTAAAACACCTGCAAAATACTTCTCGTCTATTTTTCGTGAAAAGTCTTTATAATTCTTGTCAACTCTTCCACTGGCTATAATCCCAATTTTTCTTTTAAAGTGAAAATCCTCAGTGATTTTGTCAAAGCTATAAATATCAGATATCTCAAATAACTTGATGGAATCTTTTTGTCTTCTTTCGTTATATAGAAGATTATTAAGCAAAGATTCTTTTAGCCTTCCTCTAAGATAATTCCTATTTACATCCAAAGGATTATCAATTTTTATCAAATCATTTCCTTCATTGTTATTTACAAAAGGATTATTTATAACTTCATAAAAACCATTATCAATTAGTAAACTTTTTATTTTTGAATCTATTTCGTCGATGTTACCTGATTTTATACTATCTATTTTGAATCTTTTTGGTTTAATGTTGTCATATCCAATTATCCTAGCAATCTCCTCAGCTAGATCGTTGCTATTTGAAATATCATTACGATATGAAGGAATACATAACTCACTTCCATCTAAATAAAACCCTAGATTAGTAAGTTTCTCTATACAAAAATCATAGGTTAGTTTTGTTCCCAATATGCTATTAATTTTATTGACATCAATCTTAATAGACTTAATTGGTAATTCATCATATTTTTTAGTGAAAAATTGAATATTTTTAATAGTGGAGTGTTTTTCTATTATATGAAGGAATCTTCTTAAAACATTTTCATGACAGTTATGATCAACTCCTCTCTCAAATTTATAAGCAGCCTCAGAACTAATATCATATCTTACTGCTTTTCCAGAAATAATTTCAGGATCAAAATATGCACATTCAATTAAAACTGATCTTGTTTTATCGGAACAAGATGAAGACATATCTCCAACAATTCCAGCTAAATTGATTATATTTTCATTGCTTTTAAAAACAGAATTTCTTCCATTTAAGCTAATTTTTTTACCAAGAAGTGTATTAAAATCATATTTTGTATCAATTTCTTCAAATATAATCTTCTTTCCAATCTTATTAAAGTCATAACAATGTGTAGGTTGGCCAGTTTCATATGCTACGTAGTTCGAAATATCAGTGAAGAAATTATTTTTATTTAATTCTAGATTTTCAAAGTAGTCTTTGAGCTCGCCAGAATATTGAGATAATTCTTCTTCAATATCAACTTTCAAAAATGATATTTTTTTACAACCAGTTACAAATTTATTCTCAAAGTCTATTTCTAATTTATTTAGTTGTTCCTGATATAGTTGTTTATCCTCATTCAAATCAAAAAAAACAGATAAGTCTCTTAGAAGACCGTTGACAGATAAGCAGTCTCCCCTATTTGGAGTAAATTCAATATCAAAGATACCATCATGCACTTCGTGCTCGTGTCCTAATTGGAATAATCTTTTTGATATATCTTCAATTGAGGGTTTACCAACTATCCTGGAAGAAAGATCTTTATAAAAAATTTTCATTTAAATTGGTTTAAGAAATCTAAATTTGATTTGTAGAACTCTCTAATGTCATTCACTTCATATAGAAGCATAGCTATTCTTTCGATACCAAGACCAAAAGCTAAACCGCTATAAAGCTCATGATCTATTTTACAATTCTTAAGAACTATAGGGTTCACAATTCCACATCCAAGAATCTCTAACCACTTGCCTTCTTTTGATAGGATATCTACTTCAGCAGAGGGCTCAGTAAAAGGAAAATATGATGGCCTAAATCTGATCTGATTGTCTTCTCCAAACAGTTCATGGACAATTTTAAATATTAAACTCTTTAAATTAGCAAAACTTATATCTTTATCAATACATATTCCTTCGATTTGATGAAACATTGGAAGATGAGTAGCATCATCATCTTTTCTGTAAACTTTTCCTCCCGAAATTAAAGCCAAAGGCGGAGTTCTCTCTAACATACCTCTAATCTGGACTGGTGATGTATGTGTTCTTAAAACTCGAGATCTGCCCTCAACATAAAAAGTGTCATGCATTTGTCTTGCTGGATGCGACTCTTTAATATTTAACATATCAAAGTTATATTCTTCCGATTCTATTTCTGGTCCATCTATAGCTTCAAACCCAACAGATTGTAAAAAATTTATAATTCTATCTTTTGTTAAGTTTATTGGATGTCTAGAACCTTCAACTTTTATTATGTTTGGTTCATTAATGTCTTTTTTATCTGACACGAGAAAAGTGTTTTTAGCTAATTGCTGTTCTTACAATTTTTTCGAAAGCTGGAGAATCATTTATAGCCAAATCAGATAATATCTTTCTATTAAGCAATATATTCTTTTTATTCATAGCATTAAGAAGATTTGAATAGGTTACATCTAGGTTTCTTGAGCCTGCGTTAATTCTTGAAATCCATAAAGATCTGAATGAACGTTTTTTATTTTTTCTGTCTCTAAAAGCATACTGGAGCGACTTAATGTTTGATTGCTTAGCAGTTTTATATAGCCTACTTCTAGCTCCATAATGTCCTTTTGTAGCATTAAGAACTTTTTTATGTTTTGCTTTTGCTGTAACTGATTTTGTAACTCTTGGCATAATCTTTTAATTTATTAATTTTGCAGCTATCTTTAGACTTGGGCCAGCCATTACATCTAGGCCTCTATTATGTCTTTTTCTTTTTGTAGATTGTTTTGTAAGGATATGGTTTCTATTCGCGCTTCTTCTTTTAATAGAACTACCAGTCTTTTTAAAACGTTTAGCGGCTCCAGAATGTGTCTTTAATTTATAACCCATAATATTACTTCCTTTTAAGAGGTGATAGAACCATAAGCAGTTGCCTTCCTTCTAAAGATGGCTCATGTTCAACCTGAGCTATATCATCTAATTCATCTTTAATTTTATCCAATAAATTAAGACCGATATTGCTATTAAGTATCTCTCTTCCTCTAAACCGGACGCTTATTTTAGTCTTATCTCCTTCAAGAATAAAGCTTTTTATCTTTTTTAATTTTATATTATAGTCGCCTATATCAGTTGATGGTCTAAACTTTATCTCTTTAATGCTTGTCTTTCGTGCTTTTGATTTTGAAGATGTTAGATTTTTCTTTTTATCAAAAAGATACTTACCATAATCTAAGAGCTTGCAAATAACAGGGTTTGATCCGTGAGGTGAAACTTGGACGAGATCAAGTGAATTTTTCTTAGCAATTTCAAGAGCATCATCAATAACAATTACACCTTCTTTACTTCCATCAGCATTGATTAACAAAACCTCAGATGCTGTTATCTGTTCATTTATAGGATTAAAATTTTTTTTTGATGTTGCTATGAGACTTTCCTAGATATTATAAAGCAATGGAATTGCTAAGAAATTAGTTGAGATTTAAATATCATGAATGCATTATACAATAATTTTTATCTAAATATAGATTGTGAAAATACAAAATAATTAATTTTGTATACCAAAATAATCAGTAACTGATCTAAAGATACTTGATACATGATCGCCATCATCTAAGGAAAATTTAGAAATGTCCTTGGAAAAATAAGCATAGCCTTTGCTTTGATGTTCCCCGTTTTTAATAGCAACAAAAGTTACTAAATCATTAAGGCATATTTTCTTATCAAGAATATTAATTTTTGTTTCCGGTTTGATTTCATTTGGATATGTCAAAACAACAAATAGATCTTTACCCCTATTGTCTATTTCTCCAAATAATTGAATTCCATCATCTAAATAAATATTTTCTAAGATTTCTTGAGAAAATTTAGCATCTTTATCTGAATCAAATGTGATTAAAAAATCTCTTGTCATTCTTGGAAAAACTTCTTTAAAGGGTATTTTAAGTTCATTAAGAAAAGTTTTGTGATCACTTAGTCGATAATAGAACTTAAGTTCATTGAAGGGTTTTTGTGACAGACCTGTTGCTATTATGACTTCGGTATTCTTGTCATTATTAAAAAAAATATCCTGAAGAATGTGATCATAAGCATAAAGCATGTCAAGAAACGGATCTTGATCCGGTTTAAGGTACCAGTTTGGATTTTTTAAATTTTTATTAGTAACAAAGGGTGAATTATAGAAATAATGATGTTGAATATGTGCTCCAGCATTGAGAAAAATAACAGCGAAATCAGGTTTTTTTCTTTTCATCAATGTTTTATGGAATTCATAAAGTAGTAGATCTAAAAATAAAGCTTTTTTCCAAGATTGTTTAATTGAGGAAATGGCATACATAAAAAGAGTAATTATTCTACTCGGCTTTATTAAGCTAACTATAGAAATCAATAATTTGATTATTGTTGTTAAAGTTAACTTTGATTTAGAATTATCATTTACTGCTTGAGAAATAGCTGATGACAGCGCTCTACTAATAAAGCTTTTATCACTGGGTGTTTGCGTCCATGGATCAGGTATAAAATAAGCTGGGTTAGATAATTTATTACTTGCATTCATTGGACTAATAGCACCAACTTTATATCCATTTTTTTCTAAAATCTCAAAAAATTGATCATCGCTAGAGTTTATAAAATCTCCAAGTCTAAAAACTTTATGTTCTTCAAATCTTTTTCCGGTGTGAACAGAAGGCCACTGAATCCATGGTTCGAGCTTATCATATTCTGACTCAGAAGAAGTTTCTTTAAATCCATCGTTAATGACTTTTTCAAAACCTGGTAATTTTATCCCACTCTCTACATATTTTTTTACAATATCAAAATTTATTTCATTCAATTCAACTAAAATAAGTTTTTTATTCATCATATTTTTGCTCCACAAAAATTTAGTATTTTTGGAGATCTCTTTAAGTTTTTGAAAACTTCAACATTGTCAAACTCTTTATGTTTAACCAAAATTAATATTAAGTCGTATTGCATTATATCTTCAAGTGAAGTTAGATTAAATTCATCATGAGAATTGATATTTGGTTCAACGCAAGCCACATCTAGGCCTTTTTGGTATAAACTTCTAACAATATCTATTGCAGGAGATTCTCGTAAATCGTCAATATCTGGCTTAAATGAAAGACCTAAGCATGCTACTTTAGGCTCAATTTTTTTATTAATTCTAATATATTCAACTTCTTTGAGTGTTTTGTTTACAATCCATTGAGGTTTGTAATTATTTATTTCTCTAGCAGTTTTAATAATTTTTGCATTTTCAGGATCATTCGAAACTATAAACCATGGATCTACTGCAATACAGTGACCTCCCACTCCAGCACCCGGTTGGAGAATTTCCACTCTAGGGTGGTGATTTGCTAATTCTATAAGCTCCCAAACGTCTATATCATGTCTATCACATAATATTGATAATTCATTCGCAAAAGCAATGTTCAAGTCTCTAAAACTATTTTCAGATAATTTGCACATTTCTGCAGTTTTTGAAGAAGTTTTAATTACATCTCCTTCAATAAATTTTTTATAAAAATTTGCAGCATTTATTGATGATTTATCATTAATACCCCCAACTATTCTATCGTTTTCAATCAATTCATTGATTATCTTTCCAGGTAGAACTCTCTCTGGACAATATGCGATGGATATATCATCGGTATTTATATTTTGCTCTCTAAATGTTCTTGCTATTTCCTCTGTAGTTCCTACAGGAGAAGTAGATTCAATAATAACAATGTTGCCAGGCTCTAGCAGTGATGAAATAGATTTTGCAGCTTCTAAAACATAATCTATATTTGGTGTGGGGATTTGTGTATCTGATTTAAAAGGAGTTGGAACACATATCAAATATATATCTGACTTTTTTGGAACAGTTGATGCAATAAGTTTACCTTTTTCAATTGAGGATTTTACTAATTTATTTAAACCAGGCTCAATAATATGAATATCTCCTTTGTTAATTGTTTCAACAATTTCTTGATTCACATCTACTCCGTGAACCGTAAAGCCTCTGTTTGACAAAATTGCAGCAGTCGGCAGGCCTATATAACCCAAACCTAAAACACATATTTTTTCTTTATATTTAGACATGGGTACTAACAAGTTTTTTTTTCAACACATTAGCGATCTTTGATGAAGATTTTCCATCGCCATATGGGTTATGTGCTAAAGACATCTTTTTATATTCATTTTCATCTAAAATGAGCTTAGAAATAGATTTTTCAATATTTGATTGGTTTGAGCCAACTAGTTTTACTGTTCCAGCTTTAACTGCTTCGGGCCGCTCTGTAACTTCTCGCATAACTAAAACTGGTTTTCCAAAACTTGGAGCTTCTTCCTGTATTCCTCCTGAATCTGTTAAAACAATGTAAGAGTTTTGAAGAAGATGAACAAAATGTTCATACTCTAAAGGGTCAATTAGAAAAATATTTCTTACGTTAGAAAGATATTTTTTAACAGGATCTTGAACATTTGGATTTAAGTGCACAGGATATACAAAATTTATTTCTGAGAAATTATTAGCAAGATTTGTTAATGATTTGCAAATATTTATAAAACCATCTCCAAAATTTTCTCTTCTATGGCCGGTTATAAGAATATATTTACTCTTTAATAAATCAAAATTAAGTTTTTTAGAGATATCAGCTTCAATAGATTTAATATAGTTTTTACTTTTTTTAGTTATCCAAAATAATGAATCTATAACTGTATTGCCAGTAACAAAAATATTTTTTTTGCTTACGCCTTCTTTGACAAGATTATCTTGACTAGTTTTTGTTGGAGCAAAATGGTAATTTGCTATCTTGCTAATAATTTGTCGATTAAACTCTTCCGGATATGGTGCATGAATATCATAGGTCCTTAATCCAGCCTCAACATGACCAATTTCTATTTTTTCGTAAAATGCTGCAAGAGCTGTTGCAAAAGATGTTGTTGTATCACCATGAACTAAAACTAAATCTGGTTTGTTCTTTTTAAATAACTTCCTCATTTCTGAAAGAATTGAAGTCGTTATCTCTGATAAATCTTGGCCTGATTTCATTAGATTTAAATCAATATCTGGAATTATTCCAAAAATATCCAACACTTGATCTAACATCTCTCTGTGTTGTGCAGTCACACAAATAGTAACGTCAAAATTTTTTGAATCTCTCAAAAGTTCATGACAAACAGGCGCCATTTTTATTGCCTCAGGTCTTGTTCCAAAAACAATATATACTTTTAATGGCAAAACATACTCCTAAAAGAGATACTAATAAGGTGTAATTATATATCATCAAATATGGAATAAACTATTTTTAGAGGTGATGATTAAATGAATCTTTTAGCAAATGTAGGTAATTTTTTACACTATCCTCTCTTATAAATTTATTTATAAGAATGCTTTTATTTTTCTTGGCCATCTCTGAAACAAATGTTAAATCTTTTATTATTTCATAATTTCTTTTTAACTCATTATAATCACCAACAGGAAAAATTTTTACACCATAAAAATCTTTAAAGATTTCTTTAGCTTGGCCATCGGGAAGTCCAAGTAGCGCCTTTCTGCTAGAAGCTAAATATTCAAATATCTTTGTTGGCACAGCTGAAGAAAATTTTTTACCTATCTGTGCAAATAAAATGTCACTTTTTTCTATATGATCACTTATAAGCAAAGGTGAGATCTTTCCAATAAAATTAATATTTCTTAAATTTCTTTTTCTTGATAAGCTATTTAAATATTTTAACCGAGCCCCGTCTCCTATTATATTGACCACAATACTGTCTCTGTAATCATCAGCAAGTTCAATTAAACATTCTAACTCTTGAGCAATACCAACATTGCCAATATAAGTAAGATTTACTTTATTCAATTGCTTTTTTAACTCTATTTTTTTTAAAGAATTAAATGTTTCAAGAGATATTCCATTACTTATAATAATTGGTTCTACACCAGAAAGTTTTTCAACTTGTTCTTTTTCTTTACTGTTGGTAACTGAAATAATATTAGATTTTTTTATTGCATGTTTAAAAATTACTGAAAGAATTTTGCTGATAAACATATTAAAGATATTTCCAGAAAAATAATTCCAAACTGTATCGCGAATGTCTAATGCAATAAAATATGATTTTTTACTTAATATTATTGGCATCAAAAGAAGTACAGATGGTACTGTAACTAATATTACATCAGGATTGGTTTTTTTAGCGTTATTGAATAGTTCAAATGCATGGCTGAGTTCGTGATATGCCCTAATAAAATAATTCTTTTTATTAATTTTATTTAAGTTAATATCAATAAGCTTCAAATTATGATATTCGGCTATGAAATTACGATCATCTGATGATGGATAAACAATGGTTACGCTATTTACATGGCTATCAAGTAAAAGTTGCTCAGCAAAAACTTTTACCCTATTTGAAGTTGCTTTCCCATCCATGGGAAAAGAAGAAACTATAGTTACTTTCATGAAAATTTTGAATTGTTATCACAGCAATTGTATCATTGAAAAATTAAATTATTTCAATATGACACTCATCGTTGACGAAAGATACTTCAATACATTTATTTTCAATTAATTCTCCCATCTTATGAGAGTGCTTCCAATTCACAATATTAGCTTTGCCTTTTATAACCTTAAATTTTAATTTTTGATTTGGAGAACGAAGTATAAAATTAGTATCATCCTCTTTTGAAATCTTTACAAAACTATTTAAAATAAATCTTGAAACAGCAGTTTTGTATTTTCCTTTTAAAGTGTCTCTGATGGATATTTTATTTTTACCAAAGATCCAAACTCTTTTTGGAGTTAGATTATTAAAAATAGAAGAATACCCATCATGTGAACAGCTCACTTTAAAAAAATTTTCATTTTTTTCAATACTTAGATTTTTCGGTTTTGCTCTTTTGCCTACTCTAAATGATGACCAAACATCTGAGGAATTCTTATTATTTAAATGTATGCAATTATGTGCTTTTGTAGAGCGTTCGAATAATCTTCTTTCTGATAATTCATATGTCGATGTGCCTGAATTTACAAAAAATTTTTCTTTTTTTGATTCTAATTCAAAAGAAAGTGTATCTGCATGAGAGTGAGCCATTAAATGATTTGGCCCAAGATTTGCTACATCCAAAATAATCTTCATATTATCTAGATATACTGCTATGTAACCAGAATCTTTTAAATGCTTTAAGTAAAATGGTTCGTGATATATTTTATCTGAATTTTTGAATCCTAGCTCAGATGCATAATGACAAATTTTATTGAAATTCGCAGCTATACCATCGGCCGTATCATTAAATAAAGATAATGAATTAGAAAATTTCATGTGATAGAGCCAATCAATCATTTTATAAACTTTATCCTCAGCAAAATTACTTAATTTTTTGAATTCATCTTCACGAAAAGTTTTAAGAATGTTCAAAATATCAAGAATATCTTCAATAAATATAGAATGATACATAGGTGATAACTCAAAATTAGCACCATCTTGTAATATCTGTTCCTCTAATTGCGCATAAATGATTTCTAAACCTTTTTTTAACCATCTATCTGGGACTTCTCCATCAAAATAACATCCTAAAAAAATAAGTGCTTTTGCGTTTGAAAATAGATGATTTCCTAAAATATGGAATTCTAAATTTTTTTCTAAATGAAGGCCTTGGTTAAAAAGACTATTATCAATTACCTTCTCATTTTCATTACATCTTAAATTCCATTTAATCCAATTTACAACTCTTAGGGATATTGGATATGAATCAACTCCAACTGTTTCATTCGATGAGCTAAAAGAAATCCAATCTTTAATAAGTTTTTTATGCCAAGAATATCTGTCCTCAGCATTAGAAGAATTTAAATCATCAAAGTAATGTAAATTATATCGCCATAGCTGATCCATTCCATGAGCATTCCATCCAATCTTATTTATATTTCCAATTTTATTTAAAAAAATAAACTCTCTATCTTTAAGAAGTGATGGTTTTTTTCTAATTGGATCAATGAAATTTTCACGGAGTTTTCGTCTAACTATTGTATTTTGATATATTTTATAATCTGATTTAAAAATCTTTCGTTTAATTCGGTAAAAGATTTGAATAAGTTTTAAATGTTTTATTGTTTGATAATACTGCGATAATCTCAAAGTTGATTCCTAAGAATATCTGAAACCTTTATAGATACTTCTGATACCTCAAAGATCTCGTTAATATCTATTAATGTTGAATTATTTTTAATACTTTCTGTGAAAGCAAAAATGCATTCATTTTGTCCTTTATTTTGTTTCCAAGTTCTATAATTCCTAAAATTTTTCCACCCATACCCTTTTAAAGTTCTAAAATTATTTAGACTTAAGACTTTATTTTCAGTAAAAACTTCAATTTTTTCCTTTGAATATGAATCTGATCCATTTGAAAAATAATTAATTACTCCAATTGAGCCATCTTCAAACTGTAATGTTATTGAGGCTATATCATCTTTTGAAAATCTTGGATTGTTAGCTCTAATGGATTTAGCATCAAAAGATTTAATCTTTGAGGAAGATAAAAATCTCATTAGATCTATATAATGACAAGCCTCTCCAATAATTCTACCTCCACCAATTAAATGATCATGTACCCAATGATCATGAGGAATAAATCCAGCATTCATAGTCATAATAAATGATTTTGGTTCATCGATATTTTCTATAAGTGATTTCATTTTCTTAATATGCGGAGAAAATCTTCTATTAAAGCCAACCATAATCTTTGGAATAATTTTTTTATTATTAGTAATAACTTCTTTATAAGTTCTCTTAATCTCATCCAGTTCATATAGCGAAATGGCTAGAGGTTTTTCAACAAATATGTTCTTCCCAGCCTTAAGCGATTGGCAAACAATTTTTGAATGTGAATCGTGTCTTGTTGCAATAACAATTGTATTTATTTCGTCATTATTTATAGTTTCTAAAATTTCAGTTGAAGAAAATTTAAAACCATTTTTTTTACCATGAATAGTGCCAGATAATCCACTTGTTGTATTTATAGTGTGAAAATTCGCTCCTGCTTTCTTGAAAGCTGGGATAAGTGCTCTTGATGAGTGATTGCCTGCTCCTATTAACCCAATAGTCAAACTAGAATCTTTGCTAGAAATTTTTTGTACTGAGTTATTAATAGAAATTGTTGATCTAATATCATTATTTTTTTCATGTGAATATTCAAGCAACATACCCAATCCTTGATGTCCATCTGATATTTTTTTGTATGTATTAACCGAATCTAAAAAAGGTATTTTTTCAGTTATTAAATTACTAGGATCAATTTTTTTAGAACTCATAAGATCTAAAATTGCCTCAAAATTTCTTTGTTCAGTCCATCTTACAAAGCCAATTGGATAATCATGACCTTCAAGTTCATATTCATTGTCATATCTTCCAGGTCCATATGAACAACTAACTTGAAAAGCAATTTCTTTTTCATAAAAGTCATCTCTTATTAGATTCAATCCGGTTACACCAACAAGTATAATCCTGCCTCTTTTTCTAGAAATTTTTGCAGCATTGCTTACTATTTCATCATTTTTAGCAGATGCTGTAATAATGACTCCATCTACTCCTTGTCCATTTGAAAAATAATCTGCAGTTTTTAATAAATCCTGTTGTTTTGAAGTATTAATAGTTTTAGCACCAAATTTACTTGCTAATTCTAGTCTTTCATCTTCGATATCAACTGCAAGCACTTTACAGCCATGAGCTATTAAAATCTGAACGGCCATAAGACCGATTGCTCCAAGTCCAATCACAGCAAATTTCTCACCTATTGAAGGCTGTGCAAGGCGAATCCCTTGAAGGCCTATAGCAGACAACACTGTAAAAGAAGCTATCTCATCAGTAACATTATCTGGGATCTTTGCACATAAATTTTTAGGAACAGAAACAATTTCTGCATGATTTCCATTGCTAACAACTCTGTCACCAATAGAAAATCCTTCAACACCTTGACCAACTTCAATTACTTTACCAACATTACAATATCCCAATGTGATAGGTTGATTTAGCTTATTTTGAACTGCCTGAATGGTTGATGAAATTCCATCAGTCTTAACTTTATTTAATACTTGTTTGACTTTTTCTGGTTGTTGTTTAGCTTTATTAAATATATTTGCTTTTCCAAAATCTACAAGCATTTTTTCCGTACCAGGAGAAATCAATGAGTAGCATGTTTGTATAAGCAGATTACCTTTAGTTATTTTTGGTGGTGGTGAATCTATGATTGAAGTATCACCACTTTTTAAATCTTGTATTATTTGTTTCATAGTAAAATATCTAATTGATTTTTAACTTTTATTGTCTATAAACTTTCTACACCATATTTCAATACACAATAAAGAAAATATTGTATATGAAACATCTTTTTTTCCATCATTATTTTCTTTAATAAGTTGTAAAACACTTTGATAATTAAATATACCTCTATTATTAATACTTTCTTCGGATAAAAGATTATTTATCATTTCTTTTAAGTCATTTTTTATCCATTGCCTTAGTGGTGCCCCAAAACCAGTTTTAGGTCTATAGATAATTTCTTTTGGAAGAAAATCCTCCATTGCTTTCTTTAATATCCATTTTCCTTCTCTGCCTTTCTGCTTAAATGTATCAGGTATTTGTGCTGCTAATTCTACAAGTTCATTATCTAAAAATGGCACTCGCACCTCCACACCTTCAGCCATCGACATTTTGTCAGTATAAATCAAGTTATGATCAGATAAAAAAAATCTTTGCTCAAGACCAAGCATTTTATCTATATTATTTTCATAGAAGGAAGAATCTAGAAAATCTATCATTGGTTTTGAGATGTCAGATATTGATAAATTCTTTTTAATCTTTTCTGAGAATAGTTCTATAAGATCATCTCTTTTTAGCCATTGAAAATAGGAAACTAATCTGTCATTACCATCCGATCCTGCTTGATTAAATAATCTAGATAGCCTCCTTCCATAAGATTTATTTTGATCTAATTTACTTGAGTATTTTTCTAATTGATTTCTATATTTAATGGGAAGCCAAGACCAAAATCTCTCATATCTTATTGCAAGATGTCTTCTATAACCCGTGAATAAATCGTCTCCACCAGAGCCAGATAAAAGAACTTTAATGCCCCTCTTTCTTGCTAATCTTGAAATGTATAAAACATTCAATGGGGCAGGATCTGCAAGCGGTTCTTCTAAATGCCATATCATTTTTTCTAAATCGTTTGCTAAATCTTTATGATCAACTTTAACCACTTCTAGATCGACATTTAAATAATCTGCTACTTTGATGGCATAGGGCAAATCTTCTGCAAAATCATCAGTTCCTCCAAGTGCATCAATTGTATAACACTTTATTTGAGGTGATATTTGACTTGCTAAAGCTACGATAGAACTAGAATCTAAGCCACCAGACAAAAAAGCACCGACAGGAACATCAGACATCATTTGTCTTTCAACTGATGCAAGCAAGACATTTTGAATCTTTTTGATTGCTTCTTTTTTATCATTGAACTTTCTTGATTGTGAGATTTGAGGAAGCTTATACCACGCCTTTTTAAAAACTATTTTTGAATTTTTAATATGTATATATTCTCCTGGAAGAACTTTTTTTAGATGCAATGCTGGTGTTCCCTCACCCGGACACCATAAAAAAGTTAAATATCTCTTTATAGAATCGATATCGATTTTAAATTTTTCTTTTGTTAATTTGTGTATCGCTTTAATTTCACTTGAAAAATAAAATGAATCTGTGTCTGAATAATAATAAAGAGGTTTTATGCCCAGTCGATCTCTAGCAATAAACAAATCATCTTTATCATTATCGTAATATGCTAAAGAAAAGATTCCATTAAAATCTCTAAGGCATTCAATACCATTTTCTATAATCATCTTTAAAACAACCTCAGTATCAGAGTTGCTTTTAAAGGTATGCCCCTTCTGCTCCAAGCCTTTTCTTAAATATTTATAGTTATAAATTTCACCGTTAAAAATTAAACAAACAGATTTATCATCAGAAAACATTGGTTGATGCCCTAATTGACTTAAATCAATTATAGAAAGTCTTGTGTGACCAAGTGCAATGTTGTTTAAATTACTAAAGTATGTTCCGTCGTCATCAGGACCTCTGTGTTTAATTTCTTGAACGGCTGATAAAAATGAATCTTTAGAGAACTTTCCACTTATCCCAACTATTCCACACATCTATTAACTATCTTCCTGTTTAAATAAACTTAAATATTCTTTAAGTCTTTTATCATAACCATGGTGGTTAATTACTGTATCTCTTACATTGGAAATCAATTCTTTTCTTTCAAAATCTGATTTAGATATATGTGATTTGATAGCATTAAATACTTCTTCGGTAGTTATATTATTTATGATGTAGCCGCTACTTCGAACAACTTCAGGCTGAGCAGTATATGAAGAAACAAGACAAGGCGTACCATATGTCATGGCCTCAAGAACGGCATTTCCAAACCCCTCATAATAACTAGGCTGGATATACAAGTCAGATTCAATATATAGTTGTTGCTTTCTAGAGTTTGTAATATCAATTTCAATATTGATAAAGTCCGTTATATTTAATTCTTTTATTTGCTTTTTAAGAAATTTAATCCCATCGCCACTCCCTCCGGCAATAGTAAGTTTTATAATGTCTTTCTCATCTGTAGATAACTTAGAAATTGCTTTTAAAATTATTGGAATGGACTTTCTAATAATTTGATCTTTTGTCAACCAACATATAATCAACATATTGATTTTAACATTAGGTGTTTTATTTTTAGAGATCTTAAAAAGCTCATTCGCGTCATGAATTGACGACGATTTAAGAACATAAGGATTATTTACTTTTTCATGAGAAGTGATTTGTCTTAACTGACTTTCTGAAATAAATAAATTTTTATCAGCAAATTTCCAAGTTATTCTGTTTGCAAGCCTGAATAGAAAAGATTTTTTATAGAAATCCAGTGCGCCACTTTCATCGAACATGTGCACGGCACCAGTTCCAATGATTTTTTTCCTGAAAAGCTTTGATAGTAAAACAATCAAACAAGATGAATGAAACCACCAAAAATATACTAAATTAATTTTTTTTGAAAATATTAGACTTAAAAAAGAAAGAATATTATTTGAGATATAAACATTATCATGAGCATCTCGAAGCATTTTTAGATCTACTTTATAGTACTCCCATTTATCAAAATATTCTAAATCAACAGGTACATAATAAATAATATTATTGTTTTTTAATTTTTGCATAGTCAATTAAATATTTATTAGTATTGTATCAGTCAATAAGTTTCTTTTTTGAGTTAATCGACAATAATATTAATGTTAAAGCAAATATGCCTGCATAATATGGTTGATATAAATTTGCATTAACATTCCAATCTATAAATATAAAAAGTCCAATCATTAAAGATGGACTTATTGAAAAATTAATTCTCTTTAGAAAATTAAAAATTATTGAAAACAAAATTGAAAATATTACCAGTCCGTAGATAATACCGTGAGTTGATACTGTGTGCATAAAATAATTATGTGAATAATTATTTAATCCATTTCCTATAAGAAGATAAAACAAATCTTTAGTAATTATATTTATAGAATCTATCCATGCATTAGCTCTAGTAAAATTTAACCTATCCCCAAAATCAGGAACTATTCCAAGGTATAAAACAAATATGATCAAAAACAGTAATATTCCAGAGTAAAATATTTTTGGTCTATAAAGAAATAAAAATCCTAATAATAAAGCAAATGAAGTTCGTCGTAATAATATTATTTCCAATAAAATAACTGATCCTAAAAGAATATATTTGTATTTAAAAGATTTTTTTAAAGGCAAGCTTTCTACCATCATTAATACAAAAATCATTACAAGCGGATATGTCAAATGAGATTGATAGATTATTTGACCCCAGAAGTTGGCACTATTTAAAACTAAATTTAATATAGAACCATCAAGATTAACAATGATGCTAATTAAGTGAGCAATTATAAATACAAAGAAAGCGATGCATGTTGAGGAGGCTATTGTTTTTACTCTCTCATTACTAATAGAACTTAATAGGTAAAAAAATGCAAAAAAATACATACTTTGAACAGCTAAAATCGACCTTGAAAAATCTTGAAATGCTGACATTGTTATGTAACTTAAAAAAACTAATACAAAAATTAAATGTTCTCTTTTTATTGAATAACTAGGTATTAATAATAGAAGTGCTAGCATGCTTGTATGGAGTGGAATACCTTCCATAAAAAAATGACTTGTGGGGAGTTTGATTCCTGAAGAGGATAATTCAAAGAAAATTGGTAATCCCATTAAATATCCACATAATTTGTCGGTAAAATAAGATTTCGATGTTTTGTCAATGTGCTTAATCATTGTTTGGTCGATACTCTTACTCATTTAAATTCTCTGAGAGTATTAACAATTTTATTTAATTCATGATTTTTAAGTGTCCAATGACAAGGAATATTTACTACTTTTTCAAATAAATTTTCGATGCCATTAAGATCATTATCACTATACATAGGTAATTGATTAAACCAAAAGCCCATTTCAATTTTATTAGTTTTAAGCCAATCATATAATTTACTTCGTTTTTGAGGCTCAATAAGAAAGGCTATTCGTGGAACAGAGCAGTTATAGCTTACTTTACTAATTACTTTAAAACCTTTTTCTTCAAGTACGTTTTTCAATTGCTGATGAATCTTATTTGATCTAGCGATTTTCTCTGATATTTTGAAATATAAATTATTAAAAATTTTTTTACTTAAAGATCCTAGCTTTGATTTCTTGTGATATCTATAATTTGAAGAATTTGCAGATATCCTATGAATTCTTAATACTCTTAATAATAACCATAAGTAATACTGAAATAATCCTCCCTTGTTTACCATATATAAATTTAATAAAGTTGAAAGAACCCTATAAATGTCATTAAAAATATTTACAGTTCCGAGTTCGTCATAGTAATTCTTAAATTTAAGATAAGCCTTAACATTTGGAAGTTTAAGAATGCCTCCCCAACCAATCGTAAAAGATTTTGATACCTCGAAAGAAAATATCTCTGGATATTTATCTGAATAAAATGAATCAAAGTCTGATTGTCCATATGACAAGGATTTATCAACTAGAACATGAATATTTTTATTAATTGCATCATCTAAAATATCTTCTCCTATTGAATTTATACCAAATGTTGATTGACAAATTATAAGCTTAGTATCTTTTTTAATACTAAAATCTGTTGATTCAAGGTTCTCATCACAATCATATAGCTCTATTTCAGCTCCTAAATGCTCTATTGCACTTGTAACGGCATCACATGTAAATCCAAGTATTTGAACTCTATCAGATGGTCCAATTCCAACATATTTTGCATATTGATAAATCGCAACTCTTGCTGATTCAAATAGCAGATATTCTTGTTCTTTTGCAGTAGAAATTTTTTTAATGGTTAATGATTTCCTAAAAGCTTTAGCATATAAAGAAAAATTATTTCCTCTCCATAATAAACTAATTCCCCCACCCCATTTACTTGATTCGCTGTTATTAAGAATACTATGGATTCTTTTCAAGGTTTGTATCACTTTTAATTGACCGTATAATTATTTTTGATATGTGTTCAATGTCTTTATCAGAAAGATCAGGATAACTTGGCAGACATAAAGATGTATCACTAATTTTTTTTGAATTTTCATAACTTTCATCAGAGAATCTAGTATATGGAGGCATCTCAGAAATTAAAGGAAATGCAGGCCTTGTTTCAATATTCGAAGTCTCTAAATTTTTAGAAACAGCTTTTCTAATCTTTTTTGATTTAAATCTTGCTACTACCAACCAAAATGAACTTGATGAGTTTTTTGGTATCTTTTGAAAAGTCACTCCGTGGTGTTCAAGATAATTTTTATAACTATCAGCAATATTTTTTTTTATTTTTAGAATATTTTCAATATTTTCAATTTGGGCTAATCCAATTGCAGAAGAAATATTTGTAAGACGATAATTATATCCAATTATGTCGTGCCAATAGGGTATGGTTTCGCTTACAGCTTGATTTTTTAAAATTTTTACTTTATTGATTAGTTTTGGATCTTTCGAAAAAACCATACCTCCCTCACCGGTTGTGATAGTTTTGTTACCGAAAAAACTTAGAGTTGAAATATCGCTTTTTTTACCAACATGATCTTTGTTGTAAAAAGATCCGAATGCTTCTGCACAATCCTCTATAACTTTAATATTATGTTTACAAGCTAATTCAATAATTGGATCAATATCTATAGGTACTCCATATAAATGAACGCACATAATAGCTTTTGTTTTGTTTGTAATTTTTTTAGAAATTAAATCAGCTGATATATTCCAGTTATCAATGTCGCAGTCAACAAATACTGGCTTCGCACCAACATACCTGATGGCATTAACTGATGCAATATATGTAAAAGTAGGGACAATTACCTCATCATCAGGTCCAATATTTAGAGACAACATTGCTAGATGGAGAGCTACAGTTCCATTGGAACATGAAGTTGCAGAAATATCTCCAATGTACGATTCCACAGATTGCTCAAATTTGCTAACGTATTTACCTTTTGAAGATATCCAATTTGATTCAAGGCAATCATTTACATATTTACTTTCATTACCCTTTAAGTAGGGCTGATAAATAGGAATCTTCTTCATTGCCACAAATTTAGTCTTTTATCTTTATGAAAAAAGATTGTCCAAATGTGGAGAATGATTTCCATGGGATAAGCTTAATGTGGGTATTCTTTTCAAGAAACTCTTTCATAGCTAGACCCTCTCCTCCCTCACTGCCAAATGGAAAACAATACCAATCATCAAATAAAACTAAACTACCGTCACATAATAAAGGCTCCATAAATTCAAAGAGCTCAAGAGTAGATGAGTATAAATCAACATCAACATAGATCACTCCAGCTTTTGGAAGTTCTTTTTGAAGTTCTTTGGTTAATGATTCTGAGTAAAAACCTTTATGGATATAGTTATCAGTTAATCTCATTCCTGTTCTTCTTTTTACAATATTAATAAAATCTTTGTCAGAAGTATTAAATGTGCCTTCTTTAAAATATCCATCATCTTCGGATGTGGCGGGTAATCCTCCAAATGAATCAAAAGCATGAAATTCAAAATTTTTCATTTTCAAGTAATTTACAGCATTAATAGCAGTAGAAAAAGTTCTTCCAGAATGGCAACCAAATTCAAAATATGTATACGGTAATCTATTATTAGCTCCAGCAATTCTTAAATAATTTATAGCTTCAGTAATATGTTGATACTTATTTAGTTCATCTGAGATAGTGAAGATTTTCCAAGATGAGTAAATATGACGAGATCTTATAAAAACTAAAAAACCTCTTATTATTTTTGAAATTGAAGGGTTGACTAAATTCGATATTCTTATAAGAAGATTTCTCATAGTAGTATTATAGTATATTTAATAAATTAAAATTTCATATATGTTGTCTTAAAACTTTGATTAGCTATCTAATAGTTTTTTGTAAGAATTAGTGAATGAAGATAGGTAGGATCTCCCAAAGGACAATCCTCTATGGATATAATTTCTCCAAATTTTTCAATATCTTCAACTTCTAATAAGCAGTAGTCATTTTTTTTAAAATGAATCCTGCCCGATATGGATTGCCTGCTAATAATTGGCTCTCGTATTATTGAATATTTTGCAACTCTCATCATTTCTGACAAAGCATTCAGCTTTTCATATTTAATTTGATCTAATACGCTATTACAGACAGTAACATCGAAAGCCTTATCATCATAATGAATATTAGTTGCATCTCCATTATATATCTCTATATCGGATTTTTTAGTAAGTTGGTAGTTCTCAAATAAGGTTTTACAATTTATGGCAGCCGCAACAGAAAAATCAAAACCTTTCCAAGACTTACCATCTAGAAAATTTTGATTAATTTGTAGTGCTGTAAAAAGAACAATGCCCTCTCCGCAGCCTATCTCAAGAATTTTTTTTGCATTAATCTCATTTATTTTTTTCATGAAGTCTTTAGCAGCTTCGATCCTTCTATTCCAAAGGGAAGAATAGACGGGCTTACCATTCAAAATAGATATAATTTTATTTTTTGATTTATCTAATTGAAATGCTTCTAAAGCAATGTTTTCATATATATTTTTGGAATTTTCGGCGTCATTTTTTTCTTTCTTAGAGAAAAATATTTTTATGTTAAGAATATATCTCTTAATATAAAAAATAATCATCTCAAAAAATGTTAATTTTTCAATAAAGGCGAGATCTTTCAGATTTGGAAAATTATTAGATATATTTTTCATATATTTTGACACTATTTCATACCTTTCATCATCAAAATATTTAGATATTATTTCCTCAGAATTCTTTTTAAATCTTTTCTTTAACTTAATTTCTATCATCTTTAACTCTAAAAAATATTGTTAGTAAAACCAAAGAGGAGATTATAAATGATGCACTGTAAATATAAGTAATGCTTAGTATATTTATATCGCCACTGAAGAAATACAAAAGTATTAAATGCATAATTATTGATATGAAATGAGGAACAGATGCATAGATTTCTTTGCCTATGCCCTTAAGATATTCAAGTAATAATTGTGATGAAAAATATATTATTGAGCCAATGCCCAAGAAATTAATTATTGTTGTTACATCTATGAATTGGCTTCCATATAATGACACGACTATTTCTTCCCAAAAATTAAAGAGTGCTATGTAAACTAAAATAAAAGATAAAAATACTCTAATGGTTACATTAAAAACCAGTTGTTTTTTCTTTTCATATCCTCCAGACATATTAGAAACTATTGGATACATTACCCCGCTAAATGCAGATGCAAGTCTTGAATATATGAGATCAGATAATGATTTTGCAGCATAAAAGATTCCAATACTTGCGGCACTTAAAAATTGAGATGCAACTACTAAGATCATACTAAAATTTAATTGTGAAGATAAGCCAAGAAAATAATAGCTGATTCCTCTTTTAAGCAATGAGATATTTAAATTATTTTCCAGTGGACTAAAAAAACCATGTTTACGGTGAAAGTCAAAAAAAAGTACTAAAAATAATATAAAAAAAGAAGCTGCTAAAGATATTAAAAGATTAAATATATTGAGTTTGTTAAATGTCATAAGAAACAACACACATATTAAAAAAAATAAACTTCTCATCATGTTGAATATGCCATATTTAGTACTTTTTCCGAGTGCTAAGTTTATATATAAGTAATTAAAAAAAAGGTTCTGTACAAAAAATATGCTACAAATTAATGGCAGAAGGCTAATTGCAGACATTTTAAACTCACTGAATAGATTGCTAAAAATAAAATTACTAAAAATTATAAATACTGCAAGAACTAACGATGTTGAAATAACTGTTATAAAATTTACTGACGAAATAATTTGAATTGGTGAGTATTTATTTTCTGATAAAATATAGACAGAAGCAATATCAACTTTTGCTCTTCCAAATGCCTCTCCATAACCAATTAATAATAGTATTAATCCCCAAAATCCAAAATTTTCAACACCAAGATTTCTTGCTAATAACAAAGCAACTATGAAATTAGATACTCCAATTATGGCTTCTGCACTAAATAAAGACAGAGTTTTTTTATATATCTTTGTAAGATTCATAAAAGATTAGCATTTCTGTATAGATCTCCAACGCTCTGCATAATAGCCAATGCCATTAGCAAAATTTTCTGTTTTAAGGGTAGTCACCATATCTCCAAACTCTTCCTTAAGAAGACTCAAATCATTGTCATCAAGTGTTGGCAATATAACTTCAGAGTATAAGCTGTCTATAACTCTAGCATCTTTACTTATGATCTTAATATCTTTCAATTTCTGAAATAATTTATCTTTTAATCCTAAATGATCTAAAACGTCGCTTTGCAGTGCAAAGACAAAAACTTTTTTAGTATTATTTGATATCTCTTTTAATGATGAAAATCTTGAAACATCATGAACATATTTTATAAGAGTATCTGAAGTAAAAATTGCCTCATAAATATCCGATGAGCTTGTATCATTAACTACTAAATGATAAGCAGGTCTTGGATGGAATTTTTCTTTTATTTCAAAAGTTCCGTCTGAATGAGTAATTCTAGGTAATCTTGCACCATGCCCAATCATTAAAGATCTAGATATAATGGTTTTATTACCAACTTTACTAATAACAATTTTTTTTTCTTTGTCAAAAAAAATCTCAGTAATTTCTGAATCTAAATAAATATCAATATTTCTATCATTTAACATTTTTTTTACTCTATTTGTCATGCCAACTGATCCTTCAGAAATATAATATGATCTCTCTCCTTTTTCTTTTATTACATTAAAAAATGTTGCGAATTTCTTTTGATAGATTAATTTATCTATGAGTCTTCCTATCACAGAACTATATTTAAATTTAAAATAAAATAGATTAAAAAAATTAAAGTATCTGTATTTTTTTTTAGAGACTTCAATTGGCCATTTAAGATCTTCAATCAAATATTTTATTCCAATCTTATCAGGCATAAAATAATGAATAGCATTCTCAACATTTGAAATTCCAGCAAGTTTAATGGACTTCCAAGCTCCACCAAAAGAAGAGCTTTTATCTATCATTAGAACTTTCTTGCCAAGATCTGATTGATAAGAAGCTTCAAGACACATAATAATGCTTGTTCCAATTGCAAGAAAATCAATAATATTTTGAGATTTTTCAACATCAGCTAATTTTGTTTTCATTTGGTCATTTAAATTTTTTATATTTGATATTAATTATGGAGTCCATTCAATTATTGAAAAAGGAAGAAAAGGATTAGAGCCATGTATGTTTTTATGAGCAGTGAAATTTGCACTTATTTTTTTACACCCATCTTGTATAGATGTTGCAATGTTTTTTGTATATCCATTAAGATCCATGTACCTTTTACACATCAAGCCATAAGTAGTCTTTTCATCAAAATATTCATAACATGGCTCAAAATGAATTACCGCGATTGGTTTAAATTGATCTAAAAATTTTACAAAATCTAATTTAAGCTCAGTTACATAATGAACTGCATATGAAGTAAATATAATACTGTTCTCAGGTATTTTGATTCCACTTAGTGACAAATTATTAAAATCGCATTTACCAACATTAATATTTTTATTAATATTTTTAGATATAAGACTAATTAAATCGCAGCCTGAATCTGTGTATTCAGCGGCATATAAATCAAGGTGTTTAAAAGATTTATGTTCTGATAATTTAAATATTTTATTACCATAACCAGCACCAAGCTCAACAAGGCAGCTTGCATTTTCAACGTATTTGCTTAACGCTTTTTTATAATATTGAAGAACCTCAAGATCAGCCAGCCTCGACTGTGTAAGATAAAAACCAATACTGTGATCGTAGCATGGAATGATTTTATCAAGATCTTTTTCCATATTTTCAACGTCTGATAACAAAAATGAAGATTCTTTTTTGAAGAAATCTAGAAGTTTACCCCACTTGTCATTACCAAATTCACGAACAATCTCTGAATGATTTTTTTCTTTTTTTCTAAAAAAATCAATTGACAATAATCTCGCTGGCCACTCTGAATACAATGCAAGATCATTTAAAGATAATATCTCTTTATTTTGTCTTTTCATCTATATCAAATCTGTAATATATGATTTTTTTTATAATCA
Source organism: uncultured SAR86 cluster bacterium (assembly GCA_902541175.1). Classification (GTDB taxonomy): domain Bacteria; phylum Pseudomonadota; class Gammaproteobacteria; order Magnimaribacterales; family D2472; genus SAR86A. Next base: position 31,103 of record CACBPP010000005.1, read on the forward strand.
TTTATTAAGCATTCTATCTCATTAAAAATGATATCTAAATCCTTATTATTATTTGGTCTTAATTCACTAGGATCTGAAAACTTGAAATTACTAAAATTATCTCCGAACGCTTTTTTTGTAAGTGGCCATTTTAAGCTTTGGTGAATAAAATAAAAATAGCAAAATAATCTTAATTTCTGATAAGGGGCAACTTGCCACTCTTTTTGGCTCAAGACTTCAAAATATTGTTCAATGGATTTTGGTTCATTTAATATACCAAGACCGTAACATGGACTTATTCCTGCAGAAACAACTGGTATTTTTTCAAGAGCCATCTCTAAACCTAAGGTTCCAGTTAGAACAACACCTAGATCAATATGCTTAAAAAGGCTATATGTATTAATTCCTTTCTTTGGATCAATTAAATGAATATTATCAGGGAGTATTTTAAATTTTGCGTTGATAAAATCTGCAACACTTTTTGAAGATTTAGCAGTGCTTGTAACTTCTGCTGGATGAGGTCTGATCCAAATATCAATATTTTTATTATTTTTAAAGTGTTCAATTGTGCGACTAACCCAATCTAGGACATTTTCAAATGGTCCAGCAAATTCATCTAAACCAACATCCCATGGCACATTTGTGAACAAGAAAATATTTTTTTTATTTTTATCAATCTTTAAATTTTGTACTGAGGATTCTTGAAAATAATTCCATTCTTTCATTAAATCGTCATTTCCAGATTTTCTATTTTCTATAAATTCTGTTAGGCCTCTATCTTCATTACTACTCAATTCCTTATTTTTTCTGTTAGATATAAACCTTTGATACGTTCTCTTATGTCTGAATAAATCTGAGTCATTAAGTCGCACTGCATTAAAATTAAAAGCAGTAAATAATAGAGTTATTGCCGGTATTCCAACCATATCAAATAGATCAAATAATGGATTCCATGCACTATAATTTCTCATTTGATTAAAGAACAATGATGGAGAATACTTGTCAATCAATAATTTACCTAGAGCTAAGGAGATATATGCAGTCTTTTCATGATCTTGTCTGACTTTAGATACTACTTCAGGGTCATAAAATGATTCTGCGCCAAAGAAATGCCTTGTGACTGAATCATTTATTATCCTGTCAAAAGAATCACTATTGTAAGAAAAATCATTATAGACTGTTTTACCAAATTTAACTGGGTCTTCAATCTCAGTAAATATTGAAGAAAGAGTAATAGTCTCTAATCCAAAAGTATCCAACAAATTATTTCTATTTACATTGCACTTCAAACATGGATCAAAATTTGATGGTATTCTAATATTTTTAATTTCACATTCTGGTAAATATTCGTCGCAAACTACAACAAGAACTCTGTAATCTCTTAACGAGAATGCTTTTGCCATAGCCAATATATGAAAATGCGTATAATGATTTGTTTCTAGAATAGGCACTACCACTAGCGGTTTCCTTTCGTCATTAATATTAATTACAGGAATCAAGTTTGAATGCAATGATCTTGATAAATTTGGTTTTATAAAAAACAAAACTCTCGTTAAAAATACAATTTTATAAATTAAAAAATATAGGCGGCTTTCTCCAATAAGAGACTTTAATTTTTCGTTCAACTTTTTAATCATATTTTGTATATAAAATCACGATAAACTTTTAAAAATTCTATATTATTTCTATCATTTTTCTAATGCATGATATATTTGTATGATTCTTTTGGTAGTCTTGGCTTGCGTATCTTTTTAGGTATGCTTGTGTAAACATTAAATCCACATTGACTAGCTAAATGCAAAAAATAGCTCTCTATGCCTACAACAGTTGAGACCTCTTTGAGGGACTTTATACCTGATATATTAGTATCAAAAGACAAATTGTCGAAATTATGTAAGTCATCATATACACTGAGATCATCTTTTGGGTGCGGCCTAACAATAATTTTATCCAAATTATTATTTTTTAAAAATAAATTGTTATAAAAATTTTGAAAAGCAGTCTTCCAGGCAGGTTTAGAATCCCATTCTTCATTTAAATTTTCTAAGACATAAAGGACTGTTTTACTTTTTTTATTAATTTTATCTTTAAATAGAGTTTTGAGAGATTCTAAATAATAGTTCCTACAAATATGAATATCTTTATATGGATGCAGTTCTTTTAATGCAATTTCGTATGAATAACTATCAGAAACAAAGCATAAATTTGGGAATATAAACTTATTTTGTTTTTCAAATCTTTTTTTATAATTTACAAAATGATCTAAAATTGAGATTGTAAATATTTCATTCTCTCTTGCATCACTTAATAAATTTTTTTCAAAATCAGTTCCTCCAGTACCAAGGATTAAAAGATCAACATTATCTAAAAGATCGTATTTACTATCAACTCTAATAATATTCTGATTATTAAATATTTTTGAAGCCGGGCCATCAACATATAGATAAAATTTAATATCTAAGAAATTATCAACTAGAGAATTAAGAAGATTTGCACCACCAGCATCATAGGAGGCAATTCCAACAGTTGTATACTTATTTAACAAAGATTCAATTGAGATTATCATGAATATAACTTGCCAATAGGCTTAAGCAAGCTCAGATAAATTTGAATATACTTTATTAATTGCTTGAGACATCATTTCAACCTCATTTTCATTAAAGTTGCTGCCAACCATAAAAATTCCAAGATATTCTTCATTATTTAAACGTTCAGCAACAGGACAGTTTCCCTCACCATAATTATAAATTACATCATTATTCAAAGACCAAGGGAAATTATTAGACCCATAACATTGCTTTTGCGTAAACATAGGAAGCAGATGTAAGTTTTGATAATTTTTAGATATTAATGGAACTCCTTCAGCGAGAAGCGCCTCATAAATAGAATCTCTTTTAACGCCTGTTATTTTTTCAGAATGTTTCATAGCATAAAAATAATAAACGTGAGTGCAGTCCTCTCTTACTACTGGTATTGTCAACCCTTCAATACTAGATAGATTCTCATTTAAGAGTTTGGCAGCATTTTGCCTTGATTTAATTGCCTTATCTAGTTTATTTAATTGTTCTATGCCAATAGCAGACTCTATCTCTCCCAGTCTAAAATTGTATCCAATCATATTAGTTAAATCAGGATTTTTAACATTAAGCATTGAGGCTTCTGCATGATTTCGAATTAACTGACATTTTTTTGCTATTGTTTGATTGTTAGTAACTATCATACCGCCCTCACCGGTATGAATGTGTTTGTGATAATTGAAACTATACCCCCCAACATCAGCTAATGTTCCAGCAATCTTGCCTTTATACATAGCTCCTGGTGATTGAGCACAATCACTTATAATTTTTAAATTATATTTTTTTGCAATCTCAATTATTGGTTCCATATCAGCAGATTGTCCAAAAATATCAACAACAAGAATCGCTTTAGTTCTTTCAGAAATTTTTTCTTCTATTTTCTTTGGATCCATACAAAATGTATCCTCTTCAATATCAACAAAAACAGGTATTGCATTCCAATGCAATATAGCAATTGCTGAAGCACACATAGTCCATGGTGTAACAAGCACTTCATCACCTGGTTCAATATCTATTGCACCAATTGCAGCAATTAAACCCGAGGTCCATGAGTTTACAGATATAGCATGATCGCTTTGAAATCTCTTTTTAAACTTATCCTCAAAAGATTTTACAAACTTTCCACCTAAGAAATTATCACCAGGTGCACCAACAAAATCACTTAAGATTCCACTTTTAAGAACTATATTTGATGCTTCAATTTCCTCATGACCAATAGAGTTATACGAAGAAAACTTTGATTTAATTAACTTATCGCCGCCATTAATTGCCAAAATAGAATTATTTTTATTACTCATTAATTAATTTCTCAAGAAATTTTATATTTGTCACAGCATCTTTAATGCCGCACAAATTTCTAAACTCTAGATCTGAAGTTATTAATTTATACAAATCATTATAAACATAAGATTGAAATTTTAAATAGTCTGTTTCTATATTCTTAGAAATGGAATACTCATTACTTTCTTTGAAATCAATATCAGGTATAGTTGAGTATATTTCCATACATCTTCCAGCCCTCGTTATTAAAACTTTTTGATTATTATTCATAATTTGTATTTCGTGATCTGATACATCTTCTGAATGTAAGGGTATATATGAACAAATAGCATTCAGATACTTTACAGTTGCATTTACTTTAAAGTCATTATTTTTTGTTTGATTACATGATTTCTGAATAATTTTTTTTGGTTTACCAAAAATAAAATTCATTAGGTCAACAAAATGAGATCCATTATTTTTAAAACAACCAGAGTATTTAATTATTACATCATGATTTTGATTAATATTTTTATTTATAACTTTTTTGAGATCTATAAAAGCAGGTAATGACCTTCTCATAAAATTTATCACTATAGGCACATTTCTTTTATTGCATATGGAATCAATCTTTTTAGCCTCATGATAACTATTTGCTAATGGCTTTTCACAAAGTATCAAGCTTGGATTAGTAAATTCTAAGAATAACTCTAAGGATTGTAAGTGAAACGCTGTTGGAGATGCTATAACAAGTAAATCAATGTTTGTATTATTTTTTTTTATGTCTGAAATATTATCAAAAATATTATTTAACTTGTACTTTCTTTTAACTATTCCGCATATGTTTTTATCAACATCATATCCAAACTCTAAAGTAAATCTTTTATCATTAATTACAGTCTTCAAATGAGATATTAAGTTATTGCTCTTAAGATCATATAGAGCACCGATACCGCCAAGACCAACTATACCAACTCGGATTGTCATAATTATTGCATCAAATGACTGTTCATCATTTAGTTTTTATTTTTGTTCTCTTAGATTAATTAAAGCTTTTGCAAATGACAAGTCTCCGTAATCATCAATATCAACGGCGCTAATCCAATTAATTTCTTCAAATTTATAATTATCTCCATAGAATGACTTGGATGATTTGAGTTGAGAAGATTTAGCAATCCAAATAGAACCAGTCGGACAAAATAGATCATCTAAGTCTTGAGATCTTTCAAGTCTAGCATTAGGAAACATATACTCATGTTCATTTTGATTACTATTTTTAAATCTAAAAGACCACCACGGATTCATCCATCCAAATTTAAAACAACTTATTTGAAAATCTCTATTTTCTTTTTTAAAGATATCCATTGCATCTGTAATATCTATACTTGAACGAAGTGGGCAGTTTGCCATAAGCTGTGTAACGGTATCAAATTTAGTGCTCCAATAATTTTCTGCTTGAATCAAAGCATGGCGCGTAGCTTCACTTACCGGAGTAATATCATCTGATAGTTTTTCTCTTAGGAATGGTACTTCAGCTCCATAATTTTTTGATATTTTTGCAATTTCATTACAATCGGTTGAGACTAATATCTTTGTAAATTGTTTAGATTTGATTGCTGCCTCAATTGTCCAAGCAATCATTGGCTTGCCATCAAAATCTATAATGTTTTTTTTTGGGATTCTTTTTGAACCACCTCTGGCTGGAATGATAGCTATATTATGAGTCATATTTCATTTCTCATTCAATTATAGACCAGTCTAATGCTGTACCTTTTTTTACATCTTTATTTATAGTTTTGCCAAGTACTTCATTATAATATTTTGGTGGTAATCCAAAGCCTGGCCTGATTCTTCTGATATTGTTTTCTCTTAATTTTTCACCTTTCTTAATATCCTTGACTATATATATAGATCTTCTAAATTTAATATTAGATTCTTCAGCTTTCTTTCTTTCAAAAGAAGCTCTTCCAATCGATTTTGATGCTATTTTGACATTTTTAACAAGATCCTTTAATTCACTAGGCTCCATTGAAAACTCAGCATCTGGGCCACCATCACTTCTCTTTAATGTATAGTGTTTTTCAATAACTTTGACGCCATAAGCAACAGAGAGAATTGCGCTCGTATTTCCTATTGTATGATCTGAAAGTCCAACCTCAGTTTTAAATTTGTTTTTTAATAAGTTTATTGTTTCCAAATTTATCTGATCTGCTGGTGTAGGATAACCACTTACACAATGTAATAGAACTATTTCTCCACAACCATACTTATTCATTACTTCAACTGCTTCATGTATCTCTTCTTCGTTAGCCATACCTGTAGATGCAATTATTGGTTTTTTAGTTTTTGCAACATATTCAATTAAAGGTAAATCAGTTAATTCAAATGAAGCAATCTTGTAAAATGGACATTCAATACTTTCAAGAAGATCCACAGCCGTTTCATCAAAAGGAGTGCTTATTATTGGAATATTGATTGATTTAGCATATTTAAATAACTCTTTTTGCCATTCATAAGGTGTATGAGCTTCTTTATATAAATCATATAAATTATAACCCTCCCATAGTCCGGAGCTAATTTTAAAATCTTCTTGTTCAGACTGTATTGTCATAGTATCCGGGGTGTAAGTTTGAAGTTTTACGCAATCAGCCCCATTTTTCTTAGCAGATTCAATAATTTTTATGGCTCTCTCTTTTGAACCATTATGATTACCAGATATTTCAGCAATAATATATGGCCTTGTAAGGTCTTTAAACATTTAAGTATTATATATCTTTGATAAAAATTTTCTTAATTTTAAATTAATACAAAGTAAATTTAAGAATGTTAATTATTTATCAAGCTTATATAGATTTATCTGATTATCTTTTTTAAATAATTTAAAGCCTAGCTTTTCTATCATTTTGATAGATGGGATATTTTTTTCCTTAACTTCACAAAAAAAGCTCCCTTTCCTTTCAATTAAGTATAGATGCATCATAATTTGACCTATTTTCATTCCACGATATTTTGGATTTATTGTATAAGACAATTCAAATTGATCTTCTCCAAGTAAATCTTCTCTGATTGTACCGACAGGTTTTTCATTATATTCAAAGATAAACTGATTTTTTTCTGAGTCTTTTATAATTTTTTTAATGAAGTCTTTATGCTCATCCTCTTGAATTATATTTGAATTAATTGAGTTATTTCTGGTCTCTTTTTCATTTCTCCATTCTAAAAGAATTTCCCAGTCATCATATGAAATCTCTCTTAAGTGAAATGTTTTTTTTGTCATTATTTTTTAATTAGTGATTTGAGTATAATTCATGAGATTCAATTATTGTATTATAAAGCTCATTAAAATCTTTTGGATTGCAATCTTTAACAGCATTAAAAAATTTATCTAATGATTTATTTTGTTTCTCAATAAGTTCTAAATTATTATCTCCTTTAACTTCTATAAAACTTATTTCAGGATCATCTTTGGCACCAAAAATAAATGAAAATATTTCTTTTGCTCTTTTAATATGCCAATTGCTAGTTACAACAAAAATTTCTAAAACATCATATGAGCCATCTTTAAGAAATTTTTTTAAAAATAGCGCTTCACCAACAGTATCTTTTGCTTCTTTTATTTGAAGAATATTTCTCTCTTCTAGTTTGAATTCTTCAACTGCAATTTTAGCCATAAAGTCTGATAACTCTGTTTTTAAATCATCCCTATATTTCCAACCAGTTGTTACTAAATAGTTACAAGAATTTGAGAAAAAGATGGAACAAGCCTTTTTTAATCTTGCAAATGAATCATGCGAGAGACTAAGGTCATCTAATAATTGATGTGATAAACATATGACTACAGATATATTTTTTACCACAAAGTCCAGCCTGCATCAGCAATAATTGTTTGACCATTAATAGGCAGTGAGTCTGAATCTATCAAAAATTTTATAGGCCCATATGCTTCTTTGATATCTAGCATTCTTTTTCCAGGAGAAATATCAGAATATCTAGCCTCAAACTCTTTAGAGACTCGCCCTGAAAATCCACCAAAAGCAACACAATTTACCCTTACATTCTTTTGAACATATTTAACAGCAAGCTCTTTTGTTAAATGATTTAATGATGCTTTTGATGAATTATATTGAATTGGAGATGACTTATTCGCCCCTTTATATAATCTACTATTAGGAGCAACTAAACTATATTGAGAACTTACATTTACTATTGCTTCTAATTGGGTAAAGGAATCATATAGATAATTACTTAAATTATATGGAACAATAACATTCATATAGTACTCATTATTCATTGCTGAAGAAGAACACCTTCCATCATCATCAAGTTCTAAATTATCTATATTTCTAGCATTATTAATTAAATATGAAATATCTGAGTGATCTTTACTTAAATTATTCTTGAAAAATCCAAAAGATTCATTATCAGTAAAATCAACTATCAAATAATCAGCTTCAGGTATACTTTTCTTGATTCTTTTTGCATTATCAATAGATCGACTAGTAAATAGTACATGGAAATCATCTTCTGCAAATTTTTTAACAAGCTCTGATCCAATTAAACCAGTACCACCAGTAATTAATATTTTTCTTTTCAACTTAAACCTCTATTAATAATATCAACAATTTTCTTATTGTATAACATGGGACTTTCAATAGTTTTATTCCTTATACCATATAAAAACTTTTCAATTGATTTCTTAAATGCCATAAATGTATCTTTATGGATTAATGTAACACTTCCTTTTGTTCCAGAAACTGTGATTTTAATTTGGCTACTTTCTTCACCAGAACTTATTAGAGAGGTTTTCTGATTTGAATCCCAAACAATATCTAATTGCTTTGATTTGCCTCTAATAATTACTTTGCTTGATTTAATATTTAATTTACTGGGTAAAATATTGAGAACTGGCTCAATAATGTGGATTGAGTATTTATCCCATTCTTTTGGAGTTATGGCTTTTATTTCTTCTATTTCTCCTATTTTATTCTTATCGCTAATCGATAAATTGAGATCTGAGCAATATCTTAATGCTGAGCATGTGAATATTTGGCCTTCATATTTTTCATTTTTATATATTTTTTCAAATTGGCTAATCGAAGTAGCAATTGGTTTATCTATATATATTGGTAAGCCAGAGTCAAGAAAAATCTTTGAAAATTTATTATGATTCTTATAATCATCCCTTGCAAGCATAATGCAGTCTGAATATTCTAGTAATTTATCAATATCCTCACATACATGTTTTATATATGTTGATTGAGCAATATGCTTACTTATAGTTTTGCTTTGTGTCCATATTGAATTAACATTTGCGCCTTTAATTGAACTGTCTGGCCATTTTTGTTTTTTCAAATAATCTGGTATTACTGGAAAGGGACAATCTTTCATATATTCATGATCATATCCATTGACTATAGCGGACCACGAATAAGGATGTCCATTTCCATGAGACATGCCAATTATTCCAATTTTTATATCTTCCATTTTGTTGGGTTTATCAAGTCTGAATTGGTGTTAATAAATTCAGGTGGAGAAATATCCACGTCAGAATCATTATTGTAACTTTTTATCACTTCCTTCAACTGATCCAATGAATCGACTCCAATAATAATTCCTTCAATCATCTTATTTTTTTTTAAGAATTGAATGCAAATATCTAATGGTGATAAAGAAATATTTGAGGCCCATGCTCTATACTCATCAAAAATATTGGTCCACTTTTTAAAGTAATTAGGTAAATTTTCAGAATTTAGTAAAACACCCTGTAAAAAAATTGATCTTGCATGAAGCTTGATATCTCTCTCTAATAATAAACTTGTAATATCTTGCTTTATAAATCTTGTATCAAAAATATTGACAGGCGCTTGAACCACATCAATATCATATTTTTTTAAAATTTCTTTAAGAATTTTAGTATCATAAACAGATATTCCAAGTTTATTAATTAATTTATTATCTTTTAAATCATTTAATGCTTTATATATTAGATCGCCTCTTTCAGTCAAAAGTTGATCTGGGGCATGTATCAATAGGGTATCAATATTATTTATTTTCAAATTATTAAGACTATTTTTGATTATCTTATTTATATCTTTTTGTATATTTACTTTTTTACAACTTAATTGAGGCAATTTTGTAATGATTTTAAAATTTAAATTACTAAAAGAGCCAATATTTTTTTCACTTTTACCATAAGCTGATGCGGTATCTATAATATTGATATTATTCGAGATAGCATGCTGTAATATTTTTTTAATTTCTCTAAGCTTTAATTGTCCAAATTGATTAGTAACTCCATAATTAAGTCCAAACTGAGCAGATCCTAAAATAAGATTCATATTTAAGTTAAGACTTTTTTGAGAGTCTCGACAACATAACTTTGTTCATTTTCTGATAGTTTTGGATATAGAGGAATGCTTATAGCTTTTTGATAATACTCTAATGAATTTGGAAAATCCTTTTCATTAAATCCCAATTTTTTATAAAAAGGATGCATTGGTATTGGAATATAATGAAGATTAACTCCGACACCTTTTTCCCTGAGCGAAATAAAGATATCTTTTTTTGATTTCGCTATATTAGCTAAATCCAATAAAATTACATATAAATGAAATGAAGAATAAATATTTTCCATAATCATAGGAATTTGAAGAGGCAAATCACTCAAGAGAGAGTCATATTTTTTAGCCAAGTTATTTCTTTGAAGAACATACTCATCTACTCTTTTAAATTGCGATCTTCCTAGTGCTGCTTGTATATCTGTCATCCTGTAATTTAAACCCAGATCAATCTGTTCGTAGTACCATGGGCCCTCAAACTCATTTTCCATCATATTTGGGTCCCTGGTAATTCCATGAGTTCTTAATATAGACATTTTATTATATAAATCCTCGTCATTTGTTAAGGCAGCGCCTCCTTCGGCCGTAGTAATAATTTTTACAGGATGAAAGCTAAAAACTGCTATATCACTATATTTACATGAACCAACATAACTATCATGATACTTACCTCCAACAGCATGAGATGCATCTTCTATGATCTTAAAACCATATTCAATAGATAATTTTTTAATCTTGCTCATATCACAGGACTGGCCACACATATGAACTACTACTAATATTTTTGGTAAACAATCTTTTGTCTTAGCTTCTAATAGTTTTTCTTCTAACTTTTTAAGGCAAATATTGTATGTTTCTAAATCAATATCAACAAAAGATACTTTTGCACCACAATATAAACCGCAATTAGAAGATGCTACAAATGAATTAGCACTAGTCCAAAGAATGTCTTCTTTGCCAAGTCCTAATGCCATACAAGAAATATGTAGTGCGCTTGTAGCACTATTTACTAATACGCCATATTTTGAACCAACTTTATCTGTAATATCCTTTTCGAATTGATCTATCCTTGGTCCTTGAGTTATGAAATCTGAATTAAGAGTATCTACTACAGCTTTTATATCATCATCTGTGATGTCTTGTTTTCCATAAGGAATCATTATATTTTACCGATCTTATCTTTATTATTAGTTATCCAATCTTCTAATTCAGATGATTCCATCCAATCATCATTAGTATCGCTAGAATAAGTAAAGCCTTCTGCAACTTTTTTACCATTTCCAATTCTTTTCTTGTCTTCAAACCAATTGTGAATTGCTGGTAAGATTTTATAGTAATCATCATATTCATAAGTATATTGTGAATCCTCAAAACCTATCATTTGTTCATGAAGTTTTTCACCAGGTCTGATTCCAACAAATGATTGCTTAGTATCTGGAGCAATAGTTTTTGCTAAATCTGTAACTTTCATAGATGGGATTTTCTTTACATAGATTTCACCACCAATCATATTATCAAATGCATGCCATACAAGTTCAACACCTTGCTCTAAGCTAATCATAAATCTTGTCATCCTTTTATCTGTAATAGGAATTTCTCCGGAATCTTTTATACTCAAAAAAAACGGAATTACAGAACCTCTTGATCCCATAACATTACCATATCTTACGACTGAAAATGAAGTACCATGTTCGCCAGAATATGAATTTCCAGATACGAATAATTTATCAGAAGCTAATTTAGTTGCACCATATAAATTAATTGGACTGCTAGCCTTGTCAGTAGATAGCGCAACCACTCCTTTCACTCCTTTATCAATACACGCATCAATTAAATTCATTGCTCCATTTATATTAGTTTTAACACACTCAAATGGATTATACTCAGCTGTAGGAACAATCTTAGTTGCAGCTGCATGAACCACATAATCAACACCATCTAAAGCTCTATAGAGTCTCTCTTTATCTCTTACATCTCCAATAAAAAATCTGATCCTACTATCTCCCTCAAAATTCTTTGCCATATCCCATTGCTTCATTTCATCTCTAGAAAAAATAATAATTTTTTTTGGATCATATTTTTTTAAAGTCATTGGAACAAATGTATTTCCAAAAGAGCCAGTACCACCAGTAACCAATATTGTTGAATTTTTAAGCATCTTTATCACCAATTGAATTTGAGTTTTTAATTAAAAGCTCATTTTTAGCATTTTTTAAATCATTTTCTACCATTTCAGAAACTAATTGATCTATAGTCACAGATGGCTCCCATTTAAGTTTCTTTTTTGCTTTTGTAATGTCGCCCAAAAGTGTCTCAACTTCAGTCGGTCTAAAATAACTAGAATCTATTCTTACAACTATTTGTTTTTCTCCATTTTCTTTAATCCATGTTCCTATTTCATCCTCATCCGCACCAGACCAAACAACATTCATTTGGAGTTTTGCAAAAACTTTATCAAGGAAATCTCTTACACTAATTTGTTGACCTGTTGCTATAACGTAATCGTCTGGCTTATCTTGTTGTAACATCAGCCATTGCATTTCAATATAGTCTTTGGCATGGCCCCAGTCTCTTTTAGAATCTAAGTTACCCATGTAAAGACATTCTTGGAGTCCAAGACTAATTCTTGTTGCGCCAATTGTAATTTTTCTGGTAACAAAAGTTTCTCCCCTTCTGGGAGATTCATGATTAAAAAGAATGCCGTTACAAGCAAAAATTCCATATGCCTCCCTATAATTTACAGTAATCCAATATGCATACATTTTAGCTACAGCATATGGACTTCTTGGATAAAAAGGAGTCTTTTCATTTTGTGGCATGCTCTGAACCATTCCATAAAGCTCAGAAGTGCTTGCCTGATATACCTTTGTATAATCTACAAGATTTAAAACTCGTATTGCTTCTAAGATTCTTAAAGTTCCGACTGCATCAACATTTGCAGTATATTCAGGTTGTTCAAAACTTACTCCAACATGAGATTGAGCAGCAAGATTATATATTTCATTTGGTTTTACTTTATTTATTATACTTGTAACACTTGCAGTATCTGTAAGATCTCCATAATGCAAAAAAAGATTAACATCTTTATTATGAGGATCTTCATATAGATGATCAATTCTCTGAGTATTAAAAATTGATACTCTTCTTCTAAGTCCGTGAACTTCGTAACCTTTATCAATTAAAAACTCAGCTAGATAAGAACCATCTTGGCCAGTTATACCTGTTATTAAAGCTACATTTTTCATTATGAATCTCTTTGCTATCTAATTATTTCATTATTATCTTATTTATTCGACTCTTCCGTAAACATCTTCATATCTAATTATGTCGTCTTCACCCAAATAGCTGCCAGATTGAACCTCAATCAGTTCTAAGTCATAGTCTTCGGGATTCTCAAGCGAATGAATTGTTCCAACTGGAATATATGTCGATTCATTTTTGTTTAAAAGAAATGTGTCATTATCTTTAGTGACTTTTGCAACTCCAGATACCACCACCCAATGCTCTGAGCGATGTTTATGTGATTGAAGGCTTAATTTTGCTCCCGGCTTAACTGTTATTCTTTTAACTTGATAATCAATGCCATTATCAATTGAATCGTATTTACCCCAAGGTCTATAAACTTCCCTATGAATTTCCCATTCATTCCTATTTTTATCTTTTAACATTTCAACAAGACTTTTAACATCTTGTGTTTTATCTTTATTTGCTATTAGAACAGCATCTTTTGAAGATACAACTACCAAATTTTTAATACCAATTGTTGCAATGAGCTTGTCTTCCGATCGTATTAAGCAATTTTTTGAATCTATTGTAATCGCATCACCAAAAATATTATTTCCATCAGCATCTTTTTCAGAAACATCCCAAAGAGCAGACCATGAGCCAACATCACTCCACTCAATATCTATTTCTACAACCCGTCCCAGATCTGTTTTTTCCATTACAGCATAATCAATTGAATCTGATGGACATTTCTTAAAAAGATCTTCATCAATTCTTTTAAAATCAAGGTCATCTTTTGAATTTTGAATTGATTTTCTGCATATTTCATGAATGTCAGGTCTATATTTTTCTAATTCTTTTAAATAAACAGACGCTTTAAATAAAAATATTCCACTATTCCACAGATAATTTTTTGAAGCTACGTAATTCTCTGCTTCATGAAGTTGAGGTTTTTCAACGAATTCTTCTATAACGTAACTGGTAAGATCTCCTTTACCTTTCTTTATATACCCATAACCAATATGTGGAAATGAAGGCTTAATTCCGAAAGTAACAATTTTTCCATCTTCAGCTATTTTCTTTGAGGAGTTTACTGCTTTTAGAAATTTTTCATCTTCATTCATGACATGATCAGCAGATAAAACTAAAAGTAAATCATTTGGATCAGAATCAAATGCAGCAAGAGCTATAGCTGGTGCAGTATTTTTGCCAATAGGTTCAAGTATAATTTTAGCCTCAGCTTGAATATGTCTTTTTTGTTCAGCTACAAAGAACCTATGTTCATTATTACATACTGTTGTTATAGAACTTATATCAAAAGAACTTACTCTCTCATATGTATCCTGAAGCAATGTAGAATCTGAGTTAATACTAAGAAATTGTTTGGGATGCATATATCTGGAAACTGGCCACAATCTGGTACCATAACCACCCGCCATAACAATTATTTTCATTCTTTTATACCTATCAAATTATTATATTATTTATTTTATTAAAAATACTTAAATTAAGGCTGGAGAATGTTTTCTTCCCAACCATTATCTCCATGAAAAAACTCTTTCCTTTGATTTATTCTATATTTATTGCCAATCCAAAATTCAAAATAGTATGGTATAAAGTAGAAGCCTCCCCAGTAATCAGGTCTATTTAATTCTTTGCTGTTTTTTAAAAAATTTAATGTCGATTCATAGTTGTTAATTACTTCATTATATGAGCTAATCTTTTCAGACTGTTTTGAACTAATAGCAAGAGCATTTTTTTCTATAGATCGGCTTAAAAAATGCTTATCAGAAATATCTTTATCTGCAGTAAAAATTTTTCCTTTTATTCTTATTTGTGAATTAATTCTACTCCAAAAAAAAGTAGATGTTATTTGTGAATGATTTTTAAAATCTAAAGATTTGGGGGAGTTATAGTTTGAAAAAAAATAAAACTCATTATTTTTAATAAATTTTAGATTTACAAACCTTGATGAAATTTCTTTATTGCGGAGGCTATAAGAACCTATACACATTGCTTCCACATAATCCTGATTATGCTTGCATGCGTTTTCGTATAGTTTTTTTAACTCATGAAATGGTTTTGAATCTTCGATATCTATGAAATTAATCATTCAAAATACTTCATAATGATTATTTGTTTTCTTTAATATCTTTCCAATATAAATTGAAAGTGAAATATAGAACAGATATAAATAAGCCCAAGAAAAAACCTAAAACTGTAAGCACAGACCTTCTAGGGCTAGATTTGTACTCTGGTAAATATGGAGGGTCTATTATTTTGAATAAATATTCAGGTGTAACTTTTGCTATCATAATTTTTTCATGTTGAGATAGCGCTAAGTTTGTTAGTCCAGATCTAATTTCAGTAAGTTTGGTATTTTCAATTTCATTTTTTAGGTAATTGAGAGAGCTCTCAGCTCTTTCGATCTGATCAACTCTTGAAATACTATTAATTTCCTCAACAATCCAACTTAGCCATTGTTTAGCTATGAAAGGAGAAAAATGCTCTATAGATAAAGTAATAACTCCAGTTTCAAGATCTTGATTGGTAACAAATATTGAATTAAATGCTAAATACGACTCTTCATATGAAGGTTTTATAATCCAATTATTATTTTTAATACTATAAATCTTTCTATCATATGTAAGAGTATTCGATTTTGCATTCCATCCATCTGAAGCAACCAAATCTTTATATAAATCGTATTTTTTAAGAAACTCTCCAACAAACTTTCTTGATCTCAGCTGCTCTAACCCTAGGGTAGTTTTATCAACAAAGCCTGGACCTCCAACAGAAATTCCAGTTAATCCTGCCAAACTTCCTAAACTTGAGGATATACCTCCCGATTGAGATTCTTGAGATGTTGTAGGGGCCAATGAAACTGAACTTATATATTTATTTGATATTGTTAAACTATATATTGCTATTACAAAACTTAAAATTAATGCGAAACTTAAAATTTTGAACTTTTTCTCCCATAGTATATCTATTATGTCAACTATGTTCATTTCGCTATTTTTATCATTCATAAGGCTCTCTAAAAAAATTATATGGTACCCGAGGCCGGACTTGAACCGGCACGATATTTCTATCGAGGGATTTTAAGTCCCTTGTGTCTACCAATTCCACCACTCGGGCATATCTATAAGCTACTCCTTTGAAATATCATCATCACTAATAAATATTATATTCTGCTCTTTTTCACGTTTTGTAACATTATACTTATCTCTAATATTATTATTAATATTTATTGCCTTTTTTAGTAGTTTAAATTCTGCATCAATTTTTTTTGAGTAAGAAATTAATGCGTTCGTATCTTTTGGAAAGCACGCGCCACCAAACCCATACCTGCCATCCGGTCCAGGTACATTCATATGCGAAGATCCAATCCTTGGATCGCGAGATAAATAACTTACAAATTCGTCCCATTTATTATTTGATTCTGATTTTTCAAAAATATTATTCATTTCATTAAAAAATACTACTTTCAAAGCTAAAAAAGAATTTATTGCATACTTTATAAGTGAAGCAGATACTTCATCCGTGAATATATGATCTTGTGTAATACATTTTGTGTATTTTTTGTAAAAATCAGATACCTTTCTTGTATTTTCAATATTTCCACCCAAAACTATCATTTTAGAATTTATGAAATCTTCATCAGCATAATTCTCTCTTAAAAATTCAGGGTTAAAGACAAGTGTTTTATATTGATTTGTTAAATGATTTGCATAATTTGGTAAAACTGTGCTTTTCAAAACTATTAATATGTCTGATTTCTTTTCTGTAATATCTTTTAGTACTTCATTTACAATTGATATGTCTTGTTCTCCACTATCTTTCATAGGAGTAGGCACGCAGACAAAGACAATTTCTGGGTCAAAATCAATTAAATCGTCAATACTTGTATTTAACTTTGGATCAATTTTGATTAGATTTATAGATTCTTTTAAACCATTACTTAATGCATTACCAACAAATCCGAGACCAACTATTCCAACATTCATTATTTTTTTATTATACTTTATGGAGGCTGAAGCCGGAATCGAACCGGCGTAAACGGCTTTGCAGGCCGCTGCATAACCACTCTGCCATCCAGCCTAAATTTAATAAGTATTGTATATGTGAATTATATAAATATGTGAATTTTTATTTGAAAGTATTTACCGTATAAATATAGCCCGTGTAGATAGTTATTAGTGAGGCAATAATAATGAATATGTCTCCAAGCACTATAAATAGCATCATATTAAATGCTAGACCAAAAAGATAAATTGTAATTGTAAATAATTGTACAGCGGTTTTAATTTTTGCTAGATATGTAACTTTTGTAGCATCAGATTTATAATTTCTGGCATTATGATCTCTTAAGGCGCTTACCCAAATCTCTCTAGCAACTATTATTGAACCCATGAAAGCAATCAGATAGCTATTTAAATTTACTGATAGAGCAAAAAAGATAAATAGTATTAGAATTTTATCGGCAATTGGATCAAGAATTTCTCCTAATTGAGATGTCGCATTGTATTTTCTTGCAAAATATCCATCAAAGTAATCCGACATTCCTGCTAGGAAAAATAAAATTAATGCTAGCAAATAGCCTCCTTTATTCATTAAAAGGCCAAATATTATTAAAGCTAAAAAAACTCTTAGTATTGTTAATATATTTACAATTTTAGTTATCATTCAATTTTACTTTTAATTTCTAGTGCTATTTTCTCACTTATGCCTTTAACAGTCATCAAGTCTTTAAGAGAAGAAGATTTAATATTTTTTAAATTTTTATATTTTTTTAATAATCTTTTTTTAATGACGCTGCCTATGCCCTTTATACTATCAAGTTCAGACCTAGTTATACTTTTTCTTTTTTTTCTTCTTAGTGCTTGAATCGCAAATCTGTGTGATTCATTTCTTATTTCCTGAAGGGCAAGAAAAGCCTTAGATTTTTTATCAACTTCAACAATTCCATTCACGCTAATAATTGTCTCTGTTGCTCTTACTCTTTTAATTCCTTTTACAATAGATATAGCTTTTATATTTTTATGTTTAGAGTTGTTTAAAACTGAATTTACAAATTTTAATTGAGATTTACCACCATCTATTAACAACAAGTCAGGTTTAATGCTATCGTTATCAAAATATTTAATTCTTCTTTCTAAAACATTCTTTAAAGATCCTATATCATTTCCTGATAAATCTTTTGGAATATTGAATAATCTAAAATCTTTCTTTATTGGTCCAGTTTTTGAAAAAACTACACATGATGCTACTGCATGCTCGCCAGATAAATGACTTATATCATATGCCTCAATCCTATTAATATTTTTAATAGCAAGATATTCACCTAGTTCATTAAAAGCAAATGTATATTTATCTTCTTTGCTAATATGATTTTGTATTACTTGTTGAGCATTCAATTTGCATAAATTGAATATTGGTCTTATTGAGTTGCTTGCTGAATGTACAATTTTTACATTTGTTTGATGCTTTGTTAAAAACATATTTTCTAGAATCTTTTTATCTATTAATGCGTATGCGCAAAGAATTTTCTTTGGTATGTCTGCTTGATTTTCATAAAAATTATATACCACGCTATGGTAAACATCATCTAGAGTACTAAAATGAGTTTGTTTTATTAGGTGTGTTTTGGTTCCTCTTATTTTTCCATTTCTTACAACAATGATGGAGACACCTAAATAATTCATTTCAGAGCTTACTGAAAATATATCAATGTTGTTAGCTAGTGTAATAACTGATTGTTCCTCTTTGATTTGATTTAATCTTTTAAGTCGATCTCTGATTTTGGCTGCCTTTTCAAAATCAAGCTTCAAAACTGCCATGTCGATGTCATCCATTAATGTCTTAACTGTTTTCTTGTCAGATGATGATAGGAATAATTTTGCACTTGTAATATCCTCATAGTAGTCAGCTTTTTTAATTTTTTGAACACACGGAGCAGAACATCTTTTCATTTGAAACTCAATACATGGTCTGGTTCTATTGGCAAAAGTGTTGTCACTACAGTTTCTGATTTTAAAAATTTTTTGAATTTCTTTTATTGACTTTTTTACTGCCTCAGAACTCACAAATGGTCCATAGAATTTTTTATCTATGGCTTGTTTTGTTCTTTTAGAATATATGCCAGGGAATTCGTGATCAAGAGAAAAATAAATATAAGGATAAGTTTTATCATCTCTCAAAAGAATATTAAACTTTGGTTTATTTTCTTTTATTAACATTTGTTCAAGTAACAAAGCTTCAACTTCATTTTTTGTAGTAAAGGTTTCTACTTTATCTGTAAGAAGTTTTATTTGGGAAGCTTTTCTATCTTTAACAGAATTTCCAAAATATGAAGACACTCTTTTTTTTAAGTCTTTTGCTTTGCCAATATATATAATTTCTTCACTATTAAAGAATTTATATACTCCAGGAGTACTGGGAACGTTTTTTAAATCAATAGACATACAGAAAAATACGCTAAATTTATACTTTATTAGCTAAATATCTCTTAGTATAAATCTTGCCGGCATTAACGCCAAATTGATCAAAGGCATTTATACCTAACATTACTGAGGTTATGTATGTTCTATGTTCCCAAGTTGCTATCAAGTAGCCTAAGGTAAATGAATCAACTTTATTTAAAATAAAAAGATTTAGAGGGGTGTTACCATTTATTAATTCTTCATCATTTAAAAAATCTTTTGCTCCGATGGATAGTAGTTTTGATTGAGTTACTCCCTGAGCATATGCAAGGTTATTTTGATCTTCTTTACTAACTATAATATCAGCACAAATATCTTGAGTACCTTGATGCAAAAGCTGAAAATATGAATGCTGAGCTGTTGGGCCATAACCTCCAAAAATTAATTGTCCTGTTTTTTTAAACTTTGAATCTTTTGATGGCTGTTTGCCTAACGATTCCATTTCAAGTTGTTGTACATAGTCAGAAAATGATCTGAATTTCCATATATAGGACAAAATTACTCTCGAAGACTTATTTTTATAGTTATTTAGCCAAATATCACTATAGGCCAACCTTTTTAAAAATTTAAAATAATCTTTATTGTTTTTTAAATGGTCATCTGCATGCCTACCTCCTAATATAAATTTCTCTTTCAATTCCACGTTATTTTCCCAATGAGCTACAAGGGAGATATCAGACCATATGGAGTATCTTCCACCGATTTCTTTATCGAACTCGATGATATTTTTTAAATTATATTTTAACGCTTCATTTTTATTTGCAGTTATTGCTATAAATCTATCAAGATCTCCAGACCAATCAATTGCTGCTTTTAATAATGATATAGTCTCATCAGTTATGAATGATTTTGAAGAGACAACAAAAATAGTTTCATTTGGTTTTAATGAAACAGTTTTTTCATAAAACTCCTCATGATCTGATCCCGTTATGAATATATGATTTGCTCTGCAATTTCCATAGCTTTCAATCAATAATTTTGGGCCCTCATATGAACCTCCAATCCCAATATTTATTACATTTTTTGCTGACTTAAATAAATGAAAATATTTGGGTTGCTGTTTTTCTTTCAAGAAATCTTCTCTACATTTGGTATGTAATGCAGCCAAATTTTCGCTTTTATTTACTTTTTTTCCTTTAAATAAATCTTCTATTTTTGATTTGAGATCTATTTTTTCTGAAAGTGATTCAAAATCCTCATAAATATTTGGTGTAAATCCTGAGATGTAAGATCTATAAGCTAGTATTTTATTCTCAAACACGAAATCTGAGTTATTTTCTTTTTTCATTGAATGCTTCTATAGATTTCATCTAATGATTTTTTTATATTCTTTGAAGAGGTTATTGGTCTCCCAATAACAATATAATTTGCTCCTAAATCAATTGCATCTTTTGGAGTCATGACTCTTTTTTGATCATCATTAAATTTTTTAAGTCTGATCCCTGGTGTTATGGATAATAAGGATTTTCTTTTACCAACCATCTCTAGTTCGTGGGGTGAACAAACCACACCATCAATACCTCCTAATTCTGCAAGATTTAACATAGCATTTACATGTTCAGAGGCTTTTCTTTTATATATATCATTCACATCTTTGTCGCTTAAGCTTGTCAGAGCAGTGACTCCAAATACTTTAATATTTGTCCCACCTACTGCCTCCATAGACGCCTTCATCATTTCCAATCCACCAGAAGTATGAATAGTTAACATTTTAATTGGTAAATGAATTAAACCTTGTATAGATTTCTTTACAGTATTTGGAATATCATGAAGTTTAAGATCAAGAAAAATTTCAAAACTTTTTTTGGCAGCATATGAAATAATTTCAGGACCAAAAGAGTTGAAAGACACACTTCCAACTTTTATCATACATTTGTCAGGATCAAGATTATCTATTATCTCTGTCGCTTTTTTAAAATTATTTTCATCTATTGCAACTATTATCATTTTTTAATTAATGTCTTTGATGGTTTGAAATGAAGCGTAGATGTTTCTCCTAAATATGAAATTTTCTTTGTTTTAGGATTAATGAACTTTCTTGGCCTAATTAATTTTTTTGAAAATGTGCCAAAGCCCCTAATTTCAACTTTTTCATCTAATGCAACACATTCAACAATTGTATTAAAAATAGTATCTATTGAGAGCAAAATATCGGACTTACTTATGTTAGGAAATTTTTTTATAAGTGATTCTTCAATGTCTGAACGTTTAAATGTATCTTTATTCTTTTTATTCACTAAGTTTTAATGAAATTCTTTCTCTTTCTGAATCAACTGCAAAAACAATACATTCTAACTTTTGATCTTTTTTATACTCATTCAATGATTTCTTTGGGTCTTCTTCCTCGGATATATCAGACAGGTGAATCAAGCCATCAATTTCTCCCTCCAGTCCTACAAATATACCAAAATCTGTAATTGATTTTATATTACCCTCAACTTTATCTCCAATTCCATATTTATTTGCAAATTCCGTCCATGGATTAGATCTAGTTTGTTTCAAACCAAGTGATATTCTTCTTTTTTCATTATCAATTTCTAATATCATCACTTTAATTTTTTCATTCATTTCGACGACTTTTGATGGATGAATATTTTTGCTGGTCCAATCTAACTCAGAGAGGTGAATAAGTCCCTCGATTCCTTCTTCTAATTCGGCAAAGCAACCATAATCGGTAATATTTGAAACTTCAGCTTCATATATTCCACCGATAGAATAATTAGAATCTAAATTTTCCCATGGATCGTTATGAATTTGTTTTAAGCCAAGAGAAACTCTAAGTTTTTCTTTGTCAAAGCTAAGAACTTTAACATCGATCTCTTCTCCAATATTTAAGTGATCTGAGGGTTTTGTAACTCTTGACCAAGATATATCAGTTATATGGAGTAATCCATCCAATCCACCTAAGTCAATAAAGGCTCCATAGTCGGTAATGTTTTTAACTACGCCCTTTACTATCTGGCCCTCATCAAGGTTCTTAAGAAGTTCAACCTTTACTTCCGAATTATTTTTTTCTAGAACAGCTTTTCTGGATAGGACAACATTATTCCTCATATAATCAAGTTTAATTACCTTAAAGTCTTGGACCGTATTCTCTATATCAGGTGCCTCTTTTACAGGTCTTACATCAACAAGAGAACCTGGTAGAAAAGCTTTTACAACATCGACCTCTACTGCAAATCCGCCCTTTACTCTGTTATGAATTTTGCCGGTAACAAATTCACCAGTATCTAATGCTTCCTCAAGCATTTTCCATGTTGATAACTTTCTGGCTTTTTCTCTAGAAATTCTTGTTTCGCCGTATCCATCTTCAACTGCTTCCAAAGCAACTTCGACTTCATCTCCAATTTCGATGTTAACTTCTCCTTCATTGTTTCTAAATTCATCTAAAGATACAACTCCTTCTGATTTAAGCCCAACATGAACTGTCACCCAATCCTTATCAACATCAAGCACAACGCCCGAAACTATTGAACCGGCTTGCATATCGAGAGAGCTTAGACTCTCATCTAGTAAGGCTGAAAAAGATTCTGACATTTATATAAATTCCTTTTTAATTAAATTTTCAGTAAAACTGAACACTTCTTCTAGTGACATTTCTGAAGAATCAATTATATGAGCATCTTCAGCTGGTAAAAGAGGTGATAATTCTCTTGAGCTATCATTTAAATCTCTTTTCTCGATATCAGCTATCAGAGCGGGCATATTAACTTCTTGTCCACGATTCTGCAACTCTAAAAAGCGTCTTTTTGCTCTTTCTTCAGATGAGGCGGTTAAAAATATTTTTAATTTTGCATCTCTAAAAACTACTGTCCCCATATCTCTTCCATCTGCGACCAATCCTTCCCCATTATAAAAGTTTCTTTGTATATCATATAAGGCATTTCTTACTTCTTTTTTTGAGCTATGTTCTGATGCTAATTTAGCTAATATTTCTGATCTTAATTCAGTTGTAATATCATTTTTTTTGTATCTTATTGAAAGTTTGTCTTCACTTTTAATAAATTCAACGTGTTTTTTGATTTGATTTGCAATTTCATCTGAGGTAAAACTCAACTCATACAAAAAAGCAAAAAGTCTATATAAAACCCCGCTATCAAGGAGATTAAAACCAAAACTATCTGCAATTCCTCTTGCAAGAGCTCCTTTACCAGATGCTGATGGTCCATCAATTGTAATTACATTAATCCTCTTCATTAATTTTCATACCTATTGTATTCATTATACGTTTGAAATTTGGGAATGAAGTCTCAATGTTTTTACAATCTTTTACTCGAATAAAATTATCTGATCTGATGCCAGCTATTAAAAAACTCATTGCGATTCTATGATCATCAAAAGAATCAATAGATTCATCACATTTAAGTTCTCTTGATGTTCCTGAAATTGATATACCATCCTCAAAAATATTGTGTTTGATTTTTAACCTTCTCAGTCCTTCTGAAATTGCATGCAATCTATCAGACTCTTTAACTCGCAACTCAGCAGCATTTTTAATTACTGTTTGTCCCTCTGCAAAGCATGCAGCAACACTTAATATAGGAATTTCATCGATGATGTTTGGAATAATATTGTCTGGTACATCTATACCTCTTAGCTCTGAAGAACTAATATAAATGTCACCAACAATCTCATTTGAAGCTTTTTTCTTATTTTTAATTTCAAGATTTGCTCCCATTAGAAGCAAAACATCTAATAGTCCTTTTCTAGATTCATTTAAGCCAACATTTTTTATAACAACTTCAGAGCCTTTAGAAATAATCGTTGCAACAATAATAAAGGCTGCAGATGAAAAATCACCAGGAACATCAAATGAATTTTTTGGTTTTAGTTCAGAGTAGTTTAGCTGAATTGTTTTTGAATTTTGATTATTTTCATACAGAATCTCTCCACCAAAGAACTCGATCATCCTTTCAGTATGATCTCTTGTTATTTTTGGTTCAGTTATTTTTATATTTTTCTGAGATGACAGTGCAGCTAATAATAAGCATGATTTAACTTGAGCGCTGGCAATTGGCATTTTATATTCAAAATTATTAATAATTTTTGAACCTAATGTTCTGATAGGAAGTGTGCCTGAATCACTGCTTAACTTAGCTCCCATCATCTCAAGGGGTTTAATAACTCTACTCATTGGTCTTTTTTCAAGCGACGAATCTCCCCTAATTGTTAATCTTAAGCCAAGGCCAGAAATCAGACCTAACAACAATCTTGCACCAGTACCTGAGTTACCAAGATTTAATTCTTGTTGAGGATCCTTGAACATAACTTCTCGTTTCCTTAAAGTGACTTTGTTTTCATTTATAGATATTGAAGATCCAATAGAATTAAGTGCATTAACAGTTGAAATTGGATCTTGAGCATTTAAAAATCCATTTACATGCATATCACAATTAAGTAATGATCCAATAATTACAATTCTTTGAGATACTGATTTATCACCTGGACAGTCAACTTCTCCATGCAAAGATTCTGTTTTGTATGAGGTTAAGTTCAAAACTTGTCTTCTTTGTAAGATTTAATTTCATCAAGTTCTTTATTTAAGAGTTCGAGATGAGAAAATACATCAGGGATTTGCTTGGTCTCAGTAATCAATTCTAAAAGATTGTTTAATGAAACTTGCATTCCAGCAAGTGCTTTAATCAAATCAACTCTATTAAGCATGAAAATATCACGCCACATTTCTGAATTTGATCCACTTAGTCTTAGAAACTCTTTCAATCCTCCTCCAGCATTATCATCTACGTCATGGTTAGATAATCTTATCGAATCAATTAATGCATATGAAACCAAGTGCGGTAGATGACTTGTCATTGCAAATATTAAATCATGCTCAGAAACACTCATTGTTGATGTCCTCATTTGTAGTGCGTTTTTCCAAAAATTATCAACTTTTTGAAAATGACCTTTTTTGCTGTTAAAAGGATCACATAAAACATTTTTTTTATTTTTGAAAAGATCTCCATCAGCTGCAGAAATTCCTGATTGATCAGAGCCAGCAATTGGATGAGAAAGCACAATATTTGATGCACCATTCAATTTAATGTGATTTTTTACACTTGATGTATCAGTAATAGTAACATCCGTATTCCAAATATCCTTTAAGTCGTTTAAAACATCTAATGTTTGTTTTGGAGGGACAGCAACAATAATTAGGTCAACTTTTTTTAAAAAATCTTTTGAATTGATATCTAAAATAGACTCAACTTTTGAGTCAATTATATTTTTTTCTAAAGCCTCTTTTATGGAGTTGTTTGATTTATCAAATCCATAAACTTTTATACCTTTGGATTTTGAAGCGAGGGCAATTGATGAACCAATCATACCAAGGCCAATTATTAGAATTTTTTCTACATTTAAATTCATATATATTCAGGATATGAACCAAAATTTCTTACAATAGCACCAGTATCAATAACTTCTTTTATAGCTAGGCGTAATTTTTGATCTTTAATATGTCCTTCACAATCAACAAAGAAATCATGAGAATTTATATTTCCTCTTGATGGACGAGTCTCTATCTTACTTAAATTGATTTTTCTTTTTTCAAAAGGTTTTAGAACTGACATTAAGGAGCCAGGTTTATTTGGAGTTTGAATTAAAAAAGAACTTTTATCTTTGCCTGTTTTTTCAACTTTATTTTTACCTATTACTAGGAATCTAGTTTTATTTTCTGAGTAATCCTGAATATTTTTGTTGATTAACTTCAATTTATACTTGTTTAATGCCATTGAATTCACGATACATAAAATATTTTTATTCTCTTTTGCATATTGCGCAGCAACTGCTGAGCTTGGCATTTCAAGTCTTTTTATGTTTCCTAAATTTCTTTCAATCCATTTTGAGCATTGTCCTAATGCCTGAGGATGAGATGCAATAGCGAAAGCTTGTTCAATTTTAAATTTATTTCCTGCTGCTAATTGATGATCAATATTTAAATATATTTCTCCAATAATATTTATGTCTTTACTGTCTGCTAGACAGTTTAGAGTAGTATTTATAACTCCCTCCGATGAATTTTCTACTGGAACAACCCCTAAATTTACATCATCATTTATTACCTGATAAAACACATCATCAATAGTTGATGTAGGTATTCTTAGAGCCTGAGAGCCAAATTGATTATGAACAGCTGCCTCTGAATGAGTTGCCTCAGGTCCAAGATATGCAACTTTTAAAATTTCTTCGAGAGACAGACAGCCAGAAATTAATTCTTTATAAATGGCTCTAATCTTAGAATCTGGTAATAGTCCTTTTTTATTTGCATTTAAAATATTTCGTAAAATTTTTGTCTCTCTATCGGGCTTATAAAATAACTCTTTAGGACTCACTTTTGTCTTAATTTTTCCAATAGCTACGGCATGTGAAGCTCTTTTTTGAATGAGAGCATAAATTTCTTTGTCTATTTTATCAATTTTGACTCTATGACTTTTTAATTTCTTATCTGTCATTTTGTTAACCATATTTTGACTCAAAGTATTTCATATACTTTATAAGTTCCTCAACCCCATCTAGAGGCATTGCATTATATATGCTGGCTCTCATTCCTCCAACTGATCTATGTCCTTTTAAGTTTAAAAGGCCATTTTCTTCGGCATGTAATAAGAATGGAGAATCTAATTCATCATTTTCAAGAAAAAATGTAACATTCATAATTGATCTGTTTTCAATATCTATATTATTTGAATAAAAATCTGAACTATCAATATATTCATATAATTTTGATGATTTTGAATAATTTTGCTGTTTAAAAAATTCAAGTCCTCCTTTCTTCTTTATCCATTTAAAAACTTTTCCGGCCATATACCATGCAAATGTAGGAGGTGTATTTAACATTGATTCTGCAATTGAATGTTCAGAATATTTAAGAATATTTGGAATTTTTTGATTTCCCAATTCCATAAAGTCTCTATCAATAATTACTATTGTTAAGCCAGCAGGTCCAATATTCTTTTGAGCACCTGCATATATTAATGAGAATTTACTAACATCTAGAGGCTCACTCAAAATTACTGAAGATGCATCTGAAATAATAGGTTTATTAACATTAGGTGCTTCATGAATTGCAACTCCCTGAATCGTCTCATTTGGACAATAATGAACATATGCAGATTTTTCTGATATCTTCCAAGTTTTTGGATCAGGGGCATAAGAGTAATTTTTAGCTTCAGATGATGCAATTGTATTCACTTTTATTATCTTTGATGCTTCAGAAATTGCTTTTTTTGACCATGAGCCCGACAAAATGTAATCTGCCTCACCTGAACTATTACAAAAATTATATGGAACCATTGAAAATTGATGTGTTGCACCTCCTTGGAGGAATAAAACATCATAATTTTTGGGTATATTTAAAATATCAATTAAGTCTTGTTTTGCCTCTGCAGCAACTGAGGAATATAACTTTGACCTGTGGCTTGTTTCCATTATGGAAGTTCCAGAGTTGTTATATTCTAATAGCTCAGATTTAACTTCTTCTAAAACCTCTTCAGAAATTACTGCAGGACCTGCACAGAAATTCCATTTTCTCATTACTATTTAATCTTGATCTTCATCTAGAGGTATTGTTACACACTCAATAAGTTTTTCTTGATCTTTTGGAGTAATGATTTTTACTCCTTGGGTATTTCTGCTTAATGTTGGAACTTGGGAAACATTGGTTCTAATCATAGTACCTTTATCACTTATCAACATTATTCCATCTTCTTCCTCAACTAATGCCGCTGCAACCATCATTCCGTTTCTCTCACTTGTTTTTATAGAAATGACGCCTTGCCCACCTCTATTATGTGTTGGGAAATCCTCAAGTTCAGTTTTTTTGCCATAACCATTTTCTGACACACACAGAATAGTCTTTGCTGGATCAGCAACATTTAACGAAATTAGTCTTTGGTCTTTTTTTAATTTCATGCCTTTCACACCTCTTGCGGTTCTTCCCATAGGCCTAACTTTAGACTCTTTAAATCTAATCAATTTTCCTGCAGATGAGGCCAATAAAATTTCTTTTTTACCATCAGTTATTGCAGTCCCAATTAATCTATCATCATCATCAAGATTTATAGCCTTAATTCCTGATTTCCACTTTCTTGCAAAAAGGCTCAAGCTAGTTTTCTTTGTTATACCTTTTCTTGTTGCCATAAAAATAAATTTATCTTCAGAAAATTCTTCAACCGGTAAGATATCGCTTACCCTTTCATCATCATCTAAATTAAGCATGTTTACTAAAGGTCTTCCTTTTGATGTTCTAGATGCAACAGGTATCTCGTAAACTTTAAGCCAGAATACCTTTCCTTTTGTTGTGAAGCATAAAATTTGAACATGACTACTCAAAACATAAAGATTTTGAATTAAATCTTCTTCTTTTACAGATGCAGCCGCCTTGCCTTGTCCTCCTCTTCTTTGTTCTCTATATTCATCGAGAGGTTGGGTTTTAGCATAACCACTTCTTGAAACTGTAAGTACCCTTGTTTCTTCTGGAATAAGGTCCTCATTTGTAATACCTCTTCTGGTGTCATTAATTAATGTCCTTCTATCATCACCAAAATTTTCTTTAATTTCTTCAAGCTCACCTATCATCAAATCGATAAGTGTTTGCTTATCATCGAGAATTTTTTGAAGACCAAGAATCTTTTCAACAATTTCTGAAAATTCTTTGCTTAAATTATCTTGCTCCAAACCAGTCAGTCTTCCAAGCCTTAGCTCGAGAATTGCTTTTGCCTG
>CACBPP010000006.1 GCA_902541175.1 uncultured SAR86 cluster bacterium
AAATCCTGCTGAATATGAGAGAGTATTACTTGGTATAACAAAGGCGTCATTAGCAACAGATTCATTTATTTCTGCTGCGTCATTCCAAGAAACTACTAGAGTATTAACTGAGGCTGCTGTTACAGGCAAAAAAGACCATTTAAGAGGTCTCAAAGAAAATGTTGTTGTTGGAAGACTGATACCTGCTGGTACTGGTATGGAATTTCATGACAAACTAAGAGACAAAAAAATAGGTGAGTTTGAAGAGAGTACATTATCAGATGAAGATATTGAAGCAGCATTAAGGCAAGAGCTTCAAGAAAATGATGAAGAATAATGTTGACCATTAACCATATGCTCTATAAAATCGCCGCCTATACAAGAAATTAATATGGCAACAGTTAATCAGTTAATTAAAAAATCTAGAAAACCAAAGGTTAAGAAAACTGATGTGCCTGCATTAAATTCATGCCCTCAAAGACGAGGAGTTTGCACTAGGGTTTATACCACAACTCCAAAAAAACCAAATTCTGCTCTGCGTAAAGTATGTAGAGTGCGCTTAACTAGCGGATATGAAGTTACTTCATATATAGGTGGAGAAGGGCATAACTTACAAGAGCACTCATTAGTTTTAATCAGAGGTGGAAGAGTGAAAGACTTACCTGGTGTTCGGTACCATACTATAAGAGGAACGTTGGATACATCTGGAGTTGCTAGTAGAAAACAAAGACGTTCAAAATATGGGGCTAAGAAAGGTAAATAGTTATGCCTAGAAGACGAAGTCCA
Organism: uncultured SAR86 cluster bacterium; assembly: GCA_902541175.1. GTDB lineage: Bacteria > Pseudomonadota > Gammaproteobacteria > Magnimaribacterales > D2472 > SAR86A. The sequence goes on from CACBPP010000006.1 coordinate 766, forward strand.
GAAAAGAGAAAAGTTCTCCCAGATCCAAAGTATAAGGACATTGTATTAGCAAAGTTCATGAATAATTTGATGAAAGATGGCAAAAAATCTGTCGCAGAAAAAATTGTTTATGGTGCATTTGACGAAATCAATAAAAATTCTAAAGAAGACCCACTAGAAGTTTTCATGAAAGCTTTAGAAGAAGTTAGTCCAGTTGTTGAGGTTAAGTCTAGAAGAGTTGGCGGAGCTAACTATCAGGTTCCTGTTGAGATAAGACCTTCTAGAAGACAAGCTTTAGCAATGAGATGGATTGTTGAAGCTGCTCGAAGCAGAAATGAAAAATCAATGGATTTAAGATTAGCTGGTGAACTTCAAGATGCCTCTCAAAAAAAGGGCTCGGCTTTTAGAAAAAGAGAAGACGTTCATAAAATGGCAGAAGCAAACAAAGCATTTTCACATTTCAGATTTTAATTAAAAGTAATTATGGCCAGAGATACTGTTTTAAACAAATATAGAAACGTTGGTATATGCGCTCACGTTGACGCTGGTAAGACTACTACCACTGAAAGAGTTTTATTTTATACAGGTCTTTCTCATAAAATAGGAGAAGTTCACGATGGTGCTGCTGTAATGGATTGGATGGAACAGGAGCAGGAAAGGGGAATAACAATTACATCTGCGGCTACTACTTGTTTTTGGAGTGGAATGGAGCAGCAATATCCCCAACATAGAATAAATATTATTGATACACCAGGTCACGTAGATTTTACTATTGAGGTAGAAAGATCTTTAAGAGTATTGGATGGAGCTGTAGTCGTTTTTTGTGGAACTTCTGGAGTTGAACCTCAATCGGAAACGGTTTGGAGACAGGCCAATAGATATGAGGTGCCTAGGATTGTTTTTGTTAACAAAATGGATAGAGCAGGCGCTAACTTTGAAAGGGTAGTTGATCAAATTAAAGACAGATTACAAGCAAATGTAATACCAATTCAATATAACATCGGAGCTGAAGATGATTTTAAGGGCGTTGTTGATCTGATAAATATGAGAGCTATTTATTGGAATGAAGATGATCAAGGTCTTACATTTGATTCAAAAGAGATACCAGATGATTTAATGGATAAATGCTCAAAATTAAGAGAAGAAATGTTAGAAGCTGCAGCTGAGGCAAGTGAAGATCTTATGGATGCATATTTAGAGTCAGGAGAATTAACATCAGATCAAATTAAAGAAGGATTAAGAATTAGATCTCTTGCAAACGAAGTAATATTAGCGCTATGTGGTTCTGCATTTAAAAATAAAGGTGTTCAAGCTGTTTTGGATGCGGTTATTGACTTTCTACCAGCTCCTGATGAGGTTAAAGCTATAGAGGGGGTTATACCAAACAATTCAGATGAAGATGATGAAATTGATTCAAGATCATCATCTGACGATGAGCCTTTTTCTGCACTAGCATTTAAGATCGCCACTGATCCATTTGTAGGAACCCTTACCTTCATTCGAGTTTATTCTGGGGTTTTAAATGTTGGTGACGGCGTATTAAATACAACTAAGTCGAAGAAAGAGCGTGTGGGAAGAATGGTCCAGATGCACTCAAATAACAGAGAAGAAATTAAAGAGGTAAGGGCTGGAGATATTGCTGCTTGTATAGGACTAAAAGATATTACAACTGGAGATACTTTATCTGATGCAAACAAACCGATTATCCTTGAAAAAATGGATTTCCCAGAACCGGTTATCTCTGTTGCTGTAGAACCAAAGTCAAAGCAAGATCAAGAAAAAATGTCCTTGGCTCTAGGTAAGCTTGCACAAGAGGATCCTTCATTCAGAGTTGCAAGTGATGAAGAGTCTGGGCAAACAATTATTTCAGGCATGGGTGAGCTTCATTTGGATGTACTTGTCGATAGAATGAAAAGAGAATTTTCAGTTGAAGCTAATATAGGGAAACCTCAGGTAGCTTATAGAGAAACTATAAAAGAAACAGTAGAAATTGAAGGTAAATTTGTTAGACAAAGTGGTGGTAAAGGTCAATATGGTCACGTTTGGCTGAAGTTAGAGCCTTTAGGCTTAGATGACGAATATGAATTCGTTGATAAGATCGTAGGCGGAGTTATTCCTAAGGAATATATACCCGCTGTTAATAAAGGAATTCAGGAGCAAATGCAAAATGGAGTAATCGCTGGATATCCTCTATTAGCATTGAGAGCAACTTTATATGATGGCTCCTTCCACGATGTTGACTCAAACGAAATGGCATTCAAGATTGCAGGCTCAATGGCGTTAAAAGATGGAGCCTCAAAAGCCAAACCAGCTTTGCTTGAACCAATAATGAAAGTTGTTGTTGTGACACCAGAGGAACATATGGGTGATGTTGTTGGTGATTTAAACAGAAGAAGGGGAATCATTCTTGGTATGGATGACATCACTTCGGGTAAAGAAGTTTCTTCTGAAGTGCCTCTAGCTGAAATGTTTGGATATGCTACTGATTTAAGATCACAGACCCAAGGTAGAGCAACTTTTACTATGGAATTTACAAAATATGGCGAAGTTCCAAATAATATTGCTGAACAGCTAAAAACATCCTAAAAACAATATAAATAAAACTGTTCAATAAAGTTGACAGTACTGCTCCTAGGGGCTTAGAATACGCCACATTTTGCGATTTGTAGGATGTAATAGTTTTTTTAAAAAAGGTATAAAAATAGGGTAAATGGAGAATCAATCAATAAGAATTAGGCTGAAGGCTTTTGATTACAGATTAATTGATGCATCTGCAAAACTAATTGTTGAAACTGTAAAAAAAACAGGAGCAGTAATTAACGGACCTATCCCACTACCAGTTAAAAAAGAAAGAACAACAGTACTGATCTCACCGCATAAAGATAAAGATGCCAGAGATCAGTATGAAATTGTTACATATAAAAGATTGATGGACATTGTCAAACCAACTGATAAAACAGTTGATGCTTTAATGAAACTTGATCTATCTTCCGGGGTAGATGTTCAAATAAGCTTAGGACAATAAATTTTAACGCGAATGCGGCCATAGAGGGTTTGTAGCCCCGTAAAAGGAGAAGAAATTGAGCATAGGCTTGATAGGAAAAAAATCTGGTATGTCACGTCTTTTTCTTGAAGACGGTGAATCAGTTCCTGTAACTGCAGTTTCTGTGTGTGGCAATTTTGTTGCCGGCAAAAAAACTACCGACAAAAATGGTTATAACGCACTTCTAGTATCTAAAACAACAAAATCTAATAATTTACAAAAATCACAATCTGAATTTTTTAAGAAAATTAATATTAATCCAGGCAGCCTTGCAGAGTTTAAGTCTGATGATATTGAAAATTATGAAATAGGAGCTCATCTCACAGCTGATATGTTTGAGGTTGGTCAGTATGTTGATGTTACTGGAACATCTAAAGGTAAAGGTTATGCCGGCGTCATTAAACGACATAATTTTTCTATGCAAGATGCTACTCATGGAAACTCACTAGCTCACAGAGCTCATGGTTCTATTGGGCAATGCCAAACTCCCGGGAGAGTTTGGAAGGGAAAGAAAATGTCAGGTCATATGGGTAATGTGCAAAAAACTGTGCAAAGTTTAAAGATAGTTGATATGGACGTTGCAAATAACGTTATTTATATCAAGGGAGCTGTTCCTGGGTTCAATGGCTCAGAACTAAAAATTAAACCATCTAATAAGAAATCATGAAAATAGAACTTCTATCAAATACAAAAAATAAAGATATTTCTATATCTAATGATGTCTTTAGTAAGGAGTTTAATGAATCCTTAATACATCAAGCCGTTGTGAGTTTCATGGCATCATCGCGACAAGGCAGTGCTAAACAAAAAAATAGGTCTGAAGTTAGAGGTGGGGGTAAAAAACCTTACAGGCAAAAGGGTACTGGCAGAGCAAGAGCGGGTACCATTAGAAGTCCATTGTGGAGAGGTGGAGGTGTAACATTTGCCTCAAGACCTAGAGATTTCAGTAAAAAAATTAATAAAAAAATGTATCGCGCTGCTATCAAATCAATTTTTTCTGAATTAGTAAGACAAAATAGACTGGTCGCCATTGAAAAACCAACTTTAAATAAACCTAAAACCAAGGAAGTTGCTAATTTTTTAAATGAATTCTCTCTTAGTAAAGTTTTAATTATTACAGATGAACTTGATGTGAATTTATATCTTTCAGCTAGAAACATACCTAATGTCGATGTAATAACTGTGAGAGAAATTAATCCAATTAATCTTTTAAAACCTCAAAAAGTTGCTGTAACTGGAGAAGCTTTAAAACAAATAGAGGAGTGGATTAATGGGTAAAGAAAAACTATATACATTAATTAAATCACCAATTATTACTGAGCAAACAGCACAGCTTGGAGAAAAAATGAAGCAAGTTGTTTTTAAAGTTGATCTTTCAGCAAATAAAAGAGAGATAAAACAAGCAGTTGAAGAATTATTCAAAGTAGAAGTCTTAAATGTTACTACTTCTATTATGAAAGGAAAAACAAAAAGAAATAGATTTGGTGCTTATAAAAGATCAGATTACAAAAAAGCTTTTGTTTCTATAAGCGAAGATTCTGACATTCAATTTGAGGGTATTAACTAATGGCAATTGTTAAGTCAAAACCAACTAGTCCAGGTAGAAGGGGTCTTATCTCAGTTAAGTCTGATTTGTATAAAGGCAAACCTCACAAATCTCTTATTGAACCAAAATCTAAAAATGGTGGAAGAAATAATAATGGAAGAATTACAGTGCGACATCAAGGCGGAGGCCACAAGCAACACTATAGAGTTATAGATTTTAAACGTAATAAGTTTGATATACCTGCAATTGTTGAGAGGATTGAATATGACCCAAACAGATCAGCTCATATTGCACTATTGAAATACCTTGATGGCGAAAGAAGATATATTATAGCTCCATCAAAATTGAAAATTGGCGATGAAATAATATCCTCAGATAATTGTGAGATCAAAGTTGGTAATTCAATGAAGTTAAAGGATATTCCATTAGGTACAAATGTCCATTGTGTTGAGTTGAAGCCAATGAAGGGAGCTCAAATTGCAAGAAGCGCCGGAACATCTGCAAGACTTGTTGCTAAAGAGGGTATATACGCAACTCTAAGATTGCAGTCTGGTGAAACAAGAAAAGTGTTATGGGAATGTAGAGCCACACTTGGAACAGTTTCCAATCAAGAAAATAATCTTAAGTCTCTTGGAAAAGCTGGTGCTAAAAGATGGAGGGGTGTCAGACCAACTGTTAGAGGTGTTGCTATGAATCCAGTGGATCACCCACATGGTGGAGGTGAAGGAAGAACTTCTGGTGGAAGACATCCATCAACACCATGGGGAGTTCCTACAAAAGGCTATAAGACAAGAAAAAATCAAAGAACTAATGACCTTATTATAAGAAGAAGAGGTAAGAAGTAAGATGCCAAGATCACTAAAAAAAGGACCTTTTGTAGATTTATCTCTTTCAAAGAAAGTTGATGATGCTAATGCAAATAACGATAAAAAACCAATTAAAACTTGGTCAAGACGGTCAATGATAATTCCTTCTATGGTTGGATTAACAATATCTGTTCATAACGGTAGACAACATGTACCCGTATTTATTAACGAAGATATGGTTGGACATAAGTTAGGCGAGTTTGCAATGACAAGAACTTTTAAAATGCATTCTGGAGATAGGAAGGCTTAATCATGGAAACTAGAGCTTATTTAAAAGGAACAAGACTATCCCCACAAAAGGCAGCGCTTGTTGCGGATCAAATTAGAGGAAAGAGTGTAGATGAGGCTATGGATTTTCTAGTTTTTAATAAACAAAAAGGCTCTGCAGTAATGAAGAAATTATTAGAGTCAGCAATTGCCAATGCTGAAAATAATAATAATTCAGATATTGATAAGTTGTCGGTCAAATCTGTAATTGTTAATCAAGGAATGAGATTAAAAAGAATGAAAGCAAGGGCAAGAGGAAGAGCAGACAGAATTATAAAACCAACATGTCATATAGAAATCATATTGGTGGAGGAAACTAACTAATGGGACAAAAAGTAAACCCTAATGGATTTAGATTAGGTATTTCTAAGAAACAAAATGCTAATTGGTATGCCAAAGGTAAAGATTTTTCTAGTAATTTAATACAAGATCTTAAAGTAAGAGACCATTTAAATACAAAGTTAAAAAATTCTTCAATTAGTAAAATTGAATTAGAAAGAACTGCAGATACTTTCATTGTAAATATACACACTGCAAGACCAGGAATAATTATAGGTAAACGTGGTGAAGAAATAGAAAATCTAAAAAAAGCTGTTGAAAAAATAGTTAAAGGCCCGTCACAAATAAATATTAAAGAAGTAAAAAAACCAGACTTAGATGCACAAATTTTAGCAGAAGGTGTGGCACAGCAACTTGAAAAAAGAGTTATGTTCAGAAGAGCAATGAAAAGAACTGTTCAAAGTGCATTACGGCAAAGTGCAAAAGGTGTTCGGATTGAGGTATCTGGAAGACTCAATGGTGCTGAAATTGCTAGAACAGAGTGGTATAGAGAAGGAAGAGTTCCTCTCCATACTCTTAGGGCTGACATAGATTACGGAACAGCTGAAGCTCTAACAACTTATGGAATTATTGGTGTAAAAGTTTGGGTTTACAGAGGAGAAATTACTGAAGATCCATACAAGAATGACCAGGGAGCTAGTTAAGTAAAATGCTACAACCAAAACAAACAAAATTTCGAAAGATGCATAAAGGTCGCAACCGTGGTCTTGCACAAAATGGAAATACTATTGCATTTGGTAGATTTGGATTGGTTGCTTCTGGCAGAGGGAGAATTACTGCTAGACAAATCGAAGCTGCTAGAAGAGCAATGACTAGATACATTAAAAGAGGCGGAAATATATGGATAAGAATTTTTCCAGATAAGCCAATTACAAAAAAACCTTTAGAAGTAAGAATGGGAAAAGGTAAGGGTAACGTTGAATATTGGGTAGCGCTTGTTCAGCCTGGAAAAATAATGTTTGAAATGGCAGGAGTTGAAGAAGAACTTGCCAGAGAAGCATTTAGACTTGCATCAGCAAAATTACCAATTAAGACTCATTTTATAAAGAAGGATCTATAAATGAATAAAGAATTAGCAGATTTAAGAAAAAAAAGTGTTGAACAGCTGAGTGCTGAGCTTATGTCTGCAAGAGAAACACAATTTGGTTTAAGGATAAAACATAAAACGGGCCAACTTAATGAAGTCAGTGATTTAGTAAAAGTAAGAAAAAAAATTGCTGTTATTAAGACACTTATTAATGAAATGAAATTAAAGGATGAAAAATAATGAAATCAACTAATCCAAGAATTTTAACTGGAGTAGTTACCAGCAATAAAGCTGATAAGACTATTACAGTCAAAATTGAAAGAAAAGTAAAACATCCTTTATATGGAAAAGTCGTTAAGAGAGCCAGCAAGGTTCATGCTCATGATGAAAACAATTCAGCTTCAATAGGAGACATTGTTTCAGTAAAAGAATGCAGACCTATTTCAAAAACAAAAACTTGGGTATTAGTATCTGATGAAATGCCCCAAACCGTGGAGGATAAATAATGATTCAAATGCAATCACTATTAAAAATCGCGGATAATAGCGGTGCACGAAGTGTTATGTGTATAAAGGTATTAGGCGGATCAAAAAGAAGATATGCAAATATTGGCGATGTTATAAAAGTTGCAGTTCGTGAGGCAATCCCTACTGGAAAGGTTAAGAAGGGGCAAGTCGTTGATGCACTTATTGTTAGATCAAAAAAGGGTGTGAGAAGGCGTGATGGCTCTCTTATAAAGTTTGATGAAAATGCAGCAGTTCTTATTAATGCTCAGAAAGCCCCAATTGGGACAAGAGTATTTGGACCTGTAACAAGAGAATTAAGAGATGGTAAGCATATGAAAATATTATCGCTTGCACCTGAGGTTTTGTAAGATGAGCAAGAATTTAATACCAACAAAATTAAGATCAGGAGATGAAGTAATTGTAATTGCTGGTAAAGATATTGGTAAGAAAGGAACTCTTAGAGAAATTGTTAGAAGCAAGAATAAAGCAATAGTGACTGGTATCAATATGGTTAAGAAACATACTAAACCAAATCCAGAAATGGGCGTCACTGGTGGCGTAGTTGAACAAGAGGCTGCAATATCTCTATCAAATTTAGCAATATGGAATCCAAAGAGTAAATCAAAAGATAAAATTTCTTACTCTACTAATAAAGATGGCAAAAAAATAAGACTTTATAAGTCAGATGGAGTTGAAATCAAATAATGGCTAATTTAAAAGAAAAATATAACAATGAGCTAAGACCAGCTTTAAAAGAAGAGCTTGGAATAGATAATATTATGGCAGTTCCTAAACTCACGAAAGTTGTTATCAATATGGGAGTTGGAGAAGCTGCAAATGATAAAAAACATCTTGAATCTGCTTTAGAAAACCTCACTGTTATTGCTGGACAAAAACCGGTTGTAACCAAAGCTAGACAGTCTGTTGCAAGTTTTAAGATTAGAGAAGGCTGGCCACTTGGATGCAAAGTTACTTTAAGAGGCAATAAAATGTATGACTTCATTGAAAGGCTTATCAATATTGCGATTCCAAGAGAAAGAGACTTTAGAGGACTTAATCCAAAGTCCTTTGATCAACAAGGGAATTATAGTTTTGGCATAAAAGAGCAGATTATTTTTCCTGAAATTAATTATGACAATATAGACAACATTAGAGGTATGGATGTTTGTATTAATACTTCGGCTAAATCAACTGAGCATGCTAAGGCATTACTTAAAGCTCTTGATTTTCCTTTTAAACAATAGGAACAAAATATGGCAAAAAAATCAATGATAGCAAGAGAAGTCAAAAGAATTAAAACAGTTGAAAGATTTGCTGAAAAGAGAGCTGAGCTAAAGAAAATGATGAATGATCAATCTTTAACTAGTGAGGAAAGATATGAAGCTAGGATTAAATTTCAAAAGCTTCCTAGGAATGCTAGCCCATCAAGAGTTGTAAGAAGATGTCAAGTTACAGGGAGGCCACATGCTGTATACAGAAAGTTTGGCCTAAGTCGAATTAAATTAAGAGAAGCTGCTATGAGAGGTGACATACCTGGATTAGTAAAATCAAGTTGGTAATATTATGAGTTTTCAAGATCCAATATCAGATTGTTTAACAAGGATTAGAAATGGTCTTATGCGAGGTAAAGATCAGGTGAATATTCCATATTCAAAACTAAAATTTGAATTAGTAAATGTTTTGGTTGATGAGGGCTATCTAAAATCTTGTGATAAGTCTGAAGAAAATAACAAACCAATAATAGAGGTTGGACTCAAATACTTCAATGAATCGCCAGTTATCAAAGAACTCAAAAGGGTGAGTAAGCCAAGTTTAAGAAAATATTCTAGCGCTTCAGACTTAGATTCGGTCAAAGGTGGATTAGGTTCATTTATAGTATCAACAAATCAAGGCTTAATGACTGACAGAGATGCCAAGGCTAAAAATGTTGGTGGTGAAATTTTGTGTGAGGTTTTTTAATGTCAAGAGTAGCAAAAAGTCCAATTAATATTCCTGATAATGTTGAATTTAGCATGAATGAAAATATTGTTAAGGTGAAAGGAAGCAAAGGAGAACTTGAATTTTCTTTACCTGAATCCGTATCTATTGAGGTGCAGGAAAATGTTATCAATGTTAAATATGATGAAGCTAAACAACAATCTGTAGCTTTAGCTGGAACAACTAGATCCCTTGTAAATAATATGATTATTGGTGTCTCAGAAGGATTTGAAAAGAAGTTAGAACTTAAAGGTGTTGGTTACAGAGCAAAGGCCTCAGGTAAATTATTAGAATTAACTCTAGGTTTTTCTCATCCTATAAAATATCAACTGCCAGAAGAAGTAGATGTTGAGACTCCGTCTCAAACAGAGGTTGTATTAAAAAGCCACAATAAACAAATTTTGGGCCAAGCTGCCGCAGAAATAAGAGCATTTAGACCCCCAGAGCCATATAAGGGGAAGGGCGTTAGATATGCTGATGAACAAGTTAAGAGAAAAGAAGCTAAGAAAGCTGCTGGTGCAGGAGCTGCGTAATGAATATTAAAAATACATCAAGATTGAGAAGAGCAAAGAAAACTAGAGCTAACATAAAAGTTCAAGAGTCTCCTAGATTAACTGTGTTCAGGTCTTCAAGACATTTTTATGCACAAGTGTTTGATAATCTTGGATCTAAAGTAATTGTTTCAGCTTCCACTGCGGAGAAAGATATAGATGCCAAATCTAATAATCTTGATGCAGCAGTTGCAGTTGGTAAAAAAGTAGCTGAAAGAGCGCTAGAAAGTGGAATTAAAAAAGTTGTTTTTGATAGATCAGGTTATAAATATCATGGTCGCATCAAAGCATTAGCGGACTCTGCAAGAGAAGCAGGATTGGAGTTTTAATATATGAATCAAGAAAATGCAATGAACACTCAGCAAGTGGACGCTCTTGAAGAAAAGTTAGTTCAAGTTAATAGAGTTGCTAAAGTTGTTAAAGGTGGAAGAATTTTTGGATTTACAGCGCTAACCGTAGTTGGAGATGGTAACGGAAGAGTTGGTTTTGGAAGAGGTAAAGCTAAAGAAGTTCCAATTGCAATTCAAAAAGCAATGGAAAATGCCAGAAGAAGCATGGTTGAGGTTGAATTAAATAACACAACATTATGGTATCCAATAAAAGCAAAACATGGATCAGCTAACGTATACATGCAACCTGCTTCTGAAGGTACTGGAATTATTGCTGGAGGAGCTATGAGAGCTGTTCTTGAGTTAGCAGGCGTTCAAAATGTTTTGGCTAAATGTTACGGATCTACAAATCCTGTGAATGTTGTCAGAGCGACTATTAACGCTTTAAGTGCAATGGAATCCCCCGAGACTGTAGCAGCTCGAAGGGGTAAAAAAGTTGAAGAAATATCATGAGTAAAGATAAGACAATAAGCATTAAATTAGTTAAAAGTGGTATTGGAAGAATGGAGAACCATAAGCTTTGCATTAAAGGTTTAGGATTTAAAAAACTTAATCAAACTGTAACAGTTTTAGATACCCCAAGTAATAGAGGGATGATTAACAAAATTTCAGATATGTTAGAAATAACGGAAAATTAAAATGACTAAAGAAACAAAAACAACAATGACCTTGAATTCGCTTTCAAGCATTGGTACTTCTAAAAATAGAAAAAGAGTTGGAAGAGGGATTGGTTCTGGCACTGGAAAAACTGCCGGAAGAGGTCATAAAGGTCAAAAATCAAGATCAGGCGGCAATATTAGACAAGGGTTTGAGGGTGGACAAATGCCACTTCAGATGAGGCTCCCAAAGTTTGGATTCTCTTCTAGAGTTAATAACAATTTTAAAGAAGTTAATATTAAAAATATAAACGGAATGAAAGTTGTGAACTTGGAGACTCTAAAGGAAAAAAAATTAATAACTAAGTCTGTTAAAAAAGTAAAAATATTTGGTAACACAGAAGTTGATTCGAAAATTACTGTTGAAGGAATTTCTCTTACTAAGGGCGCCAAACAAGCTATTGAAAATGCAGGTGGAAAAGTAGTTGATTTGGAAAAGAAAAATAATAAAGACACAAAAGATAAATCAAATAGTGAGGATAATGATTAAAAATGACTGATCAAGGTAACATGAGCGATCTTTGGAAAAGATTACGATTTGTTTTCTTTGCTATTCTTGTATATAGAATTGGATCGCATATACCTATACCAGGAATTGATCCAGACAGATTGGCTTCACTTTTTCAGCAAAATCAAGGAACAATAATTGAAATGTTTAATTTGTTCTCAGGTGGTGCCTTAGAGAGAATGAGTATATTTGCACTAAACGTAGTCCCCTACATTTCTTCTGCAATTATTATGCAACTTTTTTCAAATTCAATTCCATATTTGATTGAGCTTAAAAAAGATGGACAGGCCGGTAGAAATAAAATTACCCAATATACAAGATATGGTACAGCCGTCTTAGCTTTAATTCAGGCATCTGCACTAGCAGTCACTCTTTCAGCAAGTGGTCTTGCATATGTTCCAGGAACAGCATTTTTTGTTTCTGCAGTTTTCTCAGTTGTTGCAGGAACTATGTTTTTAATGTGGTTAGGTGAGCAAGTCTCTGAGAGAGGTATAGGAAATGGAATTTCCATAATTATTGCTACTAGCATTTTAACTGGAATACCTGGCGCTATTGGACAAGCTCTAGAACAATCAAGACAGGGTGACTTGAGCATACTCCTTTTAATTGGCATAGGCTTGTTGTCAATGGCAGTTATTGCAGTAGTTGTATTTATTGAGAGGGGTCAAAGAAGAATAACTGTTAACTATGCACAAAGACAACAAGGAAGAAGATTGATGCAAGCTCAGGCAAGTCATTTACCATTTAAAGTCAACATGGCTGGTGTTATACCTGCAATTTTCGCAAGTACTTTTTTACTTTTCCCTGCGTCTTTATCTACATGGTTTGGAGAATACGAATCCTTAAGTTTTTTGCAAAGTTTTTCATTAGCTCTTAATCCAGGTCAACCACTTTATATATTAGTGTTCGCAGGCTTAATAATTAGCTTTTGTTTCATTTGGTTAGCTCTTACGTTTAATACAAAAGACGTGTCAGACAACTTAAAGCGTTCAGGTGCTTACATAGCTGGGATTAGACCAGGTGAACAAACAGCAAGCTATATTGATTCAGTTTTAGCAAGGTTGACTGTTTTTGGAGCTATCTATTTAACATTAATATGCTTACTTCCGCTTGCTCTAATTAATTTTGCTGGAATATCACCAACAATTTCTATTGGTGGCACTTCGGTGTTGATTATTGTTGTAGTGCTTATGGATTTCATGTCACAAGTTCAGTCTCACATGATGTCCTCCCAGTATGCTTCGTTAATGAAAAAAGCAAATTTAAAAAATTATAGAAGGTAATATGAAAGTAAAAGCATCAGTAAAGAAAATTTGTCGAAATTGTAAAATTGTAAGGAGAAATGGTGTTCTATATGTAATTTGCAAGACAGATCAAAAACATAAACAGAGGCAAGGATAATTATGGCTAGGATCGCAGGAGTTAATGTACCAGAGAATAAACATATTGAAATTTCTCTTACTCATATCTTTGGAATAGGCAGAAAAACAGCTCAAAACATCTGTGTTGATCTTAAGATAGATTACACAAGAAAAATTTCAGACCTAAGTGAAGAAGAAATTGAAAACATAAGAAATGCAATTGGTAATTATGTTGTTGAGGGAGATCTTAGAAGAAATATAAGTACTAACATTAAGAGATTACAAGATTTAGCAAGTTACAGAGGTATTAGACATAGAAGAAAGCTTCCTACTAGAGGACAGAATACAAAAAATAATGCAAGAACTAGAAAAGGTCCTAAAAAACCAATGAGAGGATAATTATGGCAGCAAAAGGAAAAAAGAATAAAAAGGTTGTGACTGACGGAGTGGCTCACATTCATTCCTCCTTTAACAATACTATTGTTACTATTACTGATAAACAAGGTAACACAATTTGTTGGGCAACTTCGGGAGGATCAGGTTTTAAGGGTTCAAGAAAGAGTACTCCGTTTGCGGCTCAGATTGCTGCTGATAAAGCTGGCAATGCGGCTAAAGAGTTTGGAATGATAAATCTTGATGTAAAAGTAAAAGGACCAGGCGGTGGAAGGGAGTCTGCTATTAGATCACTTAATGCATGTGGTTTAAAAATAAAAAGCATAACTGATGTAACTCCGCTTCCTCATAATGGATGCAGACCATCTAAAAAAAGAAGAGTATAACGGAGAAATAAATGGCTAGATATAGAGGACCATCACTAAGACTTTCGCGAAGAGAGGGTACAGACCTGTTACTTAAAAGTGGAGTTAGAGCAATTGAATCTAAGTGCAACATGGATACACTTCCTGGCGTTCATGGAGCTAGAAGGGGAAGGTTGTCAGATTATGGACTCCAATTAAGAGAAAAGCAGAAAGTTAGAAGAATGTATGGAATTTTAGAAAAACAATTCAGAAATTATTATAAAAAGGCTGCTTCCTCAAAAGGAAATACTGGGGAAAATCTTTTATCTCTTTTAGAAAAAAGATTAGACAATGTTGTTTATAGAATGGGTTTTGGTTCAACAAGAGCTGAAGCTCGTCAAATGGTATCTCACAAAGCATTTATGGTTAATGGAAAGGTTGTGAACATACCTTCATATCAGGTTCAACCTGGAGATGAAATTGAAGTTAGAGAATCAAAAAGAGGTCACTTAAGAATTGCAGCAGCTCTGAAGATTGCTGCTACAAGGGAAGAATGTGACTGGTTAGAGGTAGATGAAAAAAATTTTAAAGGGGTATTTAAATCAGTTCCTGATAGGACTGACCTAAGTACAGAAATTAACGAAAATCTTATTGTTGAGCTTTACTCAAAATAAAAGTATAAAGGCGGAGAAAATTATGCAAACATCAGTAATAGATCTATTAGTACCAACCGAAATTCAGGTTGATGATGTCTCACCAACATTATCAAAGGTAACACTTGAGCCATTGGAAAGAGGTTTTGGACATACACTTGGAAATGCTTTAAGAAGAATATTACTTTCCTCAATGCCTGGTGCTGCTGTGACAGATGTCGCAATCGATGGAATATCTCATGAATATAGCACCATTGAAGGAGTAAGAGAGGATGTAATAGATATTTTATTAAATATTAAAGACATGCCAATAAATCTAATTGAAGGAGACTCGGCTGAAGTAACATTGGATGTAAAAGGTCCTTGTGATGTATTAGCTTCATCCTTTGATGTGCCTGGAAATGTAGAGCTTGTTAATCAAGATTTTCATATCGCAACTATTGTTGATAAGGTTAATCTCAAAATGACTTTAACTGTTAGAAATGGAAGAGGTTATGAGCCAGCTGACTTGAGAGAAGACGAAGATAGGGTAGTTGGAGCTCTTAAAGTAGACGCATCATATAGTCCTGTTAGAAGAGTTTCTTACACAGTTGATAACGCAAGATCTGGAAAAAGAACTGACTTAGATAAATTAGTTTTAGAGCTTGAAACTGACGGCACATTAGATCCAAAGATGGCAATAGAACACTCTGCAACAATTCTGCAACAGCAGCTTGGTGCGTTTGTTGATCTAGATGCAATAGCTGAACAAGAGGCTAAAAAAGATCAAAATGACTTTGATCCAATCTTATTAAGATCGATTGAAGAGCTTGAGCTAACAGTAAGATCTACTAATTGTCTTAAAGCAGAGAGTATTTTTCTTATAGGCGACCTAATTCATAGATCTGAGTTTGATTTATTAAAAACTCCAAATCTAGGTAAGAAATCTTTAAATGAAATTAAAGATGTTTTAGCTTCTAAAGATTTATCGCTTGGTATGAATGTTGAAAACTGGCCTCCAGTAGGATAAAAAATGAGACATAAAAAATCTGGAAGAAAATTAAATAGAAACTCAGCTCACAGAAAAGCCTTATTCAAGAATCTTGCTATTGCTTTGATTGAGAGGGATATCATTAAGACGACTCTTCCAAAAGCAAAAGAGCTTAGAAGATTTATAGAGCCACTAATAACCATTGGTAAAAATGATACAGTTGCAAATAGAAGACATGTATTTAATAAACTTAGATCTGATTCTGCTGTTGCAAAGCTTTTTACTGAAGTTTCAGTAAACTCAAAAGATCGTAAAGGTGGTTACACTCGCATAATAAAAGCTGGATTCAGGCCAGGAGATAAAGCTGATATGGCATACATCGAACTTGTGGACAGAAAACTTGAAGAGGAACTAGAGTCTACTGAGCCAGAGTTGAAGGAAGAGGAAACAGCAGCTTAACTCAAAACATCTTTTAAAAACTTACCAGTAAAAGATTTTTTGACTTTAGCAACATCCTCAGGTGTTCCTTTTGCAACAATTTCACCCCCATCAGAACCTCCTTCTGGACCAAGATCAATAATCCAGTCTGCTGTTTTAACAACATCAAGATTATGCTCAATCACAACTACAGTATTACCTTGTTCTTTTAATCGACCAAGAACCTTTAATAGAAGTTCTATGTCTGCAAAATGTAATCCAGTTGTAGGTTCATCCAACACGAAAAGTGTTTTACCAGTGCTTCTTTTTGACAATTCTTTTGCAAGTTTAATTCTTTGAGCCTCACCTCCTGATAGTGTCAAAGCAGATTGACCAAGTGTAATGTATCCAAGACCAACGTCATTGAGTGTCAGTAACTTTTTCTTTATTGCTGGATGCGCATCAAAAAAATTCAAAGCATCTTCAACTGTCATATCTAAAATATCACTAATATTTTTATCTTTGTATTTTATTTCTAGTGTTTGTTCGTTATATCTCTTTCCATCACAAACATCACATTTAACATAAACATCAGCAAGGAAATGCATTTCAACCTTAATCATGCCATCGCCTTGACATGCCTCACACCTTCCTCCTTTAACATTAAAACTAAACCTACCAGGCTTATATCCTCTTGAACGAGCTTCTACTGTTTGTGATAAAAGATCTCTGATGTGCGAAAAAAGCCCTGTATAAGTTGCAGGATTAGATCTTGGCGTTCTTCCTATAGGAGATTGGTCAATATTTATTACCTTATCAAGATATTCTAGCCCCTCAATTTTTTCACACTTTATTTCTTTTGAAAGCTTTGATTTATTAAGAATAAACGAACTTATTGGCAGAAGAGTCTGGTTTATAAGTGAAGATTTTCCAGATCCTGATACTCCTGTAATACACGTAAATAGGCCTACTGGAATATCAACAGAAACCTTTTTTAAATTATTCTCGAAAGCCTCAATTATTTTTATTTTTTCGTTTTTTATTTTTAATCTTTTTTTAGGTACTTTGATTTTCCTTTTACCTGATAAATATTTTGCAGTTATAGAATTTTTATTCTTTAAAATAGCATCGATATTTCCTTGGGCACATATTTCACCACCATGCTTACCAGCTCCAGGACCAATATCAATTATATGATCAGCAGATCTGATTGCCTCCTCATCATGCTCAACAACAATCACAGTATTTCCAAGTTCTTTAAGATTATTTAATGTCCTAATTAGTTTTGTGTTATCTCTTTGATGAAGACCTATTGATGGTTCATCTAGGACATATGTTACTCCCACAAGACCAGAGCCAATTTGACTTGCTAATCTAATTCGTTGAGCCTCACCGCCTGATAATGTTTCAGCACTTCTATCAAGTGTAAGATAGCTAAGTCCAACATCTTTTAGAAAAGTTAATCTATCTGTGATTTCTTTTACTATCTTTTCTGCAATTTTTTCTTTTGAACCCTCTAACTTCATATTTTTGATGAAGTCTAAACAATCACTAATTTTCATCGAAGTAATATTGTGAATTTGAGTATTATTTATAAAAACATTACGGGCGTATGTATTCAATCTAGATCCATCGCATTCATCACAAATGCTCTCTGAGGTTAACTTTGAGAGCTCCTCTCGTATGTACTCAGAATCTGTTTCTTTAAATCTTCGTTCTGTAGAGGGTAAAATGCCTTCAAACCTATGCTTTCTTATAATTCTGCTCCCACTTCTAAACCTATGAGAGAAATCAATTTTTTCTTTAGTACCCCATAAAATAATATCTTTAATTTTTTGTGGATAATCTTTCCATTTGGTAGTTAGTGAAAAATCAAAATGATTGCTCAAACATCTAAGCTGGTAATAATAAAATCTATTCCTCCTTGTCCAGCCTTTAATAGCACCGTTTGCAATCGAGACTTCATCATCTTGAATTAACTTCTTCTCACTAAAAAATTGAATCACACCCAGGCCATCACATCGGGAACATGCTCCATGAGGATTATTAAAAGAAAATATTCTTGGCTCAAGCTCAGGAATTGAGTATCCACATTGTGAACAAGAAAAATTAGATGAATATAAATGAACATAATTTGAATCGATTTCTTCGACCTCAATCAATCCTTCAGATAATAGCAAAGATGTTTCTATAGATTCAGATATGCGTGATCTAATGTCATTCCCAGGCTTAATTACTAATCTATCTATAACAGCCGAGATATTATGCTTTTTATTTTTTTCTAGGCTGGGAAACTCTTCGATAGGATATACTACATCATTGACCTTAACCCTGACGTAGCCGCTTTTACGAAGATCCTCATATATTGCTAAATGTTCACCTTTTTTATCTCTAATGATAGGCGACATTATCATTATTTTTGTGCCTTCTTTAAGCTTAAGAATTTCATCACAGATTTCTGATACAGTTTTTGCACTTAGTTCCTCATCATGATCTGGACATTTTGGGGTACCAATTCTTGAGTACAAAAGTCTAAGGTAATCATATATTTCTGTAACCGTACCTACTGTTGATCTTGGATTATGAGATGTGGCCTTTTGTTCTATTGATATAGCTGGTGAGAGGCCTTCAATCTGATCAACATCAGGCTTTTCCATCATAGATAAAAATCTTCTTGCATAGGTTGATAATGATTCTACATAACGTCTTTGACCTTCGGCGTATAAGGTATCAAAAGCAAGAGAAGACTTACCTGAACCAGAAAGTCCTGTTATAACTATGATTTTATTTCTAGGTATTTCGAGATTAATATTCTTTAGATTATGTGTTCTCGCACCTTTTATAAAAATACTATCCATTGAATTAAAAATTCCGTGATGAAAAAATTAAATTAGGTTAAACTTTTACATATTATAAGAGGTAATTATGAGCAGAGGAGTAAATAAAGTAATTTTAGTTGGTAATTTAGGACAAAAGCCTGAAATGAGATATACAGCTACACAAACAGCTGTAGCAAATCTTTCTATAGCAACCACTGAATCATGGAAGGATAAAGAAAGTGGTGAAAATAGGGATAAGACTGAATGGCATAGAGTTGTATTTTTTGGTAATTTGGCTGAGATCGCTGAGAAGTATTTAGATAAAGGTTCTAGTGTCTATGTTGAAGGAAAAATTCAAACAAGAAAATGGCAAGATAAAGATGGTAATGATAGATACACAACTGAAGTTCTAGGCAATCAACTTACAATGCTTGGCTCGAGAGGCTCATCTGATAACTCAAATCAAATGGAAAACTCTTCTGATACACCTTTCCCCGAGGATGATAGTGGAGAAGGCCTTACAGATGACGATATTCCATTCTAGTATTAAATTTTGTTGAAAGAATATAAAACCATCCTTCTTGACGAAGTTGATTCAGTTGCAATATTAAAACTTAATAGACCAGAAAAGTTAAATGCTTTTAATATGCAGATGTTTGATGACATGCTCGATGCAATCGATCTTGTTAATAATAATGACAATATCAAATCGCTTGTAATTACTGGTTCTGGCAGAGCTTTTTGTGCAGGAGCAGACTTATCCTTTGGAGAGAAAACTTTTGATAAAGAATTTGATACTAAAGGACAATTTGAATCAGATTATAGGAGAGATGCTGGAGGTATATTAAATCTAAAAATCTATAATTCTTTAAAGCCTGTGATTGCAGCATGTAACGGAGACGCTGTGGGTGTTGGAGCAACAATGCAATTGCCAGCAGATGTAAGAATTGCTACAACTAATTCAAGATTTGGTTTTGTTTTTGCTAAAAGAGGTATTGTTCCTGATGGTTGTGCTAGCTGGTTTTTGCCTAAAATTGTGGGAATTCAAAATGCGCTTGAACTGTGTTATTCGGGCGAGATTATAGATGCTCAAAAAGCTTCAAAAATTGGATTAGTAAATTATTTAGTTGATGAAGATAGATTACTGAATAAAGCTATTGAAATATCTAATTTATTCTTTGATTCAAGTGCCCCTGTGTCAGTTGCAATGACGCGACACATGCTTTGGTCACTATCGGCAGATGATAGTCCTGAAAATGCACATAT
Source organism: uncultured SAR86 cluster bacterium (assembly GCA_902541175.1). Lineage (GTDB taxonomy): Bacteria > Pseudomonadota > Gammaproteobacteria > Magnimaribacterales > D2472 > SAR86A. Next base: position 20,643 of record CACBPP010000006.1, read on the forward strand.
TATTGAAAGTAAGTTAATTGATTCAAGAGGAGCTTCGGATGATGCAAAAGAGGGAGTAATGTCATTTTTAGAAAAAAGACAACCAGACTTTAAGAATAAGATTTCTTCTGATTTACCAAAAGATTTCCCATGGAGAAAATCAAAGTTTGATGAAGAGTAAATATGATCTTTGAAAATTACAAACTTAAAAATATTACTCTTAGAAATAGAATTGTAATGGCGCCTATGACCAGAAATCAGTCACCTGGAGGTATTCCGACGCAGGAGGTGGTTGCATATTATTCTAGGCGAGCAAAAGCAGAAGTTGGGTTGATTATTACAGAGGGAATTGAAGTAAGTCATGAAGCTTCAAGTGCATATCCAAATGTTCCTAGATTAGATAGCATTGAGGCTAAAGAAGCCTGGAAAAAAGTTGTAGAGGAGATTAAAAATAACAATGGGGCGGTTATTGCGCAACTATGGCATTGTGGAGGTTTTAGAAAGCTAGGCATGCAACCAAATCCTGAAGTACCTGGTCATACAGCCTCTGGACTTGTAAAACCTGGTAAAAAAGTAGCCCATGAGATGACTTTAAATGATATCAAGGAAACAATTGATGCTTACGCATCAGATGCAAAGATATGTGAAGAGATTGGATTTGATGGAGTTGAGATACATGGAGCTCATGGTTACTTAATAGATAATTTTTTTTGGAGCGGTACAAATATTCGTGAAGATGAATATGGAGGCTCAATAGAAAATCGCTCACAATTTGTTTCAGATATTATTAAATCTGTTAGAGAGAATGTCAGTGAAAATTTTATTGTTGGTTTAAGATTTTCTCAATGGAAGCAACATGACTTTGAAGCTAAACTTGCATCTAATCCTGAAGAACTTAAAACGATTCTTACTTCACCTGTAGAATCTGGTTTGGATTATTTACATTCAAGCATGAGAAGGTTCTGGGAAAGTGAATTTGAAGGCTCAAACGAAAACCTAGCCTATTGGACTAAGAAAATATCAAAGATCCCAACGATTAGTGTTGGCAGCGTGGGACTGGACTCAGATTTTATTGATATGACTGCACCAGCAACACCAACAAGTATTGACAAAGCAGTAGATGATATTACGAATGACAAATATGATCTTATAGCAGTTGGCAGAGCATTGTTATCTGATCATGAATGGGTTTTAAAGATGAAGGAAGGCAGAGTTAACGATGTTATTCCGTATACAAAAGACGCATTGCTAAATCTTTATTGATACCTACTGATTACTAGACTTGCATTGGTACCACCAAAGCCAAACGAATTACTAAGAACATTATTAATTGATATATTCCTTGTTTCGGTAACTATATCAAGGCCTTCAGCATCATCACATAATGACTCAATGTTTATAGATGGCGCAATAAAGTTTTCGTTAATCATCATAATTGAATATATCGCCTCATGAGCACCTGTAGCTCCAAGTGAGTGTCCTGTCATTGATTTAGTTGAGCTTATCATTGGTTGTTCAGAGATAAAAAGAGTCTTGATTGCATTTATTTCTGCTACATCTCCAACGGGAGTACTTGTACCGTGAGTATTAATGTAATCGATTTTTATTTTTGAATTATCAATTGCTCCTTGCATACATCTAGATGCACCTTCACCAGAAGGAGCTACCATGTCATAGCCATCAGAATTTGCAAAATATCCAGAAAGCTTTGCTAGAATATTTGCGCCTCTTTTCTTTGCATGCTCCTCATCTTCTAAAATTATCATTCCAGCTCCACCTGAAATAACAAATCCGTCTCTATTTGAATCGTATGGTCTTGATGCAATCGTTGGAGTTGAATTGAAGTTAGATGAAAGTGCTCCCATAGCATCAAATAAGCAAGATGAACTCCAATGCTCGTCATCACTTCCACCAGCTATGACGACATCTTGTTGGCCGCTTTTAATTAAATCTGCAGCATGACCAATGCAATGAGCACTGGTTGCACATGCTGAAGAAATTGAATAATTTATTCCCTTTAATTTGAGTGCTGTTGCTATGATTGCAGATATAGAACTAGACATGCTTTTTGTAACACCATAAGGTCCAATTCTTTTAGGGCCTTTCTCTCTTGCAATATCACCACTCTCTAACATCACTCTTGTAGAAGCACCTCCAGATCCTGCAACAATACCAATTTTTGGCGAGTCTAGATGACTTTCATCAATTCCAGCCATTTTAAGGGCATCCTTAGTAGCCAAGTAAGCGTATCCGGCAGATTCACCCATGAATCTTAATAATTTCCTATCAATATGTTCTGAAAGATCAATATTGACAGATCCAGAGACACAACTTCTAAATCCCATCTCTGAATATTTTTCATTAAATACAATTCCCGATTTAGCATTCTGAAGATTAGCAAGAACTTCTGCATAGTCGTTACCTATACAAGATTTAATACCTACTCCTGTTATGACCACGTTTCTCATCAGAAATTACTTGGATCCTTAAATAAACCAACCTTTAATTTTTCAGCGCTATAGATTTTTTTATTATCAACAAACATTTCACCATCTGCTAAACCAACTATTGCACCTCTATTGATAACCCTTTTAATATCTAATTTATATACAACTTTTTTTGCTTTTGGAAGAACTTGTCCAAAGAACTTTACATTTTCAGCTCCAAGAGCTCTTCCAATTCCTGGTAAGCCAGTCCACAACAAGTAAAATCCAAGAAGTTGCCACATAGCGTCAAGACCTAGACATCCTGGCATGACAGGATCTTCTTTAAAATGATACTTAAAAAACCACAAATCAGGATTTACGTTTAGCACTGCTTCAATTGAGCCTTTATTATAATTTCCTGAAAAATCATCAATATTAACTATTTCATCGAACATTAACATTAGGTCTGATGGTAATCGACCATCACCTTCTTTTGTAAATAATTCTCCATTTGAACATGCAATTAGTTCTTCTTTGTTATAGGAACTTTTAGGATTAAACATTATTTATCTCTTTTAAGTGCTATATCGGCTAATTCTATCATTTCTTTTCTAATAAATAGGTCATTTATCTTATTAGCACAGCAAACTGTTTTGACATGATATTTTTCAGCAAGTTGCTGAGTTTTTCTAATTCCATTCAAATTTTGAATAAGAGTTTTTGCTTTTGATCGATTTAAATTATTTTTTCCAAGAAGCTCAAATAAATTCTTTTTATTTCTAGTGTTACCATTTTTGTATGCATAAAAAAACGGATATGTGACTTTGCCTTCCCTAAGATCTTGATATGATGGTTTTCCAATTTCTAGATCTGAAGAATAATCGAGCATATCATCACGGATTTGAAATAATATTCCTAGATTCTTAGCACACTCACTTACGTTGTTTATATAATTCCTATTTGAAGAGGAAAGCATTGCTCCTGTCCTAGCTGCAGCTTCAAAAAGCCTGCCTGTTTTGAAGTAGCTAATTTTTTTTAGCTTATTTAAAGATATTTTGATGTTCCTAATTGCATCTAGTTGAATTAATTCTCCTTGAGAAATGTCATTTGTTGCATTGGCAAGCTCTTCAAGAATATTCTTATTTCCGATTTCAACCATAAGAATAAATGCTTTTGAGTAAATATAGTCTCCTATTAAAACTCCATGCGAATTTGTCCAAACATTATTTACGGATTTGACTCCTCGTCTTACTGAAGAATTATCAACGACATCATCATGAACGAGTGTTGCTGTATGAAGAAGCTCTATTACAGATGCGAGTTTAAATCTGTCTTTGTGATTTTTAACAGATGAAGCAATAAGACTTAATCTTGCTCGCATTTTTTTACCACTTGATCTAAAAATATACTTGTATAAGCCTGAAATAGTTTTTTCCTTGCTTAGGTCTTTTTTTATATATTTTTCAACAACCTTTAATTCCTTTGTAATATTGATATTTTTCTTCATATTGCCTTATTTATCATGCAAAATTCTGTTTAAGTATTGATAATTTCTTCATTAAAGCGTATATTTTGCGAGCTTTTTAGGATTATATTATGTATGCAGTTATAGAAACAGGCGGTAAACAGCATAAAGTTGAAAAGGGTATGATTTTATCAGTTGATCTTTTAAAAGATGAAGTTGGTAAAAAGATTACTTTTGATAATGTTTTATTGTTCGTAGACGGTGATAATGTTGAGGTTGGGCAACCATACCTTGATAATGTAAAGGTAACTGCTGAAATAAAAGATACTGTGAAAGCTGACAAAGTCTCTATTTTGCGCTTCAGAAGAAGAAAACACAGTATGAGAAAAATAGGGCATCGAGCAAAGCATTCTCAGGTTGAAATTAAGAATATTAAATTAGAGAGTAAATAATGGCACATAAGAAAGCAGGCGGATCAAGCAAGAACGGAAGAGATTCCAACTCAAAAAGGCTTGGTGTAAAAAGATTTGGTGGTCAGTTGGTTAAAGCTGGCGAAATTCTTATTCGTCAAAGAGGCACAAATACTCATCCGGGCCTAAACGTTGGTATTGGTAAAGATGATACATTGTTCGCTAAATCTGCTGGCATTGTTCAATTTACTTACAAAGGTCCAAAAAAAAGAAAGACAGCAAACGTTATTCCTCAATAACATAACAAAATGAATTTTATTGACGAGGCCTATCTCGAAATTAAGGCAGGAGATGGTGGTTCTGGAGCGTCAAGCTTTAGAAGAGAAAAATATATTCCATTTGGAGGTCCTGATGGCGGCGATGGCGGTAAAGGTGGAGATATTTTTTTTAAAGTAAATACTAATGTTAATACTCTTGTAGATTTTCAAAATAAAAAAATATTTAATGCAAAAAATGGTCAAAAGGGTGCTGGTAAAAATAAGTTTGGAGCCGCAGGAGATGATCTCTATATTGAGGTTCCTCTAGGTACAGTTGTTTACGATAACTTCACAGGAGAAGAGCTTATTGACTGTAATAAGAAGGATGCTGAGTATATTATTGCTAAAGGCGGTGATGGGGGCCTAGGTAATGCAAAATTTAAATCTAGTACTAACCAGGCACCAAGAAAATTTACACCTGGATTTGAGGGTGAAAAGAGATCGATTAGATTAGAGTTAAAATCTTTAGCCGATGTTGGTTTAGTTGGCTTTCCAAATGCTGGTAAATCAACTTTTTTAAATAACGTATCATCAGCTAAACCAAAAATAGGTGACTATCCATTTACAACCTTAAGGCCTCATCTGGGAACAATAAAGGGAAATGAATCAAGTTACGTTATTGCTGATATTCCTGGCTTAATAGAAGGGGCTTCTGAAGGTGCAGGGCTAGGAATTAAATTTCTTAAACATATTTCAAGAACTGGGCTTTTACTAATTTTTGTTGATTTAAATTCTTCTGAGAGTCTTTCACCTGTGCAACAAATTACTTTACTTAAGAATGAGTTAGATTCATTTAAGGATGACCTAACTCAAAAAGTTTCATGGATTATTTGCAATAAAATTGATTTAATTCAAAAAGAACAATTAAGGTCAATCAAAGAACAAATTGAAAAAGATTTAAAAATTAAATCTAAAGAAATATTTTTTATTTCAGCTGCTACTGGAGAAGGTACAAAAGACTTATTGAAGTCATTAGAAACTGAAGTGGTTAATTCTAAGAAAGAGTTAACTTAATTCTTTAATTGCTTTTGATAATCTACTTTTTGTTCGAGCTGCTGCATTTTTGTGTATTACATTTTTTGAAGCCGCTGTATCGATAACTTTTTGTGCTTTTTTGAAGGACTCTGAAGCATTTGCCTTATCTTTAGAATCAATATCGGCTCTCACAGCTTTTACTGCGGTTCTTACAACAGAGCGTTGCGCATGTCTGAGCTTATATCTGTCAGAGTTTTGTCTTGCTCTTTTAATTGCTTGTTTTGAATTAGCCATAATTTAGATGCGTAGTTTAATTATCTATAGACGATATGTCTATATTTATACGAATTATTATGAAAATGGTGGAGGCGGCGGGAATTGAACCCGCGTCCGTCAATCCTTCAGCCTAACTTCTACATGCATAGCTCATTCTATTATTTTTAACTTTTATCACCCGAAGAGCAGGGCATAAAAGCTAGCTTGATTAAGTTTTACCAAACTATATCCAAGCAATATAGCTTGGCTAGACTGTGTGTTTAGCCGATGCTTCAAACCACAGTCAATTCTTGCATCGGTTAGCATTAAGCTGCTAAAGCGTAGTTGTCGTTATTTGCAACTATTTTTTTTGTAGTATGTTTTACAAGAATTACTACAATCTTGGCATGCGCTTCGGAGTCCAGTAGAAACGTCGAACCCTATTCGCCCCCATAAGGACAGGCATTATACATGAATATTTTTTTTGATTCGATTAGGAGAATTTTTTTGAATTTTTAAGAATTCTTCCTTGGTCTCTTTCCCAATCTCTTTTTTTGATATCCTCTCTTTGATCTCTATGCTTTTTGCCTTTGCCCATGGCAATATCACATTTAATTAAATTATCTTTCCAGTAAATTTTTGTTAAAACACATGTAAGTCCTTTCTCACCCTTCAATCTTTCTATCTTTTCAATTTCTTTTCTATGAAGTAAAAGTTTTCTTGATTTAGTCAAATCTATATCTTCTTGTTTTAAAGATGCTGGACTGTCAATTTTTACTCCAATAAGCCAAGCCTCACCTTTTTTGATATTTACATATGAATTTTTTACATCAACCTTTGACTGTCTTAGCGATTTTACTTCCCAGCCTTCTAAGACAATTCCGGCTTGAAAATTTTCATCTAATTTATAGTTTCTAGAAGCATTTTTATTCTTTACAATTAAAGAAGGTTTTTCTTTAGCCATACTTTATTATGTATTCTAAAGATCTAAGTGCAATAACTTTAAAGAAATAAATTGAATATAACTAATATCAAATCTACTTATGGCTATGTTGGCTTTCTTCCATTTGCTATATTTTCCCTAATACCATGGATTATTGGTGGAGAGGTCAGCAAGACCCTTATATATTTTCAATTAGGCTATGGCGCAATAATAATTACATTTTTAGGCGGCTTTGCTTGGGGATGGAGAGATGATCAAAAAAATCAAAAATTAAACTTATCTGTAGGAATTGGTTTTAGTTTATTGGGTTGTTTGATTTTACTTCTTACTTATTTAAAGCTTATTTTAATTTCTCTATTTTTATCGATAATTAGTTTTTATTTATTTTTCGTATTTGAGAGATCTACTGAAGATTTCAATAAAAAGGATATTGATTATCAGAAATTCAGAAAAATTTTAACTTTACTAGTATGTATATCTTTTTTAATATCAATTGGATATTGGATTAATCCATACAGCAACCCTTATTTATAATTATGGAAAAAAAACTAAAGTCTCATGGTGCCTGGATTGGAAAATGGACATTTATACTTGCAGCCACAGGATCTGCTGTTGGCTTAGGAAACATCTGGGGATTTCCTTATAAAGCCGGAACGAATGGTGGTGGTGCCTTTGTTCTAATCTACTTACTATGTATCGTCATGATAGGAATCCCAATCATGATTAGTGAAATCATTATTGGAAGGAGGGCTGGCAATAGTCCAATCAATGCAATGAAAAAAACTGCAATACAATCAAACACTTCATCGCTATGGAAACTTGTTGGATGGAGTGGAATTTCAGCAGGAGTATTAATACTTTCTTTTTACAGCGTTATTGCTGGCATTTGTTTAAATTATATTTTTATTGCTGCATTACCCTCCGATGGTTTAAGTTCATCAGATCAGTTTGGTGTTGTCATAGCCTCCCCATATAATCTTTTATTTTGGCATACAGTTTTTATGCTTTTAACTTTTTTGATTGTTTCTGCAGGTGTAAAAAATGGTATTGGAAGAATGGTAAAAATCTTAATGCCAATGTTAGGATTTTTACTAATCTTTATGGTTATATACGCAATGTTTAATGGAGCATTTATTAGGACATTAGAATTTTTATTTGCTCCAGACTTCTCAAATGTGACGGCTGAGACATTTTTAAGTGCAATGGGCCAAGCCTTTTTTAGCTTGAGTTTGGGAATGGGTTCAATTATGGCTTATGGCGCATATATGCCCAAAGATCAAAAAGTAGTACCAACTTCTTTCACCGTAGCATCTTTAGATACCTTGGTAGCTATGTTAGCTGGTTTAGCAATATTCCCAATCATCTTTGCTTTCAATTTAGAACCAAATAGCGGACCAGGGCTTGTTTTTGTATCAATGTTATCAGCATTTAATCAAATGCAATTTGGTCAGATAATTGGTGCTTTTTTCTTCATATTGTTGTCTATTGCAGCCTTAAGCTCCTCCATTTCTTTGCTTGAACCTGGTGTGGCTTATTTATCTGAGGAAGGCTTTTTATCAAGGAAATACTCTGCCTTGGCTATTTCTTTTTTCGCTTGGAGTTTAGGTATTGGAACTGCATTGAGTTTTAATGTTTTGTCTGAATTTAACCTCACTCCTGGCAGAAATTTTTTAGATTCAATGGATTTTATTGCTAATCAAATTTTGCTTCCTCTAGGCGGAATGATGATTGCAATATTTGTTGGTTGGTTTATGAAAAAAGAACTTATTACTAATGAGGTAGGTAATGTATATCATGTTATTTATAAGCTTTGGAGATTTTTTATAAAATTTATAGCTCCAATAAGTGTTGCTTCAATATTTATTTCACAGATCCTTTAGAGTGCCCCGTAAGATTTATTTTTTGAAGTCAGTAACTGAAGACTTTTCAAAAGTCTACAATCAAATCGCAAACTTTGAAAACTATTCTTCATATATACCTGGCTGCTCAAAGTCAGAGCTCATAGAAAAAAATGATCAATTTGAGATTGGCAAATTGGAATTTAGTTTTTTGTTGAGAGATTACGAAATTAGATCAAAGAATATTTTGCTAGAAAATAAAATCAAAATTGAACAAATTGATGGCCCATTTAATTCCTTTAAAGGAGAGTGGAATATTTCTAAAAAAGACAACTATGAAACTCTAATTGAATTCAGTGCAGAATTTGAACTTCCTATATTGTTGAATAATTTGCTGCCTGAGAAGGCAATTGAAAGTTTTTGTGAAATTTTATTAGAAGCCTTTTTGGATCGGCTCTCAAAGGTTTAATTATTCTGATAGATCTTCGATAGTCCAATTATCTACGAGACCATCACTGTTAAAGTTTATAGATAACTTCATTTCATCCAAAAGCTCATCACCCACTTGAATTGAGTAATAATAATCCCATCGATTTGAATGAAAAGGATCTTTAATTAGAGCTGTACCAAATATGAACTGAACTTGCTCTTTAGTTAAACCTTCACTCAATTTGGACATATCATCTTCATCAAAAATATTTCCTTGCAAAATAGGAACCTTGTAAGGCGTTAATGATGAACAAGATGCAATTATTAATACTAAAAAGTAGGTAAAAAACTTATTTAAAAAATTTTTAATCAATATACTTTTCATAATAAAATTTGATTATACTTCCTTTATATTATGTCTTGTAATTCAAGAGCATAATATAATTTTGAAAACTGTACTATACTAAAGTTAAATGAACCAAACAAAAGAACTGAAAAAGGCAGGTCTCAAGGCTACATTGCCTAGAATAAAAATTATGGAAGTCTTAGAATCTACTGCTATCCAAGAAGAAGCACATTTTAGTGCTGAAGATATATATAAAGAACTTCTAAACAAAGGTGAAAATATTGGTCTTGCTTCTGTATACAGAGTCCTTACCCAGTTCGAAACTGCTGGAATAGTTAAAAAACATCACTTTGAAGGCAGTCATGCTGTTTATGAAGTACTAGAAGAAAATCATGAGCATATGGTTGATGTAGAATCTGGAAAGGTCTTAGAGTTTCAGGATAAAGAATTAATTGAAAGGCTAAACTTTATTGCTAAAAATGCTGGATATCAATTAGTTGATCATAATCTTGTGCTTCACGTTAAAAAATTAGATTAGTTAAAACCCCTTGAACTGATAATTAATATCCCAATATATGGTGGTATAGGGATATTTTATGAGTGAAAAAGATAAATCTGTGGAAGAAAATTCTCTTGATGAAGAGCTTACATTAAATGGATCTGGGGAAGATTCTGATGTAAGTGATGATTCTCAGGATGAATTTGAAAACGTTGGTACACCAACATATGAGGAGCTTGTTGAAAAAAAAGAGGAGCTCGAAGGATTATTACTTCGTGCTAATGCTGACCTTGATAATGCTTTAAAAAGAACATTAACAGAGGTTGAAAAAGCTCATAAATATGGAACTGAGAGACTGCTCATGGAGCTTTTGCCCATAATAGATAACTTAGAGAATGCATTAAATAATTTGTCTGAGAATTCCTCAAAAGAGGATAAAGAAGGTATTGAATTAACTTTAAAATCTTTTGAATCAACTCTTGATAAATTCGGAATGGTACCTATCTATCCGGATAATGAGGAATTTAATCCAGAAAAACATGAGGCTGTTTCAATGGAGAAAGATAAAACCAAGAAAGACGGCTTTGTTGGAAATATTTTTCAAAGGGGCTGGGAACTGCACTCAAGAGTCTTAAGACCCGCAAGAGTGACTGTGATTAAAAATTAGAGGAAAAAGTATGTCAAAAATTATAGGAATTGATTTAGGAACAACTAACAGCTGTGTTGCTGTTGTTGAAGGCCAACAACAAAAAGTTATTGAAAACGCTGAGGGTGCAAGGACAACACCATCTGTTATTGCATATACAGATAACGATGAAGTTCTTGTTGGGCTGCCAGCTAAAAGACAAGCTGTTACTAATCCTGAAAACACCTTGTATGCAATTAAAAGATTAATAGGTAGAACATTCGATGATGAAGTTGTTAGTAAAGATGCTGACATGGTTCCCTATAAAATTGTTAAAGCAGATAATGGTGATGCTTGGGTTGAGGCATCAAAAAAACAATTAGCCCCACCACAGGTTGCTGCAGAAGTTCTTAAAAAGATGAAGAAAACTGCTGAAGATTATCTTGGGCATGAAGTAAAAGAAGCAGTAATTACAGTACCAGCTTATTTTAATGATTCACAAAGACAGGCAACGAAAGATGCAGGAAAAATTGCAGGCTTAGATGTTAAAAGAATTATCAATGAACCAACTGCAGCAGCGCTTGCGTATGGTCTTGATAAAGGCAAGGGAGATTCAACGGTAGCAGTATACGATCTTGGAGGAGGAACTTTTGATATATCTATTATTGAAATATCTGACGTTGATGGAGAGCATCAATTTGAAGTTTTATCTACAAATGGAGACACTTTCCTAGGTGGTGAAGATTTCGATCTAAGATTGATTGATTATTTTGTTGATAAATTTAAAGAAGAATCTGGATTTGATTTGAAAAGCGATCCTCTTGCGCTTCAAAGATTAAAAGAAGCTGCTGAAAAGGCCAAAATCGAACTATCTTCATCTGAGCAAACAGAAGTTAATTTGCCTTATATAACTGCTGATAGTTCTGGACCAAAACATTTTGTACACAAGATTACTAGAGCTAAATTAGAGTCCCTTGTAGAGGATTTGGTTGATAAAAGCCTTGAGCCTCTTAAACTTGCGCTTAAGGATGCAAAAATATCAAAGGGAGACATAAATGAGATTTTGCTAGTTGGTGGACAAACAAGGATGCCACTTGTTCAAAAGAAAGTTGCAGATTTTTTCGGTAAAGATCCTAGAAAAGACTTAAATCCTGATGAAGCAGTAGCTGTTGGCGCTGCTATTCAAGGTTCAGTTTTATCTGGAGATACAACTGATGTATTGCTTTTAGATGTTACTCCCTTAACACTTGGTATTGAAACTCTAGGTGGAGTAGCTACCCCACTTATTGAAAAAAATACTACTATTCCTACTCAAAAATCTCAGGTATTTTCGACAGCCGAAGATAACCAAACTGCTGTTACAGTGCATGTCATTCAAGGAGAAAGAACTCAGGCTGCTCAGAATAAATCATTAGGCCAATTTAATCTAACTGACATACCTGCTGCAGCAAGAGGAGTTCCACAAATCGAAGTATCATTTGATCTTGATGCAAATGGGATTTTGAACGTTTCAGCAAAAGATAAGAATACTGGTAAAGAACAATCAATTGTTATTAAAGCATCTAGCGGATTATCAGACGAAGATATAGAAAAGATGGTAAAAGATGCCGAGGCGAATGCTGAAGATGATAAGAAATTTGAAGAACTAGTAAAAACTAAAAATAATGCCGATATGTTGGTTCATGCCACAAGAAAGACTATTGAGGAATCTCAGGATAAACTTGAAGATGAAGAAAAGAATCAAGTAGAAGAGGCGCTAAAAGGATTAGAAGAAGCAATATCATCTGAAGATATCGAAGCAATTGAGTCTGCAACAAAAAATCTAAATGATGTACTTACACCACTAACTCAAAAACTATATAAACAGGAAAGCTCAGAAGGACAGTCTGATACTAATGCAGATGAAGACGGTTCTACTGAAAATACTGTTGATGCTGAATTTGAGGAAGTTAAAGAAGAAGAAAAGTAAAGATTTATCATGTCTAAGAGAGACTACTATGAAACTCTTGAAGTCTCTCGTGATGCTTCATCAAATGAATTAAAAAAGGCCTTCAAAAAGAAGGCAATGAAATATCACCCAGATAGAAATCCAGATAATCCAGAAGCAGCAGAAAAATTTAAAGAAGCTGCTGAAGCTTATGATGTTCTTTCAGATCCTCAAAAAAAATCTGCGTATGACCAATTTGGCCATTCCGGTGTTGAAGGTATGGGAGGCGGAGGACCGAACTTTAATGATATAAATATCAATGATATTTTTGGTGATATTTTTGGAGATGTATTTGGGACCAGGTCTCAATCTAGAAGACAAAGGAGGGGTTCGGATCTTCAATATAATCTTGATTTAGATCTCAAAGATGCGGTCCTAGGTATACAAAAGAAAATTAAAATTCCCTCATATGCTCAATGTTCAGATTGTTCTGGATCAGGTGCTGAAAAAGGATCTAGTCCAATTACGTGTTCAAATTGTGGCGGCTCTGGTCAAATTAGAATGCAACAAGGGTTTTTTTCAGTTCAGCAAACCTGTTCAGTTTGTTCTGGAAATGGTCAAGTAATTAAAAACCTATGTAAAACGTGCAGGGGAGCAGGAGCAACTAAAGATAACAAAACTTTATCAGTAAACATTCCAGCTGGAGTTGATAATGGAGATAAAGTAAGACTTTCAGGCGAAGGAGAGTGGATGAAGGGTGGTCAATCAGGAGATCTTTATGTTGCCATTAGAGTTAACAACGATCCAATTTTTGAAAGAGATGGAAGGCATTTGTACATAGAAGCCCCAATACCTTTTGAAATTTCTGTAACTGGAGGCTCTATTAAGATACCAACATTAGAGAAATCAATCTCATTAAAAATTCCAGCAAACACTCAAACAGGAAAAGTTTTTAGAATTAAAGGAAAGGGAGCCTCAGTGGTTAGAGATAGAAGAAGAGGTGATATATTATGTAGAGTCGTTGTTGAGACGCCTTCTAACTTGAATAAAGATCAGATGAAGCTTTTAAATGAATTGAGCGTATCCTTAGATCAATCAAAGAACTATCCAGGTACAGATACCTTTTTAAAAGCGATTTCTAAGATCAAAAATGATTGAATTATATATAAATGGCATTTCTGGAAGGATGGGCACAACTATATATGATTTAGTTAATGTAAATGATGAATTTAAAGTTACTGAAAATTTAACCTCTGCAGATGTAGTTATAGACTTTTCTCACCCCTCATCCACTAAGAAAATTATTAATAGTTGTTTAAAACATAATATTCCTATGGTCATTGGAACTACAGGGTTAAATAAAGATGTATTAGAAAATATTGATATTGCTTCAAAAAAATTGCCTATAGTTTTGGCAGCAAATATGAGTATCGGTGTTTATCAATTAAAAGATTCTTTAAAAAGCTTTATAAAAAAAAATGAAAACAAAGTTAATTGTTCAATTGAAGAAACCCATCATTTAAAGAAGCTAGATAAACCATCAGGTACTGCAATTGAAATTGAAAATTTAATTAAAGATGTGGATACACTCAATCTAATTAATTTATCTAAAACTGTTTCATACAGAAAAGATGATATAAGTGGAATACATAAGGTTATCTTTAAAGATAAAGATGTTACATATACTTTTACGCACAAAGCAATCTCTAGAGATATTTTTGGAAATGGAGCACTATATTGTGCGAAGAAAGTAATTAAGTTTCAACCAAATTTATATACTTTTGAGAAGATTATTAATTAGATCAAAGCTTTAAATATTAATAATTTTTCTATAGAATACAAAAACTTTAACCACGAAGATTCTGTTTTTGTAGAGTGGGGTGCTTTTAAAGTTTGCTTTACTAAGAATCGGAGAATAACCCCATAGGAGATAAAAATTGAGTATAGTATCAATTAAAGACCTGCTTCAAGCAGGAGTTCATTTCGGTCATCAACAAAGATTCTGGAATCCAAAAATGGATGAGTATATTTTTGATACCAGAAAACAAATTAGTATTATTAACCTAGAGATTACTCAAGAACATTTAAGTGCAGCTGCATCGAAAGTTGAGGATATATGCTCAAAGGGTAATAAAATTTTATTTGTTGGTACAAAAAGGTCTGCAAGCAAGACAATTAAGGAAGAGGCATCTCAAATAGGATTGCCTTATGTTGATAAAAGATGGTTAGGTGGAACCCTCACAAATTGGAAGACAATTAGAGGCTCTATTAGAAGGCTTATAGATATTGAAGAAATGATTTCTTCAGGAAGAATTGAAAAGCTAATTAAAAAGGAAGCGGTAGAAATTCAAAAAGAATATACAAAATTAAAGGCTAGCGTTGGCGGTATAAAAGATATGAAAGGTTTGCCTGATGCAATTTTTGTTGTTGATGTAAAGTATGAAAAGATTGCAGTACTTGAGGCAAAAAAAATGGGTATTCCAGTTATTGGAATAGTTGACACAAACTCTGACCCAGATGGTATCGATACTATTATCCCTGCTAATGATGATGCAATAAGATCAATTAGGTTAATTACTAAAGTTATCGCAGATGCCTGCGCTAGAGGTATTGAGTCTGCAAAGGGTTTTGCTCCTAAATCTGACGCACCAGTCATTCAGAAAGTTAAAAAAGATGATTCTGAAGTAACAATTGAAGATAAACAAGAAGAAGTTAAAGATGCTTCAAGTGCTGATGATGAAGCTGAAAAAGAAGTTAAAGCTGATATAGAATCAACCAAGGTTGACCAAGAACTTTCGGATGATACTCCACCTGAAAATACTAATGAAGAGGATAAATAAAAGTGGAAATTAAAGCATCACAAGTAAAAGAGTTAAGAGATATGACTGGTGTAGCAATGATGGACTGCAAAAAAGCACTTGTTGAATGTGAGGGCAATATACAAAAAGCTCTTGATCTTTTACGATCAAATAGCGCGCTTAAAGCAGAAAAAAAATCCTCAAGAGTTGCAGCAGATGGAATCTTGGTCGTATCTGTAAATGAAGATTATGCAACCTTGGTAGAGTTAAATTCAGAAACAGATTTCGCTGCAAAAGATGCAAACTTTTTATCTTTTGGTGAAAAGGTAAAAGAATATATTTCAAAAAATAAAATTTTTGAGGCTTCTGTTCTTAAAGAGTCCTCACTAGAAGATGACAGAAAAGCATTAGTTCAAACCATTGGTGAAAATATTCAAATTAGAAGAGTTGTTACTCTTGAATTTGATTCAAGTATGAACATTGGCATCTATATTCATTCTGATTCAAAACTTGGTTCACTGGTTGTTACAAAGGGCGGCAGTGATGAAATAGCAAAAGATATTGCAATGCATGTGTCGGCTTTTAACCCTTTATGTTTATCTCAAGACGATATAGATAAAGACATACTTGAAAGGGAAAAAGCAATATACCAAAATCAAGCCAAAGATTCTGGCAAACCACAGGATATTATGGATAAAATGGTTGATGGGAAGATTAAGAGATTCTTATCAGAAGTTTCATTAATTTCTCAAAATTTTGTTAAAGACCCTGACATTACAGTTCAAGAGTATTTAGAAATGGGTGGTGCAACCATTGTTGAGTTTGCTAGATTAAAAGTTGGTGAGGGAATCGAGGTTGAGACAAAAGATTTCGCTGAAGAGGTTGCAGAACAGTTAAAGTAAAATATGTCCAAGTTAGAGCATAAAAGAATTCTTCTTAAAT
The DNA here is from genome assembly GCA_902541175.1 of uncultured SAR86 cluster bacterium. Taxonomy (GTDB): domain Bacteria; phylum Pseudomonadota; class Gammaproteobacteria; order Magnimaribacterales; family D2472; genus SAR86A. The sequence goes on from CACBPP010000006.1 coordinate 36,817, forward strand.
TTAGTGGAGAATCTGTTGCTGGAAATGAAAAACAAGGCATTGATCCAAAAATATTAGATGGAATGGCAAGCTCAGTTAAGTCTTGCAAAGAATTAGATGCAGAAATTGGCATTGTTATTGGCGGTGGAAATCTTTTTAGGGGAGAAAAATTAAATAAAGCTGGGATGGACAGGGTTGCTGGTGATCATATGGGAATGTTAGCAACTGTTATGAATGGAATTGCTTTAAGAGATTCTCTCGAAAGAACTGGAATTAAAACAAGAGTTATGTCTGCGATATCTATGTCAGGTATTGTTGAACATTATGATAGAAGATTAGCAATTCAATTACTAAGTGACGGGTATGTTGTAATATTCACAGCTGGAACAGGAAACCCATTTTTTACTACAGATACAGCTGGATGCTTAAGAGCAATAGAAACTCAAGCTGACCTCATGCTGAAAGCAACAAGAGTTGATGGAGTGTATGACTCAGATCCTGAAATAAATAAAGATGCTAAATTTTTTGATTCATTATCATTTGATGACGCTATATCAAAAAATCTTAAAGTTATGGATGCTACAGCTCTAACACTCGCAAGAGACCATGGATTGCCTATTAATGTTTTTAATGTTAATAATCATAGCGCATTAAAAGACATAATTTGTGGCAAAAAAATAGGTACACTTATATCTTAATATGGAAAATTTATTAAATGATGTGACGCAAAGAATGGATAAATCATTATCTGCTCTTAGAAGCGCCTTTAACAAAATAAGAACTGGAAGAGCGAATCCAGCAATACTTGATGATGTAAACGTAGACTACTATGGGAATATGACCCCTATTAATCAAACATCCAATATAAGCATTGAAGAGGGTAGATCAATCGTTATATCACCATGGGATAAGAATTTAATTCCTGAAATAGAAAAAGCAATTTTAAATTCTGACCTTGGCCTTAATCCAAGTACAAGCGGTGACTTAATTAGAGTTACCATGCCTGCTTTAACAGAAGAAACAAGACAGGATTACATAAAACAAGCGAGAGCAGAAGCTGAAAATTCAAGAGTTTCCATTAGAAATATTAGAAGAGATGCCAATCAGGCAGCAAAAGAAAAACAACAATCATCTGAAATTTCAGAAGACGAGTTAAGAAGAATAGAAGATCTAATTCAAAAAGAAACTGACAAATTCATATCAATTGTTGATTCAGATTTAAAAAATAAAGAATCAGACTTACTCGAAATTTAGTCGCCTAAAATGGCTAATTCTAGCAAAATCAATACACCAAAACACGTTGGTATAATTATGGATGGCAATGGAAGATGGGCCATTAAAAACTCTTTAAAAATTAGCGAAGGTCATAAGAAAGGAGTTAGCATTGTAAGAGACATAGTAGAAGAATCAGTAAAACAAGACCTATCATCTTTAACAATCTACGCTTTTAGCACTGAGAACTGGAAAAGACCTAAAGCTGAGGTTACCGCTATTAAAAAATTAGTTATTGATGCAATCAATGATCAAGTTCCTGAACTAAAAGAGCAGAGAGTAAGGCTAAAGTTTTTTGGAAACACATGCGACTTTGGAAAAAAAGTTATTGATAAGATAGTTTATGCGGAACAAGAAACGCGCATAAAAAACTCTAAGCTAGACTTGAATGTTGCCCTTGGATACGGTGGTAAGCAGGATATTGTGGACATAACTAAAAAAATAGCATCAAGTGTTTCGGCTAAACAAATTAAAATAGAAGATATCAATGAAAAAGTTATACATAATGCATCATCCGTTCCAGTTGAAGATATAGACCTTTTAATTAGAACTGGCGGTGATAAGAGAATAAGCAATTTTCTTCTTTATCAAATCGCATATGCTGAGATAATGTTTGTTGATAAATATTGGCCTGATTTTAATAGGAAAGACTTTTTAAAATGTATTGATAATTTTAAAAAAATAAATAGAAGATTTGGCAAAAGAAAATGAATACAATACTTACAAGAATATCTACATCCCTATTATTAGTTCTGATTATCTTTTTAATAATTTATTTAGAAAATATTTGGATATTTTCATTAGCAATATCCTTTGTTTGTATTTTAGGAATATTTGAGTGGGTAACAAATAAATTTGAAAATCTTTTTTTAGGATTATTTCTTATTTTTGGCTTCGGTTCATGTTCAATCCTTTATGTGTTATTAAATAAAAATTTTTATCTTTTGTATGGATTAATTATTATAAATACAGCAATTTTTGATACATTTGCTTACGTCATCGGAACAAAGTTTGGAGCTAATTTTATTGTAAAAAAGATTAGCCCTAATAAGACTCTTGAGGGTTTGATTGGAGGTATGATTGGATGCATAATTTTTGGATTAATATGCGGCCAAATATTTGAAATCAATTTTCTGCCACTTATTTTTATATTAGGAGGATTTTTGGCATTCATCGGAGATTTACTAATAAGTTATTTCAAAAGACAGTCAGGAGTAAAAGATACAGGTTCAATTCTTCCAGGTCACGGAGGAATTTTAGATAGAATAGATTCCCATCTTATAGCAACTCCAATATTAATTTTATTATTATGAAGAATGTTCTTTTACTAGGAGCTACAGGTAGCATTGGAAAAAGTGTTCTCAGTGTCATTTCCCAAAACAAAGAATCATTAAATTTAATTGGCATATCGTTCAACAAAAATGTTTTAAGATATCAAGAAATATTAGAAAAACATTCACCTGACTACGTTTATATTGAAGATCATGATTCATTTAAAAGCCTTTGCACTAGAGACAAGGAAAGATATTTAAATGGTGATGAGGAGCTTGAAAGACTCATTAATAGAGATGATGTCGATATTATTGTATGTGCTACATCTGGATTTGCGGGCTTAAAAACTGCATATATTGCATCCAAGACAGGAAAAAAGATTTTATTAGCAAATAAAGAAAGTATTGTTGCAGGTGGAGATCTAATTTTATCCTTAGCAAAAGAGAATAATACTAAAATTATCCCAATTGATAGCGAGCACAATGCAATTTTTCAATGTTTATCTGGTGAGAAGGGTACTGAAGACGTAAAGAGTATTACTATTACTGCATCTGGTGGACCTTTTATTAATGCCTCTATGCAAGAGTTACAGCATGTTACTGTAAAAGATGCTCTTAATCATCCTAATTGGAAAATGGGAAGCAAGGTTACTATCGATTCTGCTACTTTAGTTAATAAATGCTTAGAGCTAATTGAAGCGAGATATTTATTTGATTTAGACGAAAAATATTTTGATTTAGTCATTCATCCACAAAGCATAATTCACTCAATAGTCACGTATATAGATGGCTCAAGTATGTGTCAGATGAGTTCCCCTGACATGAGGGTTCCGATTGCTCATGCTCTTTCTGAAGAGAACAGAATACCAATAGATTTTAAAGACTTAGACTTTAGTAACCTAAATTTATCTTTTCAAGAGTTTCCATCCGACAGATCGAAGATTCAAGATATTGCAAGAGAAGTATGTAATAAAGGTGGATTTCTAGGAACTGTATTCAATGCTGCTAATGAAATTGCTGTGGAAAGTTTTCTAAATAAAAAAATAAACTTTAATGAGATTTATGAAGTTATATATCGAACTTTTGATAAAAATATTGTGTCTAATGAAGTATCGATAGAATCAATAAATGAGGTTGATGCTCAAACACGCATTCATGCTCAGAAGGTGGTAAAATCGTTTGCTTAATATAAATCAAATATGACGTATTTAATATACATACTAGCTTTCGCGGTTCTTTTGGGTGTCCTTGTTACTATCCACGAATTTGGACATTTTATTGTTGCTAGAATGTGCAAAGTTCATGTTCAAAGATTCTCCATTGGCATGGGCCCAGTTTTTTATAAAAAACTAGATAAACATGGAACTGAATTTGCCCTTTCAGCAATACCCCTTGGTGGATATGTTTCAATGATTACAAATAAATTAATTGAACTCGAGCCTGAGATATCGAACCAACTTAATGAGGAACAATTAAAAAATACATTTGATTCAAAGCCAAAATGGCAAAGAGCTTCAATTATGTTTGCAGGACCATTAGCCAACTTTCTTTTATCAATTTTTATATTTACGGCTATTTTCTTAAATACTGCAGATCCCCAAATTGTACCGGTAGTAAATTCAGCCAATCAGGAAATAACATACTCTTCTGATGAATCATTTCAAATTAATGATCAAATATTATCAATAAATAATACGTCTGTTAAAGAAGCAAAAGACGTGAATTTGGAATTACTAACCTATGCGGGATATACAGGTGATTTAAGTTTTGAAGTAGTTCGAGACGGACTTGAAAAGTCTACAAATGTTTTAGTTAAAGTAAGTAATTTTCTACCAACCTCTGAATCTCAAAGCAATCCTACTGAATATCTCGGAATTGATATTTTATATTTAATGCAACCAATAATAGGCAAAGTAATTCCAGGTGGATCCGCAGATAATGCAGGAATAAAATCCAACGATAGGATATTAAAAATAGGAGATGCCAATATTAACTTTGCCTCAGATATTCAAAAGCAGGTTTCAGAAAATCCAAATAATAATAATGTTGAGTTTAAGATTGAAAGAGATGGCAAAATTATTTATTTACCGGTAGATATTGGGTCTCAGCTTAGGGAGGATAAGATTGTTGGCATGCTCGGAGTATCTTTTGGAACATCAAGAGGTTTATATCAGTCACTATTAAAAGGTGTTTATGAGACATACAACTTAAGTGTGAAGACACTTCAGTTCATAGGAAAAATGATCAGTGGAAATATGGGTACTGAAAATTTAAGTGGTCCAATTGGCATTGCTCAAATGGCTGGAGATACTGCTCAAGCAGGATTTTTACCATTCATGTATTTGATGGCACTCTTAAGTATCAGCCTAGCAGTGCTTAATTTATTACCAATTCCAGTGTTGGACGGAGGACAGCTTACTTTACTTGGAATTGAGGCAATAAGAGGAAAACCATTACCCGAAAAGGCAGAAAACATAATTTACACAGGTGGCGCAGCAATTGTTGTCATGCTTATGGTTTTTGCAATTTTTAATGACATATCAAGATTTCTATAGGTTTTATAAATGAAGAATTTAAAAATTATTTTTTTATCATTTTTACTTAGCCTAAATCTTAAAGCTTTTGATGAATTTTTAGTAAGCGATATTAGAATAATAGGACTACAAAGAGTTTCTACAGGTAGTATTTTTAATGTTATCCCAATTAGTGTTGGAGACAGAATTGATGCAAGAAAATCGAATGATATTGTAAGATCATTATTCTCTACAGAGCAATTTGATGATATTCAAATAGGCAAGGATGGAAATACTTTAATTATTACCGTTGTTGAAAGACCATCAATTTCCGCAATAGAAATTTCCGGAAACAAAGCTCTAAAAACTGAGCAACTTCTAGAAAGCCTTGATGGAGTTGGAATTAAAGAAGGCGAGGTTTATAAAAGATCAACACTTGAAAAAGTTAAGTCAGAATTAGTTAGGTCGTATGCATCTAATGGAAGGTATGGAGCTGATGTTGGAATAGAGGAGATAAAAAAACCTAGGAACAGACTCGAAATAAATATAGAAGTTGATGAGGGAAAAAGTGCAAAAATTAAAAAGATAACTATCATTGGAAATGAAACGTATACAGATGAGGAATTACTAGAAGGTTTTGAATTATCGGAAGGGTCTTTTTTTTCATTTCTATCAAGCAATGATCAATATTCCAGAGAAAAACTTATTGGAGATATTGAAACACTTGAGTCTTATTACCGAGATAGAGGATTTTTAAAGTTTTCCATAGAGTCTTCTCAGATTAGTTTGTCAAGAGATAAAAAATCAATCTTCATAACATACAATATTAACGAAGGCGAAAAGTACATTATTGATGATGTTGATGTAATTGGTGATGTGCCATTTGAGGAGGAGATATATTTAGATATTATTAATAGCCTAAAAGAACAGACATATTCTCAAGCCCAAATAACTTCTATTGAAGAGTTCTTTGTGAATGTGCTCGGCAATAGAGGATATGCGTTTGCTGAGGTAAGTGGAGATACCGAAATTATTGATGATTCAAATGAGATAAAACTAACTTTCACAGTTGTACCTGGGAAGAAAACTTATACTCGAAAGATACTCTTTACTGGAAACAATGTTACTCAAGATCATGTAATGAGGAGAGAAATGAGACAATTTGAAGGAGCATGGTCCTCTGATAATAGTATTGAAGCAGGAAAGGTAAGGTTAGAAAGACTAGGATATTTTAAAGAAGTTAATGTTGAAACTATTCCTGTTGTAGGCACTGATGATCAAATTGATATTGTTTATAGTGTAGAAGAGGAAACTACTGGAAGCGTTGGAGGAAATATTGGTTATAGTGATTTTGGTCTAATGCTTGGATTTAATTTGCAGGAACAAAACTTTTTTGGTACCGGAAATACAGTTGGTATTGGGATTAATAAAAATATTTACAGTGAGATGTATAACTTATCATTCATGAATCCTTATGCAACAAAAGATGGAGTAAGTCTTGGTTACAATATTTATTTTAGAGAAACAGACTACGGAGAATTTAATGTTGCAAATTATTTAACTAATTCTAATGGTTTTGGCGCTCAATTTGGCTATCCAACATCAGATATTACAAGACTTGGTTTTAATTTAACATATGATAAGACAGATATTGATGTTGGAACGCTTCCTGCAAGAGAAATATATGACTTTGTATCTGCAGAAGGAAATGTGTTTGAAACACTTTCAGCACAGTTCTCGTGGCAAAGAGTTACATTGAATAGAGGGTTATTTCCTACAGCAGGCGCCTCGACAGTCTTTAGTTTAAGTACAACAATACCTGGCAGTGATTTAAGTTATTATCGCGCAAGTGTAAGGCAAAGGTATTACAGACCACTTTCCTCAAATTTTGTATTTGGGTTTAATGGTGAATTGGGATATCTCGATGCCTACGGAGATACTAAAGAAACTCCATTCTTTCAAAATTTTTACGCAGGTGGTCCTCGTTCATTGAGAGGTTTTGAATCAAATACCCTAGGACCAAGAAGCACAGATGCTCCTTGTTATGAATTTAATTACGAAGAAGAAACATGTCCAAACCTGCTTGATACAGATGGAGACGGAGAGGCCGACACTCCATATATAAATCCTTATGCTAATTCAACATCCAGATATAGGGATAGACCAATTGGTGGAAATATAAAGGTTGAAGGTAGTTTACAGTTAATATTTAAACTTCCATTTGTTGAAGATCAAAGGTCTCTGAGATCTGCTTTTTTCTTCGATTTTGGTAACGTTTTCTCTGACAACTGTAAAGATTATCAAATTAATTGTGCTAAACCTGCTCTTGAAGATTTAAGATATTCATATGGTGTTGGTGTTACTTGGATAACAGGATTTGGTCCTTTAAGCTTGGCAATTGCAAAACCAACTAATGCAGGACCTCAAGAGAGAACTGAAGAATTCCAATTTACAGTAGGAAATGTTTTCTAGTTAATATAAAATGGTCAAATCCAATAAGGGGTACTTATGAAAAATATAATAAAACTATACATATTATCGTTCATATTTTTAGCAACTCCAGCACTTACTATGGATGGTGTTGCTGTAATTGATATGAGGACAGCGGTTCTATCTACTCAAACAGCTGCTGATGCTTTTAAAGCATTGGAAGAAGATCCTGATTACTCTTCAAATCTTGAGGAAGCTAAGTCTTTACAAGCTGATAGGCAAGCAATTGCAGAAAAACTCCAAAAAGACCTTGAGACTCTTTCTCAACAAGAGATAGCGCAAATGCAAAAAGATATTCAGGAAAAAGGACAGGATCTTGAATTTCTTGCAGGCAAAATACAACAGGCTCAGGAAGAAACAGCTGCACAAGTTTTCACTGATACTGGGCCTGCAATGCAAAAAATTATTGGCGAGTTAATTGCTGCTAAGCAAATAAAAGTTCTATTGGCTAAGAGTGAAACTTTATTATTTAGTGATCCAGCTTTAGATTTAACTGATGATGTTACATCAATGCTAGATGTTGCTGCTTCTGAGGCTTCAAAGTCTGAGTAGTAGTGTTAAAGCACAATAGCTTTACTCTTAAAGAATTAGCAAAAGTCACTGATTCATTTGTTGTTGGTGACGAAGATGCAGTTGTAGATAATTTAGCTACAATTGAAAATGCATCAGAAACTTCAATTACATTCTTATCGAAATTAAAATACTTATCAGCTTTAAAAACCTCAAAAGCTTGTGCCGTTATAGTAAGCAAAAATTTTGATGTAGATGAACGCTTTAATTATCTCAAGACTGAAGATCCTTATTTAGCATATGCAAAAATATCATCATTATTTGAAGAAGAAAGCGATATCAAAATTCCTCATATCCATAAATCATCTTTTGTTTCTGAAAAATCGATAGTTCATAATGATGTATATATTGGGCCAAATGTATATATTGGACCAAATTGTGAAATAGGACCAAATGTTATAATTCATTCAAATTGTTCATTGGTTAAAAATGTAAATATTATCTCTGATACAGTTATACAAAATGGTGCCGTTTTAGGATCAGAAGGATTTGGATTTGCGCCTTCAAAAGATGGATACTTAAAAATTAAACAGTTAGGGAAGCTTAAAATAGGCAAAAATGTTGAAATTGGAGCAAATTGTACAATCGATAGAGGCGCTATAGATAATACTGAAATCCACGATGGAGTAATCTTAGATAATTTAGTTCATATAGCTCATAATGTAATTCTTGGTGAAAATTCAGCAATAGCTGCCTCTTGTGCAATTGCTGGCTCAACAAAAATTGGTAAAAACTTCCAAATGGGTGGTCTCTCTGGAGTTCTTGGTCATATCGAGGTATGCGATAACGTTACTGTTGGAGCACATACATTAATCACAAAAAATATAACCAAACCGGGAAACTATGTCGGCATCATGCCAGTTCAAGAACATAAAGATTGGGCTAAATCATCAGTTTTCATAAAAAAACTTAGTAAATAAAATGAAAATATCAAAAGATGATATTCAAAAATATCTTCCACACAGAGAGCCATTTCTTTTTATCGATGAAGTTGTAAACATTGATAAAAATAAAGAGATACACGCAAGGAAGATGATTACTAGTAATGAGTATTTTCTTGAAGGTCATTTTCCAGGAAACCCTATTTTTCCTGGAGTAATAATTATTGAAGCTCTTGGTCAGGCATCAGGTATTCTTGGATTTGTTACTATGGATAAAACTCCTGAAGAGGGCTCAATATATGTGCTAGCTGGAGTTGACAAAGTAAGATTTAGAAAAAGAGTTAGACCAGGTGATACTATAGATATATTTAGTAAAGTTCTTGGAGAAAAAAAAGGAATTTGGAAATTTGATTGCAGGGCAGAATTAAATAATGAATTGGTATGTTCTGCGATAATTTTGTGTGCAGATAGGAAGGCGACATGAAAATACATTCGACAGCAATTATTCATGACAAATCAAAAATAGATGACTCAGTAGAAATTGGCCCTTTTTGCATCATTGATGAAGATGTTGAGATTAAAAAAGGAACAAAGTTATTAAGTCATGTAGTTCTTAGGGGCCCAACAATAATTGGTGAGGACAATATTTTTTATCAATTTTCTACAATAGGAGAGGATACCCCTGATAAAAAATTTAAAGGCGAAAAGACTAAACTTGAAATAGGAGATAGAAATATCTTTAGAGAAGGTGTTACTGTTCATAGAGGCACTATCCAAGATAAAAGTATAACTTCTATTGGATCTAATAATCTTTTGATGGCATATTCGCATGTTGCTCATGATTGTGTTGTTGGGGACGGAAATGTTTTTGCAAACAATGCTGGCATAGCAGGACATGTTAATGTTGGTAATAATATTACAATAGGAGCTCTTACGACTATTCATCAATTTTGCAACATAGGTGATTATTCATTTATTGGAATGAATACATCAATTAATATGGACATTCCCGCATTTGTTAAAGTTGCTGCCGACCCCGCTAGAATAATTGGGCTTAATTCAGTTGGCATGAGTAGAAATGATATTAGCTCTGAATCTATATCCCTAATTAAAAAAGCATATAAGCTTGTTTACAGAAAGGGTTTAAAAATTGATGAAGCAATTAAAAAATCAAAGGAACTCAATAAAGATCAAAATGATTCTTTTTTAGATATATTTATAAAATCTTTAGAGATATCTGAAAGAGGAATTTTAAGATAAGTGTCTAAGAAAGATGCTCTAAACATTGGAATAGTTTGTGGTGAGCATTCCGGTGACAGACTTGGAGCAGGCCTAATAGAAGAGCTAAAAAAACGTTACGATGTTAATTTATACGGAGTAGGTGGGCCAAAATTAGAAAAATTAGGCCTCAAATCTTCTTTTCATTATTCTGAGATAAATATTATGGGCCTTTTAGATCCATTATTGAGCATCTTTAAGCTTACAAGACTGAGAAAAAATTTAATTAATCTTTTTATTAAAAATAATATTAATTTATTTATTGGCATTGATTCGCCAGATTTTAATATGGGAATCCACAAAGCATTGAAAAAGAAATGCTTAAATAAAAATATTCAAGTTGTAAGTCCTTCTGTTTGGGGTTGGCGGCAAGGACGAGTTAAATCAATCCAAGCATATATTGATTTGACATTGTGTTTATTTAATTTTGAGCATAATTATTACAAAAAAGTTGGACATAATAGCATTCATCTTGGACATCCTTTTTTTAATTTATATAAAGAAAATAAGGAAAACATATTAGAAAAGTATAACTTGGATAGCACAAAAAAATTCTTATCTGTTCTTCCGGGTAGTAGAAAATCAGAAGTTATCAATATGATGCCTGTATATGCAGATTTTATTAAAAAACATTATGAAAAGTTTAGAGATTATTTTTATTTAATACCTGTTGCTGATAAAGAATTGTTACCAATTATAAACAAACATTTTGATGGAGAGGACCTCCCAATTAAGATAGCTGAGCAATCCATGAAAGATTTTTTATCCATCTCAAATCTCTCAATTGTTACATCAGGAACTGCAACACTTGAAGCCTCCATATTAGAGTCTCCTCCAATAATTTGTTATAAAACAAATACTTTCAATTATTCAATCATTTCAAGAATGCTAAGGATTGATAACGTTGGACTCCCAAATTTATTGCTTGGGAAGAGACATTATATAGAACTTATTCAAAATGAATGTAATGTTGAGAATTTAATTAATGCAGTAAAAGCAACTGAAGATTTAATTCCGTACAGCTCAGAAAATGCTTCAATGATAAGAGAATTATTAAAAGGAAATGGATATTCAGAAGCAATAAAAGCCATTGAAGCTCTTTGAAAAAAAATCTTATTGCAGGCACTGATGAAGTTGGTAGAGGTTGTCTAGCAGGACCTGTTGTTGCTGCAGCAGTAATCTTGAAAAATAAAGTAGATAATCTAGATGATTCAAAAAAATTATCTACGAAAAAAAGAGATTTATTATCAAAAAAAGTTCTTGAAAATTCTTACTATGGGTTTGGGATAGTTTCTAATAATGAAATTGATAAAATTAATATTCTTAATGCTTCTTTATTAGCAATGAAAAGAGCTATACTAAACTTACCAATAAAACCTGCTTTGGTTTTAGTCGATGGCATATATAAACCTGATTTAAATATTCCAATGAAGACTATTATTGGAGGCGATTCTATTGAGGATGTAATTAGTGCAGCTTCAATAATTGCTAAAGTATACAGAGATAAACTAATGATTGAATACAATAAAAAATATCCTGATTATAATTTTAAAAAAAATAAAGGATATGGAACTAAGGAGCATTTTTCAGCAATTCAGCAAAAGGGGATTTGCACAATTCATAGAAAATCATTCAAAGGTGTTTTAAATAAATGACTCAATTATTCTCACACCTTAGAGTGTCATCTGAGTACAGTATCTCTCAAGGACTCCTTACAGTTGATCAAATAGTAGATAATGCAATTCGTAATTCTGTGCCCTCTGTTGCGTTAACAGACAAATCAAATATGTTTGGACTCGTAAAGTTTTTTAATAAATGTGAGTCAGCTGGTATTAAACCGATATCTGGTTCTTCAATAAGACTTATTTTTGATGATGATGATACTTCATATGAATTACTGTGTTTAGCAAAAACTAATAATGGCCACAAAAATTTAATGAAGATAATTTCTAAAGCGCACAATAATAGTTTATTCAATTCCCCAATAATAAGATTTAATGACCTAATAGAATTAAAAGACGACATTGTTGTGATTTCAGGTGGCAAGGAAAGTCACATATTTGAATATCTCAAATCGAATAATATCTCAGATGCATCTAAAAGAATTGACGATTTTAGAAATAGTTTTGGTGATAATTTCGTTCTTGACGTTCAGCTCACAAACAGAATTGATGAAATAGAGTATTTAAAAAATGTTTTACCTATTGCAAAAGATAAAGGCATTCCATTAATAGCAACTAACGATGTTTTATTTGCAGAACAAGATGATTATGAAATTCACGAAACAAAGGTATGCATAAATACTGGAAAAACCCTCAATGATCCAAATAGAGAGAGAGTATTTTCTGAACATCAGTACTTTAAATCACCACAGGAGATGATGGAGCTTTTTAAGGATTATGATTCACTTATTGATAACACAAATGAGATATCAAAAAAATGTAATGTTTCTCTTGAGACTAAAGGTTATTTTCTGCCTGAATATCCTGTTCCAAAAAAACATAATTTTGATTCATTTTTAAAAGAAATTTCAACTCAAAGGATTGAATCATATATTAAAGATTTTGATAGTGAAAAACATAGTGAATATTTAGATAGATTAAATTATGAATTAGAACAAATTAAAACTATGGGATTCTCAAGTTACTTTCTCATTGTTTATGATTTTATAGAGTGGTCTAAAAATAATGATGTGCCTGTTGGTCCAGGTCGTGGTTCAGGAGCAGGTTCGTTAGTTGCTTTTGCTTTAGGAATTACTACTTTAGATCCAATTTTACATGGTCTTTTATTTGAAAGATTTCTTAATCCTGAGAGGCTTTCTATGCCTGACTTTGATGTAGATTTTTGCATGGAAAAAAGAGACATGGTTATAGATTATGTTAGTAAAAAATATGGTTCAGAATCAGTATCACAAATTGCAACCTTTGGAACGATGGCAGCTAGAGCAGTTGTAAGAGATGTTGCAAGAGCAATGGGAAAACCTTATGCGTTAGGAGACAGAATATCCAAAATGATTCCTTTTGCACCCGGGATGACTTTAGATAAAGCTAAAGAAGAACAACCAATTTTTGCTCAAAGTATCAAAAGTGATACAGAGGTTAGAGAAATAGTTGATTTATCCTATAAGCTTGAAGGTATTGCTAGAAATGTTGGAAAACATGCTGGTGGCGTAGTAATTGCTCCTGGGAGCATATCAGATTTTTGTCCAGTATATGTTGATCGTCAATCTGATTCAGTTATGACTCAGTATGATAAAGATGATGTTGAAAAAATCGGTCTTGTTAAATTTGACTTCCTTGGATTAAGAACATTAACAGTTATTGACAGGGCAGTTAAATCTATTAACAAGAACTTAGATGAATCAAAAAAAGTTGATTTAAATAATATCTCGCTAAATGACGAAAATGTGTTTAATTTGCTTTCTTCTGGAAAAACAATGGCGGTTTTTCAGCTTGAATCATCTGGAATGAGAGATTTAATAAAAAGACTCAAACCAACGAAATTTGAAGAAATAACTGCTTTGCTAGCGCTGTATAGGCCTGGGCCATTAAACTCAGGAATGCATGACGAATTTGTTGACAGAAAGCATGGAAAGAGTCCAGTCACATATCCTCATCAGTTGCTTGAGAAGGTTTTGGAAGAAACATATGGCGTCATTGTCTATCAAGAGCAAGTTATGGAAGCTGCCCGAGTTTTAGCAGGTTTCTCACTTGGCCAAGCTGATATCTTGAGAAGGGCCATGGGTAAAAAGAAAAAAGAGGAAATGGAAGAGCAAAGAGAAATATTCGTTAAAGGATGTCTTAAAAATGATATAAAAGAAAAAAATGCAGAACAGATATTTGATTTAATTAATCAGTTTGCAGAATATGGATTCAATAAATCTCACTCAGCTGCATATGCATTAATTTCATACCAAACAGCATATTTAAAAACATATTTTCCCGACCATTTTATGGCAGCTGTTCTTTCTTCTGAGCTTGGAAATACTGACAAAATATACGCATTAACTCAGGAATGTTCAAGAATGGGTATAAAAGTATTAAAACCAAATGTTCAAACAAGCAATAAAAAATTTGAAGTAAATATTGAATCTAAAATCGAATATGGATTGGGTGCTATCAAAGGAGTTGCTGATGCATTTATTGATCATCTTTGTTCGAAGAGAGAAAAAACTCATTTTAAAGACTTGTGGGATTTTTCCAAAAAAATTGACATAAGACTGGGTGGAAAAAAATCTTTAGAGGCCTTATCCCAATCAGGTGCTTTTGATTCTTTAGCACCAACTAGAAGTGTTGCAATTGAATGTACTAAAGATATGTTAAATGATGGGAGGCAACTAAATGGAAACTCCAACTTAAAAAGTGGTGATCTTTTTTCTGAAATGGAAGAAAGTTTTGATCCTTACGAGAAATATAAAAATATTAATGAGCTTACATTGAGTGAAAAACTTGAATTGGAAAAAAAATCTCTTGGATATTATCTCTCAGGACATCCGGTGTTAGCAATTGAGAATAAAATAAAGAAAATAAGATCCAAGACAATAAATAAATTAAATAATGATACAAAAAAAGCTTCTTTAGTATGTCTAATTAATAGTGTTAGACAGATAAAAGATAGAAGCGGCAAACCTCTTACTTTTATTAATTTTGATGATGGAACTGGAACCATGGATGGAATAGTTGCAAGTGATGTGCTTGAAAATTGCCACAATTTCTTAAAAGAGGGTGAAATATTAAATTTAAAAGGTACTGTTGAAGTTGATGATTACAGAACTAATGATCTAGGGTCTCTTATGTTCAGAATGCGTGTTAAAGAGATCAGTTTGCTAGATACTGAATTAGACAAAAAAGTTAGCGAAGTATTAATTAACATAGTAGATTCACAAGCAATTTCACTACAAGAATTTTCAAGTCTTCTAGACACCATAGATAAGAGTTTTTGGGAGAATGGAAATTGTAGATTGAATGTAAAAGTTAGTTCAGAACAATCTGAAGCAGTAGTAGACATTGGAGATAATTTTAAATTTAGTCCTACAATAGAAAATTTATTTTACCTTGAAGATATTTTTGGTAAAAATATTTTAGAGATATAAGAGTTGTTAACGTCAGACTTAATTAAAGAAAATTTGAATCTACAAAATCATCTCTACGTTGCTTATAGCGGCGGGCCGGATTCATCTGTATTACTCGATCTATGTGTAAAATTAAGGGATACAAGCAACATTAACTTGTCTGCAATTCACGTAAACCATAACCTATCTAAAAAAAGTATTGATTGGGAGAATCATTGTGTTAATGAGTGCAAAAAATTAAATGTAAATTTAATTATTGAATCAGTCCAAATAAATTCTGGTGGCGGGGGGCTAGAGTCTGCAGCAAGACAAGCCAGATATAAGATTTTTGAAAATATTCTAAGGGAAAATGAACAAATTGTTCTTGGGCATCACAGTGATGATGTTGCCGAAACCATTTTTATGAGAATTTTAAGGGGTACCGGCTTAGATGGAATTGAGGGACCTGCTCATAAAAGAGATATTGGACAAGGAAAACTCATAAGACCTTTGATAAGAGTTCCTAAGAAAGAGGTAATGAATTATTTAAGAGATAACAAATTAAATTTTATTGAAGATGATACAAATGAGGATATAAGATTTGATAGAAATTTTCTTAGGCATAAAATATTTCCATTGCTCGAAGATAGATGGAAAGATTTTCCTAAAAGAATAAATTCCTTGTCTTCAATTTCAAAAGATAGAAACGAAAATTATAAAAATTTAGTTTATGAAAAATTTGAACAATTAATTGGGAGTAAAATTTTTCTTAAAGATCTAAAAAAAATTCCTAAATCTTTGGCTATCGATGTTATAAGATATTCTATAAAGGAATGTAATTTAGCTATTCCTAACAGTAAAATAATGGAAGAAATATATAAAACTTTTGTTGCCTCAAGGCCTGGACCAAAGTCATGCGTAACTTGGTCTAGAGCTGATAAAGAAGATTCCTCTGGCATGATCAAATATAAAGAAGGCAGCTTAATTATTTCTAAGAGATAAAAGGAGATTTAAATGAATCTAGAAACAATAAATTTAGAAACAATTGAAAAAGTTGCAATTATTAAATTAAATAGGCCTGAACTATTAAATGCTGTCAATGAGCAACTTGTTTGGGATTTTCAAAAAGCTACAGAAAGTGTCAAAAATGATGAATCTATAAGAGTTGTAATTATTACTGGATCGGGGAGGGGATTTTGTGCAGGTGCTGATCTTAGCGAAAGAAAGGCAAGTTGGAAGGGTTCTAAAGATGCTCTTATGAGGGGATATAAACCCTTTTTTGAAAATATAACAAGTATGCCTAAACCTGTTATTGGAGCTATAGCAGGACCAGCAGCAGGCATTGGTGCTGCAATAGCTATGTCTTGCGATCTAAGAGTTATGTCTGATGATAGCTATATTCTGTCAGTATTCAGTAATATTGCTTTGGTGCCAGATGGCGGGCTCTCATGGTATCTTCCAAAATTTATGGGTTTTGCAAAAGCATATGAGCATGCAATTGAGGCAAAAAAAATATCAGCTCAAGATTGTTTAAAGTATGGGATAGCAAATAAGGTAGTATCAAGAGACGAGCTTGAAACAAGTACTTTAGAATGGGCGCATAAACTTTCCAAGAGATCATCACAATCTTTGAATCATACAAAAAGATTGATGAGAGAGTCTTTAGAAGTAGGTTATTGGAACACCTTCCAAAATGAAGCAGAAATTCAAAATGAATTAACAGTTAGTGACCAAAATAGAGAGGCCGTAAAAGCATTTCTTGAAAAGAGAGAACCTAATTTCGATTAGCTTTCTAATAACTTACTAAGTCCAACAATAATTGCATCAAATGATGCTCTAGTAGTATTTGGATTTATTCCAACTCCCCAAAATGTTTTTCCATCCTTCTCAAGTTCTATATATGCTGCTGCTTTTGCATCAGACCCAGAGGAGATAGCTGTTTGATGATAATCAGCAACTTTTATTTCAACTCCAATTTTTTCTGAAAGACCGTTCACAAATGAGTCAATTGGACCATTTCCTGAGCCCTGTATTGTTGTTTCCTCATTATTCATATTCATTGTGAGTTCTAATTTATGAAGATCGTCTTTAGATGATGATGAGTGTTTAATGTAGGAGTAATTATTAACAGGCTGAAGGTATTTTTTTTCAAAAATATCCCATATTTGTGAGCTACTAATCTCTTTACCAGTATCATCTGCTAATTTTTGAATTCTTTGACTGAGGCTAATCTGAAGTCTTCTTGGTAAAGAGACCCCGTGATCTTTTTCTAATAAAAATGCAACTCCTCCTTTACCAGACTGAGAATTAATTCTTACTACTGCTTCATAATTTCTGCCAAGATCAGCTGGATCAATTGGAAGATAGGGCACTTCCCACTTTGGATCATTAGATTTTTTAATAGCTTGAAAACCTTTTTTAATTGCATCTTGGTGAGAGCCTGAAAAGGCTGTAAAAACAAGATCTCCTGCATAAGGATGTCTTGGATGAACTGGCAGTTGATTGCAGTACTCCACCTCTCTCATAACAGAATTAATATTAGAAAAATCTAAATTTGGTTCAACGCCTTGAGTGAGCATATTTAAAGCAATTGTTACTATATCAACATTACCAGTTCTCTCTCCATTTCCAAATAATGTTCCTTCAACTCTATCAGCGCCAGCCATGATTCCAAACTCAGAAGCTGCAACAGCTGTGCCTCTATCATTGTGAGGATGCAGGCTCAGGCATATGTCATTTCTATTTTTTAAATTTTTGTTCATCCATTCAATTTGATCGCCATAAATATTCGGAGTTGACATTTCTACAGTAGCAGGAAGATTTATAATAATTTTGTTTTTTGAGACAGGCTTTAGAATTTCTACAACGTTATCACAAACCTCTCTTGCATATTCTAGTTCTGTTCCTGTAAAACTTTCTGGAGAATATTCAAATGTCCATTCAGTGTCAGAATTTTCAAGAGCCAATTTTTTAATTAACTCAGCGGCATCAGTTGCTATTTTTTTAATACCATCCTTGTCTTGATTAAAAACAACTTTTCTTTGAAGTGTAGAAGTTGAATTGTAAAAATGAATAATTCCTTTAGATGCTCCTTTAAGTGATTGAAATGTTTTAATTATTAATTCTTCTCGAGCTTGAGTAAGGACCTGAATATTTACATCTGAAGGAATTTTTTTATTTTCAATAAGATCTCTTACAAAATCATAGTCAGTTTTTGAGGCTGATGGAAAACCTACCTCTATCTCTTTGAAGCCAAGCTTACATAATAAGCTAAACATTCTATTCTTTCTCTCAGAGCCCATTGGTTCAATGAGAGCTTGATTGCCATCTCTGAGATCTACAGAGCACCAAATAGGGGCTTTTTTTATTGTGTTGCTTGGCCATTCGCGATTCACCAAATCAACTGGCTTATAAGCTGAGTATTTATCTGTTGGGTTATCCATTGTTTATAAAGTTAATGTTATTATGTTATTTATGCTCACTCCAGAAATCAAAACTAATCTTATCTTAAAAGAGATCGGCATCAAAAGATATTCATTAAGATCAAGCAATGATCAATCTCATAAAAAAAGCTTATATTTCTTTAAAAAGGGGCACATTCTAGCATTACTTGATAAACCTTACGAAAATTTTGTTAAAGAACAACAAGACTTATTGATTGCAATATTCAGC
>CACBPP010000007.1 GCA_902541175.1 uncultured SAR86 cluster bacterium
ATTTATTGGTTTCATCTGGAGAGATTTTTAAAAAAATTGGTTTTTTAAAATTAACCTCATCAACTTTTTTTTCTACTGAAATAATTAGATTCTGAAGATTTTCTTTTAAATGTAAGTCTCTTAAGTCAGGTGTATTAGGTGAAGATATGTTAATTGTAATGTAATCAGCAAACCTATGAATTTTATCAATACAAAGCAAATAATCATTTATCCTTTGGTTGCCAGAGGAAGATTTGTTTGCGCCAATATTAACTCCAACAACTCCCTCATATTTCCTTTTTTTAAGATTATTAACCAAATAATCAATACCTTTGTTATTAAAACCAAGCCTATTAATAATAGAATTTTCAGAATAGTTTCGAAATATACGAGGTTTAGGATTGCCATATTGTGGTCTCGGAGTAACGGTACCAACCTCTAAAAAACCAAATCCTAGAGCGCCTAATGCATCTATATAATCACCATTTTTATCTAAACCAGCAGCTGTGCCAAGTTTGTTTCTGAACTTCATACCAAAAATATTTTGTTCATTTTGATTAATAATTTTTTTATTTAATACTCCTAATAGTTTCAATTTATATAAAAAATTGAGAGAATTCAGTGATGTTGAGTGAGCAAACTCTGGAGGCAGAAATCTAAATATTTTAAGAAAAAAATTCAAACAATATCCTTAATAATTTTTTTTACTGATTCGTTAATTGAATCATCCCTCAAAGCGAGAGCAATGGTAGCATGAACAAAACCCTCTTTACTACCACAATCAAATTTTTCTCCATCATAGATCGTACCAAATACTTCCTCATCAATTAACATGGATTTAATTGCATCTGTTAATTGTATTTCCCCAGATTTATCTGGTTTTGTGGACTTTAAATGCTCAAAAATTAATGGATTAAAAATATATCTTCCACACACAGCTAAATCTGATGGAGCTTCATCTGCATTGGGTTTTTCAATAATATCATCAACTTTCATAATTCTTTCTGAAATCTTGTCTGGTTTTATTACTCCATATTTATGAATATTTTCTTTATCAATTTGATTAACAGCTATAACTGAAGATTTTTTTTCAGAAAAAATTTCTATTAATTGTTGTAAACAAGATTTTTCAGAAAAAAACAAATCGTCTGGAAGCATGACAGCAAATGGATTTTTTCCAACTATGCTTTCGGCATGAAGAATTGCATCGCCAAGGCCATTTTGATTCTCTTGATTAATATAGTAAAACTTAACTTTTGAAAAAATTTTATTATTTATTTTTTCAGCTATTTCCTGTTTACCAGATTTGATTAATGTTGATTCTATTTTTTTATTTTTTTTAAAATGATTTTTTATTGAGAACTTTTCTGGACTGGTTACAAAAATAATTTCATTAATACCTTCCCTTACTGCTTCTTCAACTGCATATTGAAGTAGCGGCTTATCTATTATTGGAAGCATCTCTTTAGGGATTGCCTTTGATGCAGGTAAAAATCGTGTTCCAAGGCCTGCAACTGGTAATACTGCTTTTTTAATCAATTTTTATATTCTCTTCAAAAAATTCTTATATATCATAGCAAACAAAATACCTGACATTAGACCTCCTAGGTGAGCATAATTTGCTACTGAGCCAAATCCAAATAAATCTAATATTCCAATGAATCCTAATAGCAGCCAAACAATCATGAATAAATATATTGCTGGTGGCAAATCATATCTTCCATATTTAGACTCAAACTCAAGAATCATACAAAAACCAATCAAGCCATAAATTACACCAGACAATCCTCCAAATAGGCTAGAGTTGGTAAATATATATTGAAGAAGGTTGCTTAGGATTGCGGAGAAAATTACAAGTACTATAAAAGTATAAGATCCATCAATATTTTCAATCTTTTCTCCCAATATATATATCCATAAACAATTAAATGCTAAATGAGCAAACGAAAAATGTATAAATATTGGTGTTATTGTTCTCCACCACTGATTGTCTTCAAGGTAGGTTTGATTTAGATCCGCTATAGATACATATCCTTGATTGGAAATAATTATCTTTGTAAAAGTTAAAGGCTCTATAAATACAATTAATGATCCAAAGTTTGAAATTAATGCAATTACAATTGCTATGAAGATAATTGGAATATGATAATTTTTTAAAATATTCAATTTAATTTTTAGAAATATTTAAGCTCCAACCTAACTTTTCTCTGCATGCCTCAAAAAAATCATTATCATTTGGATGAACTAATTTTAAAGTTTTCTCCATTTTAGATATTAAAATTTTCTCACCATATGGAATATCAATGTCGTCTTGACCATCAACGCAAATTTTTGCATTTTCATTAGGTCCATCAAACAAATCCATTTCAACCTTTTCATCTGTAGAAATTACAAAGGGCCTTGAAGATAAGCTTTGAGGAAGCATTGGAAGAATTGTCCAAACATCTAAACTTGGATGAATAATTGGACCACCTGCTGATAAAGCATATGCAGTCGATCCTGTTGGGGTAGCTATTATTAAACCATCTGACCTTTGCTCATAAACAACTTTGTCGTTTACATTTAACCGATATCTCATTAGCTGAGCATATGCACCAGAGTGGATAACAACCTCATTTAGACCATATAAATGATTATTCCCAAATTTGGCAGAAACTAAATTTCTTTCTTCAATTTTATAGTTACCATCCAAGACTTCCTTAATAGTTTTTTCAAAATTATCAGTGCTTATATCGGTAAGAAATCCTACATTACCCATATTAATTCCAAGAATAGGAATATCGTAATTTAAGTACTTCCTTGCAGCATTCAAAAGAGTGCCATCTCCACCAAAAACTACAACAATATCGACTTTTTTTACAAATTCCTTGTGCTCAAGAACAGTAAAATTTTCATTTTTGTTATTTGAAGACTTATCAATGTACAAATTAATATCTAAATTTGATATCGAATTTATCATTAGATTAAGAGCTTCGTTATCAATACCATTAGATAAATCTTCTTTAACTAATATGCCTATTTCTCTAAACATAGCGCGCATTATACAACTTATAAAAAAATGTATTAATAAGTTTTATATTTTCAATACTCGAAAAAATTAAATATACGCATATAATATTGATGATTTTAATTAAAACAAATATCAATAATATGGCTAATTTAGATAAATTTAGAGAAGAAACAAAAGAATGGCTTGATAAAAACTGTCCTCCTTCGATGAGAAGTGGCGCAGACCCTAAGATACCGGTTGACGAGGTTTGGGGTGGCAGAAATGCAGAATATAAAAATCCTGAATCCAAACTATGGTTAGATAGAATGGGTGAAAAAGGATGGACTATGCCAACTGTACCTAAGGAATATGGCGGTGGTGGTCTTTCAAAAGATGAAGTTAAGGTGCTTAATGAAGAATTATTTAGAATTGGTGCAAAACAACCTCTGCTGAGTTTTGGCATATGGATGCTTGCACCTGTATTGCTTGAATACGGCTCTGAAGAACAAAAAAAAGAACATATACCAAAAATTATTAAAGGTGAAATAAGATGGTGTCAAGGATACTCAGAACCTGGATCAGGATCAGATTTAGCGAGTCTTGCAACAAAAGCAGAAGATATTGGTGAGAAATTTCTAGTAAATGGTCAAAAAGTGTGGACCTCATATGCAGATAAAGCAGATTGGATATTTGCATTAGTAAGAACAGGTCCTAAAGAACCAAAACATGATGGTATAAGTTTTTTGTTAATAGACATGGCTACTAAAGGAGTTAGCACAAAGCCTATTACACTCATATCAGGAAAATCGCCATTTTGTGAAACATTCTTTGATAACGTAGAGGTTCCTAAAGGAAACTTAATAGGTGAGTTAAACGCTGGTTGGACTATTGCAAAAAAACTTTTGCAACATGAAAGAGCCTTCATTTCAAATTTTGGTCTTGCTGCTGGTATGGGTAGTAAAAGAGATATTGTATCAATTGCTAAAAAGCATTTAGGTGAAGAAAATGGGAAAATTAATAATGGTTTTTACCGATCTGAAATATCATCACATAAGATTAAAGAGCATGCTTTTGGTCTTACTTTAAAAAGAGCTGGAGATGAAGGAGGTAAAGCAAGCGCAACAGCATCTATGTTTAAACTTTATGGAACAGAACATAATAAAAAAAGGCATGAGCTTATGGTTGCCGCTTCAGGAATTAATGGAGTTGCATGGGATGGTGACGAATTTGATGATAACGATAAGAATTTAACAAGAGCTTGGCTTAGAACTAAAGGAAACTCAATTGAAGGTGGAACCTCAGAGGTTCAACTTAATGTTATTTCTAAAAGAGTACTTGGACTTCCAAGTCAATAATCATAGATGAAATTAGTACTATCAGAAGAGGAACAGTTCCTTAAAGATACAGCAAAAAACTTTGCCGAAGAAAGATCGCCAATATCTCATTTTAGATCCTTAAGAGATAATAATGATCGTAAATTATGGGATAAAGATATTTGGTCAGAAATGGTAAAACTTGGCTGGCCAGGAATATTAATTCCTGAGGAATTTGGAGGTTCTAATTTTGGAGTCACCGGTATTGGTGTCATATTACAAGAGTGTGCAAAAACACTAACGCCCTCTCCACTTTTTGCAACAGGTGTTTTAGGTGCTTATGCTATTTCTGAGTTTGGAAATGATGAACAGAAAAATAATTATCTGCCTAAAATTGTAAATGGAGAAATCACTACAGCACTTGCAGTAGATGAAACAAGTCATCATGACCCATATGCCACTGAATTAATTGCTAAAAAAAGTAACTCGGGTTTCACTTTAAGTGGTAAAAAAATATTTGTAATTGATGGAGCCAGCGCTGATCTTCTAATTGTTCTAGCAAGAACATCTGGTTCAAAGGGTGATTCAACAGGTTTATCTTTATTTATTATGGATTCGAATCAATCTGGTATTGAAGCAAAAAAACTTGATATGGCAGATTCTAGAAACTATGCAAATATATATTTTAATGATGTCAGTATCGATGAGTCATCGCTATTAGGAGATCTTGAAACTGCAGGAGAAACTGTTGAGAGCATTCTGGATATTGGGAGAATTGCTATGTCTGCTGAAATGCTTGGAAATGCAGAATCCGCCTTTGAAATAACTCTCGATTATTTAAAGCAAAGGAAACAATTTGGAGCATTGATAGGTTCTTTTCAAGCGCTGCAACATAGAGCTGCTGAAATGTTTTGTGAGATAGAATTAACAAAATCTTCAGTATTAGCAGCTATGAGAGCAGCTGATGAAAATTCAAATGAACTTCAAAGACTATCTAGTCTTTCAAAAACAGTTGCAGGAGAAACTCTCCACTTAGTATCCAACGAGGCAATTCAGATGCATGGTGGTATTGGAGTAACTGATGAATATGATATCGGCTTCTTTCTCAAAAGAGCAAGAGTTACTGAGCAGATTTTTGGTAGTGCAAAGTATCATACTGAGAGGTATGCAAACTTAAGCGGTTTTTAGAGGGTCTTTATATAGTGGTGACGACAATCAAATCAATATTAATTGGTTTAATTACGTTTATTTTAATATTATCAGAACTTATATTAGGGTTTGGCACTCTTGCAATAATTAATATACCAAGAGCAATAATTCCTATAAAAGCGTTTAAAATTCATCTCAGTAAAGTATCAAACTTCATTGGAGACCTCACTGTTTATGGTCTAAAGATTATTATGCTTATCATGCATGGTGACAACATTAAATTAATTGAAAAGAATAAAGAGTTTGCTCTAGACGAATGGTACATGGCCATGTCGAATCATCAATCATGGGCAGATATTTTTGTATTGCTAGTTGCTGCAAATTATAAGATTCCTCTTTTAAAATTTTTTATGAAAAAAGAGTTGTGGTGGATACCTTTTATTTTTTTAGCGAACAAGACATTAAACATGCCTTTTGTAAATAGACATTCAAAAGAGGAGTTAGAGAAAGATCCCTCCCTAAGAACAAAAGATTATGAAAATACTCTTAAATCTTGCAAACGTTTTCTAAGATCTCCATCTACCATATTTAGTTATGCTGAAGGAACAAGATTTACAAAAGAAAAACATAAATTACAAGAATCGCCTTATCAGAATCTACTCATTCCAAAAATTGGAGGCATGGCAACCGCTCTATCTGCAATGCCAAAAATCAACACATTAATTGATTACACTCTGGTCTATAAAAGTGATAAGAGAAGTGCATGGAATTTTTTAACTGGTGAAATGAGTGAAGTTAAAGTTCTTGTTACAAAACATAATATTCCTGAAAATCTTAAGAATAGAAATTATTCAGAAGATCAAAAATATAGAGAGGATTTTAAAAACTGGATTGAATCAATATGGGATCAAAAAGATAAAGATATAGAAAATTTAAAGTTCTAATTTTTTTTTACTGATAATCCATCCATTACTGTCAATATAAATCCAATCACCAGGATTTATTTCTACTGAACCAAGTTTTATTGGAACGTCTTTTTTTCCAATGCCCACAGATTTATTTGTTTTTTTTGGATAAGTGTTTTGTGCGTACACTCCTATATCAATGTTCTGAATAATTTCAACGTCTCTGATGCAACCATTTGTTAATATTCCATTCCATTTATTCTCATATGCTTTTTGAGCGATCTGATCACCAACCATTGAGCATAATTCTGATCCAGTATGTTCAATCAATAAAACTTTTCCTTCGGCATGTTCATTCACAAACTCTTTGACAATACTGTTTGAATGTTCACACTTAGCTGTATGAATTTGACCAAAAAATTTATTTTTTGAGCCATATGAGTTCAAAAAAAGATCCCCTATTTGGATATCATTAAATTCATCACATATATCAGGTACAGAAAAGTTATACATACTTCTATTCTAAATCATTCTAAATTTAATGTAATATAAACTGTATGAAGTATTTCTTTGGGAGTATTTATGAAATCACAAATTTGTAAGATTCTTGATATAGAGTTTCCTCTTATAGCATTTAGTCATTGTAGAGATGTTGTTGCTGCTGTATCAAAAGCAGGCGGTATGGGTGTTCTTGGAGCTGTTGGCCTATCTCCTGAAAAGCTTGAAATTGAATTAAATTGGATTGATGAGAATATAGATGGCAAGCCTTATGGTGTTGATGTTTTGGTACCTAATTCATATGTTGGCAAAGGCGAAAATCTAACCACAGACGACTTAAGAGCAATGATACCTCAAGAACATAGAGAGTTTCGAGCAGACATTTTAGAACAACATGATATAAATGCAGCTGATTTAAGAAGTGGCGATGCCTCTGAAAAAATAGAACAAAGTTCAAATCAAGTCTTAGGAGCAGGACTTGATGGTGCCAAAGAAGTGCTTGAGGTTGCTTTTTCTCATCCAATTAAACTTGTAGCAAATGCATTAGGCGTTCCTCCAAAATGGATGTTAGATATGGGGAAACAAAATAATGTTCCTGTTGCAGCGCTAGTTGGAGCAAAACAACATGCAGTTAAGCAAGCTGAAGCAGGGGTAGATATTATTGTTGTATCTGGCACTGAAGGAGGCGGTCATTGCGGAAGTGTTTCAACAATGGTTTTAGTTCCTGAAGTTAGAAGAGCTCTTAAATCATATGGTGATTTGCCTATACTTGCAGCAGGAGGTATTTGTACTGGTGAACAAATGGCAGGTGTTATGGCTATGGGAGCGGACGGAGTATGGTGTGCTTCTGTTTTTCTTCCAACAACAGAAGCTGAAACATCTGATAATATTAAAGAAAAATTAGTTGCTGCATCATCAAGTCACACTGTTAGATCAAAAAGTAGAACTGGAAAACATTCAAGACAATTAACATCTCCATGGGTTGAAGCATGGGAAGGTAAAGATGCGCCAGAGCCACTACCTATGCCTCTTCAAACAATGGTGAGTGAGCCAGCTCTTAGGAAGGTTGCTGATCAAGCAGCAATTGGACATGAAGGAGCTAAACAACTTGAAACATATTGGGTTGGTCAAGGAATTGGATTGGTAAATGAATCCATTACTGCCGGACAAACAGTTCAAAAATTCAAAGAAGAATTCATAGACTCCTATGAAAGGATTAATGAACTTATTTCTGATTAAATTAATTGGACAATTCTAATTGGTTAAAATCCTTAAAAATCTCCTTATTGTTGTTACCTGTTTTATAACAATAGTTTTTATCTATGTATTCATAAATTATTCAAAACCATTTGAAAAGTTAAAAATTAATAATTCTTTGTATGATGAAATTCAAATACTAATTATTGATAATCAAGAGTTTAGAGATCTAAATAAGAATAATATCCTAGATGTTTATGAAGATCATAGATTAAATGCTCAAACAAGAAGCAATGATCTATTGAGTGAAATGACTCTTGAGGAAAAAGTTGGTCAGATGTTTCACCCTCCATTTATCTTAGAACCAGATTTGCTAATGTTCCTTTATGAGGTTGCAATTAGAGGAAACAAATTAACTGAATCTCATATTGTTGAAGACAATATTACTCATTTTAATCTTTACGGAAATCCAAGTCCTGTTAAATTAGGTAGTAAGATAAATTATTTACAAAAAATTGCATCAAGAACAAGGTTAGGTATACCTATAACTATAAGCTCTGATCCTATCCATGAAGTACCTAGAGGTGGTGGGATTGCTTCATTTTCAGTAGATGGATTTTCAAAATGGCCTTCTCAATTGGGTTTTGCTGCCTCACAAGATCCAAATTTAGTAAGAAGATTTGCGGAGGTTGCTAAAGAAGAATATCTTGCAGTTGGAATTAGAACAGCCTTGCATCCTATGTCAGACTTAGCAACAGATCCAAGGTGGGCGAGAAATTTTGGTACTTTTGGTTCGAGTGCATATTTATCAAGCGATATGACCCTTGCATACATGGATGGATTTCAAGGAAAAGATATTAACAATGATAGTGTTCTAACTATGGTGAAGCATTTTCCAGGTGGAGGTCCTCAAGAGGATGGTTTAGATGCTCATCTTTTTAGTGGGCGCAATCAAATATATCCTGGCAATAATTTTAATTACCACTTAATTCCTTTCAAAGAAGCTATCAAAAATAATTTAAAGGTCATCATGCCATACTATGGAATCCCTGTTGGGCAAACCAATGAGGAAGTTGCAATGGCTTTTAACAAATATGTTCTTACTGATTTATTAAGGAATGAACTTGGGTACAATGGAGTAATATGCTCAGATTGGGGAGTAATTACTGGAAGACATTGGGGTGTGGACAGTCTATCTATAAAAGAAAGATATAAAAAATCTTTAGAGGCAGGAATTGATCAATATGGAGGTGAAAATGATCCCTCACATATAATAAATTTAGTTAAAGATGGTCATGTTTCTGAAGAAAGGGTTAACGAATCAGTTAAAAAAATTTTAATAAATAAATTTGAATTAGGTTTGTTTGATAATCCTTATGTTGATGAGGATATTATTAACAAAAGAGTTAATACAATTGAGAATATTGAAGCAGGAATAGAGGCACAAAGACGTTCTATTGTTTTGCTTGAAAATAATGGAGTGCTTCCCTTAAAACAAGATACAAAAATATTTGTTGATGGACTCGATAAAAATATAGCAGCTCAATTTGGGACATTGGTGGAAAAAACCAAAGATGCAGATATTGTAATAATGTATATTCACACTGTGTTTAATGGTAATCAAGAATCTGGTTTAAATAGAGCATTTGATAACTTCTTAAGTACCTTATTCCCAAATGGAGATTTAAATTTCAATGAAGAAATCTTAGATAAAGTCAAAAAATATTCAAAAGATAAAGATTTAATTGTGGTTGTTGATTTAAATAGACCTGCAATTCTAGCTAACATCAAAGAAAGTGTTTCAGGCTTGATTGGAACATTTGGTGTTGAAGATAGCGTAATATTTGAGGGCTTATATGGGCAATTCAATCCTTCAGGCAGATTACCTTTTGAGATACCATCCTCAATGGAATCTGTTTTGAATCAAAAAGAGGATATGCCTGATGATACATCGAATCCTACATACGAATATGGGTATGGAGCTAGCTACTAAGAAATTTCGTTTCTTGGTTTAAATTCCAATACGGTAGCATTGATACAGTATCTTGGCATGCCATTTGGACCATCATCAAATACATGTCCCAAATGTATATCCGTGGAAACTGATCTTATTTCAGTCCTTTTCATACCGTAACTATTATCAGGAAGTTCATATACAGATCCATCAACAGGTTTCGTGAAAGATAACCAACCAGACCTTGAGACAAATCTATTTCTTGTATCAAAAAGAGGTTCTCCACTGAGTTTATCTATAAAGATACCATCTGGTGTATTTTTAAAAATTTGATATTCTTTGCAGAAGCGTGCATCAGTTCCTTTATTAAATGCGACGTTATATGCCTCTGAATTTCCTAATTTAAATTTACCCAATAATTGATAAAAATCTTTTTGATTTATGTATCCCTGATACGAAAAAATCTCTTTTCCATTTTCTAGAAAAATTAAAGATGGAGTAGCCCAGGTAGGAGATTTAATTTCAAGGCCATGTAACTGATCAGAAGTTCTATAGCTCAAGGGGATACTTCCTTTATAGCTATTAGTCACATCATCCTTAAATTTTTCACAGTAAGGACAATAATTTTGAGAGTCTAGAACTAATATTTGCTTTCCTGTAAGAAGATATTCATTATCTTCGAAAATTTTTTCTTCATCGTTAAAAACAATTCCTGTTGATAGGTCTGGGCAATAGCCATTAGGATTCTTTTTTAAATAATCCTGATGATATTCTTCTGCAAGATAAAAGTTATCTAAAGGCTCCAGCTTGGTTCTAATTTTTCCATAACCTCCCTCAATTAGGAGAGCTTGGTATTCAGCTATAATCCTTTCTGCGAGTTCTTTCTGAGATTCATTTTGAAAAAGAATTGTTGATCTATATTGAGTACCTATATCATTGCCCTGCCTATTATGTTGAGTAGGATCATGAGTCTCAAAAAAGTGTTTTAATATATTTTCAAGGGATATGGCATTACTATTAAAAGTTACTTTCACTACTTCTGCAAAATTCTTCTCGTTATACTTATTTTTAAACTGAATTATAGATCTGTAATTTGGTTTTATGCCATATCCATTTGCATAGCCAGATTCTGCATTGATAACTCCATCCATTAATTCATAGCCCTTTTCAGCCCCCCAAAAGCAACCTGATCCAAGATAAATTGTTTCAACATGCGAGGTTTTACTTGCACCTAGATATGGAGTTATTAACAAAACTAGTATTAAGTAATTTAAGATTTTAACTTTCTGGTTCATATTTATAACTCTTACTTTTAATAAAAGCAGGTCTTGAAAATAGATTATCAGACCACCTCTTAATATTTGGTTTAAATGCTTGCTCAATACCGAGTGCTTCAGCAAGATTTATTGCATAACTAACACAAATATCTGCTAACGTGAAACGATTTGAGCACAAGTACTCTTTATTATCTAAGGATTTTTCAAGGAGTTTCAACCTAGAAACAAACCATCTGCTATATCCTTCAACAGCAGCGTCAGCAACTCCTGGTTCCTGAAATTTATATCTCAAAACTACTGTTTGCGGAAAAGTTAACGTAGCATCAGAGTGGAATAGCCAATTTAAATACAACGGGTAATCTTCTTCATTTGGTAATACTTGAAGATCAGTTGGGCCATACTTTTCTACAAAATATTGCGAAATTGCAACGGATTCTGTCATTTTGACGTCGCCATCAATCATATATGGAACTGTTCCAAGTATATTAATATCTAAATATTCTTTCATAAATACTCTTGGAGGAAATGGCATCATGATTAATTTATAATCTAGCCCCATTTCTTCTGCAGTCCATATTGGTCGCATGGCTCTAGAATTTTCTGTACCGTATATATTTATCATATTTTGAAATTTTAAATGGTTATTTTACATCTATTTAGTGGTAATATTAATGATATTATATTACCATTATTGTTCAATTTGGGTTTACATTATGAAAAAAGAAAATATTTCTCCAGTAATTAAGACAAATCTAGACACCAAGTCAGAACAGTATCTTAAAAATAAAGAAATGATGCTTGAAAAACTAAAATTTTTAGATGGTCTCCTTGATTTAGCAGAAATAGGCGGAGGTATGCATCATCATGAACGTTTAGCAAAACGTGGTAAAATGCCAGTTAGACAAAGAGTCATGAATGTTCTTGACCAAGACAGCCCTTTTCTAGAAATTCAACCTTTTGCTGCTTATGGAACCAATAATTATAACGTTGGTGGTGGATGTGTTTCAGGTGTAGGCATAATATCTGGAATAGAGTGTGTAATTTTTGCCAATGATCCAACTGTTAAAGCAGGAGCAATGACTGTTTATGTTGGTGAAAAATGGAAAAGAGCAAAAGAAATTGCTAGAGAAAATAGAATACCATTTATAAGTTTTGTTGAATCTGCTGGAGGGGATTTAAATGTTTCAAATAACAGCGGTGATACTCCTCCAATTGCGCCAACCCTTCAACAAGGTCACTTTGCATCAACAGGAAGATTCTTCTATGAAATGACTGAATTATCAAAATTAAGAATTCCTGTGATTTCAGTTGTATTTGGTTCATCAACAGCCGGAGGTGCATATCAACCAGGAATGTCTGACTACAATATTTTTATCAAAGACCAATCAAAGGCATTTCTTGCAGGTCCACCTTTGGTAAAAATGGCAACTGGAGAAGAATCAGATGATGAAACGCTTGGTGGAGCGCAAATGCATTCTGAAGTTTCTGGGCTGTCTGATTATCTTGCTGAAGATGAAATGGATGCTCTTAGAATATGCAGAGAAGTTGTATCTCATTTGAACTGGTCAAAAAAAGGCCCAGAACCACAAATTCTATCTGAAGAACCAAAACATGATAAAGAAGAGTTATTGGGAATTCTTAGCGAAGATCTAAAATCTGCAGTTGATATAAAGGAAATTATTGCTAGATTTACTGATGGTTCAAAATTTGAAGAATTCAAACCTTTATATGGGTCATCTTTGGTATGTGGTTGGGCTTCAGTTCATGGGTATCAAGTTGGAATTATTGGTAACAATGGTCCTATCTATCCTCAATCTGCTGAAAAAGGAGCAAGTTTTATTCAATTGTGTAATAAAAGAGATATCCCACTAATATTTCTTCACAATGTAACTGGATTTCTTGTTGGCAAAGACTTTGAAAGGCAAGGTATTATCAAAAAAGGTTCTCAACTTATAAATGCTGTTTCAAATTCAATGGTGCCGCACATAACGTTTATTGTTGGAGCATCATATGGAGCTGGTACATATGCAATGTCTGGAAAAGCATTTAATAACAGATTCACATTCCTATGGCCAACAGCCAAAATTGCAGTTATGGGGCCTGAACAAATGGCAGGTGTGATGTCTATTGTTAGAAAGGCAAAAGCAAAAAGAGATGGCAAAAAATTTGATGAGAAAGCTGATGAACAACTTAAAGCAATGGTAATTGACTACCTTGAAAAATTGTCTCATGGTCTTGTTGCAAGCAGCATGCTGACTGATGATGGAATTATTGATCCAAGAGATACCAGAGATGTTATTGGATTTTGTCTATCAATTGTAAGTAATAACGTTATTGAAGGAGCAAAAGAATATGGAGTATTTAGATTATGATCTTTAATTCTATATTGATCGCTAACAGAGGCGAAATTGCTTGCAGAATTATTAAAACTGCAAAAGAAATGGGGATAAAATCTATTGCTGTTTATGTTGATGCGGACAAGGACTCGCTATTTGTAAAACAAGCTGATGAATCAATTAGATTGGAAGATGGAGGATATCTTGATGAAGATCAAATTATTAATGCTGCTAAAATGTCTGGCGCTCAAGCAATCCATCCTGGGTATGGATTCCTGTCAGAGAACGCTTCTTTTGCAAGAAAAGTAAAAAAAGAAAAGTTAATCTGGGTTGGTCCATCCCCTAATGTTATCTCTGTAATGGGAGATAAATTAAAAGCAAAAGAATTAGCTATTAAAGCTGATGTTCCTACTCTACCAATGACATCTAAACCAAATGAGGCAAAAAAAATTGGGTACCCTCTTCTAATTAAAGCAGCCGCAGGTGGCGGTGGAAAAGGAATGAGAATTGTAAATAAAGAAAAGGATCTAAAGGAATCTATTGTTAGTGCTCAAAGGGAAGCTAAAAGCGGGTTTAATGATGAAAGAATCTTTATTGAAAGATATGTAGAAAAATCTAGACATATTGAAATTCAAATTCTGGGCGATAGTAAAGGCAATGTTGTTCATTTAGGTGAAAGAGAGTGCTCAATTCAAAGAAGACACCAAAAAATAATTGAGGAGTCTCCATCTCCAAGGATTTCAGATGATGTAAGAAATAAAATGGGTGAAGCAGCAGTTAAGCTTGCGAAACAAATTAAATATGAATCTGCTGGCACAGTAGAGTTTCTTTTTGATGATAAAACTGAAGAATTTTGGTTTTTAGAGGTTAATACAAGGCTTCAAGTTGAACATCCGGTTACTGAAGAAGTTACAGGTATAGATTTAGTATGTGAACAACTAAAGATTGCAAGAGGAGAATCACTTGAATTTGATCAAAAAGATATAACTTGGACTGGCTCATCAATCGAAGCAAGGCTATATGCTGAAGATCCAAATAATGATTTTCTTCCAGAAATTGGGACATTAATTGCTTTCGAGGAAAATAATTCTGCGGAGGCCAGATGGGATACAGGTGTAAACAAAGGAACGGTAGTCGGAACAGATTTTGATCCCATGCTTGCAAAAATAATTTCGTATGCTCCGAATAGAACTGATGCTGCCGGTAAATTAGCTAAAGCTCTTGAATCAGCTCACATTGGTGGTGTAAAAACAAATAGAGATTTTTTAGTAAATTGTTTAAAAACTAAAGAATTTTTAGATGGGGATACCACCTCAGATTTTATTGAAAGAGTAAAACCCAGCAGAAAGCTCGAAATTAATCAATCAGAAATTGAGCATGCTTCTGCTATTGCCGCAATGTGGATGCAACAACAAAATAGAAATAATTCCAATGTTGCAAAATTTATGCCTTCCGGTTGGACAAACGGAAGATTGCCAAATCAAAAAGTAACATTTGAATTTGAAAATACTGAATATGATTTTGAATATAAACAAAAACGAGATCAAAAGTTTCTTTTTTCAAATAATAAGGAAGCATTCATTTATTCGAGTGATGAGGATGGAATAGACATGATCTTTGATGGTAAAAGACACTATTCCAGAGTGACGGTATCAACAAACAATATTTTAGTACATATGCCATTCGGTGATGTGATGCTTGAATTGAAGCCTAGATTTAAAATGCCAGGTACTGAAGTTACTATTGGTGGACTAATTGCTCCAATGCCAGGAAAAGTTATTGATGTAAAAGTTAAAAAAGGTAAAAAGGTAAAAGCTGGTGATACCTTAGTTATTCTTGAAGCAATGAAAATGGAACATTCAATTAAAGCTTCTGAAGATGGAACTGTTTCAGAACTATTAATATCGGTAAATGATCAAGTTGAAAATGGTGCCTTATTGATGGTGGTTAAATAATTTATTAATGCAAAATTTAGATCACCAAAGTAATTTACAACAGAATAAAAATTCAAGAATCTATACAAAAAGGCACCATGAAATTATAGATGCTCTAGAGAGATTACTAGAGCAAGGCGTTCCAGAATTAACTATGTCTGAAATAGCTAAGAAACTAAAAATTTCATTGAGAACACTATATGAAATTGCTCCAAGCAGAGATAAATTAATTTTGATGACAATGGATAATATTCTCAAAAAATTAGGAAAATTTGCAATGGATTCTGTGGAAGATATTGATTCGCCAATCAACAAATTAGAAAAATATCTTTTTATAGTTAATCAAGCTGTTGGTCCAAAGTTTGATAGATTCTTAATTGACATGGAAAAAATTAATGGGTCAAAAACAACAGCTGATTACCACGAAAACTTTATAAAAAATTATATTAAAAAGCTCCTAGAAGAGGCGATTGAAAAAAAAGAAATTAAATCGATTGATGTTAAAGCCTTTTCAATACTTCTAGGAGGAATAGGTAGAGAATTTTTTAAAGAAAAAAACAAAAATTCAATTAATTTAACACCTGAAGAATCTGCAAATTCAATCACAAGCATAATATTGAATGGAATTAAATTAGAGAACTAATGAATAAAGACTTTATAAAAATTGCTAATTGCAGTGGATTTTATGGGGATAAATTGTCTGCAGCAAAAGATTTAGTTGATGGAGGTCCTATAGATGTTCTTACTGGTGACTATCTTGCTGAATTAACAATGGCTATTCTCTTTGGTCAAAAAATGCAAAGAGGTGAGGATAAAGGCTATGTAGGAACCTTTTTGAAACAAATCAATCAAATCGCAAAGTCATGCAAAGAAAAAAATATCAAGATTGTAAGTAATGCTGGTGGATTAAACCCAAAGTCTATGGCTATTGAGATAGAGAAAATTTTGAAAGAACAGTCAATAGATATGAAAGTAGCTTACATAGATGGCGATGATTTAATGCCAACAATTTCCAATTTAAAAAAATCAGGAGAAGAGTTTAAAAATATTGATAAAGGCAAAAGATTAGAAGAATCCGGTTACTCTCCATTAACAGCAAATGCATACCTTGGTGCTTGGGGCATAAAAGAAGCTTTAGACAAAGGTGCTGATATTGTTGTCTGTCCAAGAGTTACAGATGCAGCCGTAGTAATTGGCCCAGCAGCATGGAAATTTAATTGGAAAAGAGACAACTATGATGCTTTGGCAGGAGCTCTTGCGGCAGGACATATTATTGAATGTGGATGCCAAGCAACTGGAGGAAATTATGCTTTTTTTAAAGAAGTTGAAAGTTTTGATAATGTTGGCTATCCAATTGCTGAAATATATGAAGATGGTAGTTTCTATGTTACAAAACATCCTGATACAGGAGGTTTAGTTTCTACTGGAACAGTTACAGCTCAACTTCTATATGAAATAAATTCGCCTGCTTATGTAAATCCAGATGTGATAGCTCATTTTGATACGTTAAAAATTGAGGAAGTTGAGAAAGATAAAGTCTATGTATCTGGTTGCAGAGGAAGTTCACCACCAGATAAACATAAAGTATGTATTAATCTTGCAGGAGGTTTTAGAAACGGAATGGAGATTATCTTGACTGGTCTAGATATAGAAGACAAAGCAAAGGTTTTTACAGATGCTTTATTTAATTCAGTTGGCGGCAGAAAGCAATTCGATGAAGTTTCCATTCAGCTTCATCGAACAGATAAAGAAAATCCAAATAGCAACGAAGAAGCAATGGCATCCCTTTTAGTTTCAGTAAAATCGAAAGATCAAAACTTAGTTGGCAGGCTATTTAGCGCAAAAATAATTGAACTAGCCTTAGCAAATATTCCAGGTTTTTTTGCACAAGGCGGCGTAAAATCCAGTGGACCAGTAATAATTTATTGGCCCGCTTTAGTGGATAGTAAGCATATTAAAGAGAAAGTGCATATTGATGGTGAAGAAATTGAGGTTATTCCAACAAGTCAATTGGAATTAGAAGAGATTTATTACCAGAAAGAGCCAATAAAAATTAAAAAGATTAAAAAAGAAGATGAAAAAGAAATTTACTTTGGTGAAATTTACGGAACAAGATCTGGTGACAAAGGAGGCTGTGCTAATCTTGGCGTTTGGGCCAAAAATGCGAACTCATTTGCTTTTCTTCATGATTTTTTAACTGTAAAAAAACTCAAGGAATTACTCCCAGATTTAAATCAATATAAAATTGAAAGATTTGAATTGGCTAACATAAACTCTCTTAATTTTTATATTCATGACATATTGCAAGATGGAGTATCTTCAAATGATAAAAAAGATGCACAAGCTAAATCTTTAGGTGAATATTTAAGGGCAAAAAAAGTTAAAGTTCCACAAAGTATTATTGGAGATATAGGATGAAAAAATTATCTTTAGATGGTCTCATATTTAAAGCAACTGAGATAGATATTAAAAATAATATAATGAATATCACGCTTAATAGGCCTGAAAAAAAGAATGCTTTAAATAATGTAATGATGAACGAAATTAACTATGCTTTAGCTTACGCAAAACAAGAAAGATCCGTAAGAGTAGTAATTATTTCTGCAAAGGGTGATATTTTTTGTGCTGGATCAGATTTATCAAGAAGTAAAGCTGAGTCAAATGTACCAAAATTAGATGATGCTGATGATATAAGCTTATCCTTAAGACATTTATACAAACCAGTTATATGTAAAATTCAGGGTTCAGTTTTAGCTGGAGCCCTTTTGATAGTAACTAATTCGACTCATGCAATCGCAGTAAATGAAGCAACCTTCTCAGCACCTGAAATTCACAGAGGATTGTGGCCATTTATGGTTATGGCTGGATTATTTAGAGTTATGCCTAAAAGAGCTGGCCTTGATTTTATAATGCGCGGTATACCTATTGATTCAAAAAAAGCTGAAGACTGGGGTTTAATTAATGAATCTGTAAAAAAAGAGGAACTAAATGAAAAAGTTGATAAACTAGCTAATGAGCTTGCGAGTTTAGCGCCAGAAACAATGAAATTTGGCCTAGAGGCATATGAGAAACAAGATTCAAAGAGTTTTGATGATGCCCTTCCATACTTAAAAGAACAAATAGCAAAATGCTTTGAGAGTAAGGATGCTAAAGAAGGTATAACTGCCTTTCTTGAAAAAAGAAAACCAAACTGGGATTAAATAGGAAATTATATGGACTTAAATTTTGGAAAAAAATATAAAGACTTTACAAAAGAAGTAAAAGATTTTTGTAAAAAATATAAAGGCATACATTTTATAGACTCATCAAAAGTACCTTTATCCGGTTCATTTAAATCAGGTGAAATTAAGATGACTAGATCTGATTGGCAAAAAATTCTTATTGAAAAAGGTTATTTCGCAAGATCGATTCCTTCAGAGTATGGTGGTTATGGTGAAGAGAGCGATATTATTAAAAGTAGGATTATCGCAGAAGAGTTCGCCAAATCAAAAATACCACCTCCAATGGGTGGTCAAGGAATTGATATGCTTGTTCCAACTCTTTTAGAGCTAGGAACAGAAGAACAAAAACAAAAATACATAAAACCTACATTGCATGGAGAAATTATTTGGTGTCAGGGTTATTCAGAACCCAATGCAGGAAGTGATTTAGCAAGCCTCCAGACCAAGGGTAAGCTCATTGATGGAAATTGGGTAATAAATGGGCAAAAAATTTGGACTAGTACTGCTCAATATTCACAAATGATGTTTTGTCTGGTCAGAACTGAGCCCGATGCCTCTAAGCATGCAGGAATAAGTTATTTATTAATTCCAATGGACACTCCAGGTATTGAAATCAGGCCATTGGTTGATATGACCCTCAATGCTGGATTCAATGAAGTATTTTTTACCGACGTCACAATTCCTGAAAATAATATTGTTGGTAAACGAGGTGAAGGTTGGGCTGTAGCAAATGCAACATTAAGTCATGAAAGAGGGTCTCTCTCAGATCCAAATGCAATGATGAATAGATTAAATTCACTTATTGATAGAATGAAAAAGGAAACTATTAACGGTGAAAAAGTCATTAAAAATCCAGTCTACAGAGATAAACTTATGAAAATTCAAGGAAAAGTAATTGCTTTTCAATCAAACTCTCTTAGAGTTTTATCCGCTAAATTAAATAAAAATCAAGACGTCAAGATTGCTGGCATGATACAAAAACTTGTTGGTACAGAGTTAAGGCATGAGCTTGAAGGTTTCGCTATAGATATTATGGGCGAGCTTGGGACACTTTATGAAAATAGTCCCAACATTAGAGATGGTGGATCGTGGCAAATTGCATATATGTATTTTCTTGGATTAATAATTGGCGGGGGAACAAGCCAAATTCAAAAAAATATTATTTCTGAAAGAGGTCTTGGTATGCCAAAAGAACCAAAAGTTCAACAAGGAGCATAATATGTACTTTGGATTATCTGAAGACCAGATATTTTTTCAAGATAATGTTAAAAAATTTCTTGAAGATAATGCTCCTTTAGATGTGATTAGAAAGATTGCAAATGAAGATGACAAAACAAGCAAAGAAGATCTTCATAAAGGAATTATAACTTTAGGCATCAATAACATTTTAATTCCTGAAGAAAATGGTGGACTAGGATTAGATCTATTGTTTGCTACTGCAGTTTCACAAAGTCTTGGAGAAGGTATAGCTACACTCCCCTTTACAGGCTCATATGTTATGGCTCCAATAGCAATCAAATATGGTGCAAATGAGGAGCAAAGAAATTTTTATTTAAATGAAATGTCTAGTAATAATATTAATTTTAGCATTGGTTTTTCAGAATTTTTTGGATCAAGAAATGAATCAGAGCTTAACTTTTTAAAAAATAAAGTAAATGGCAAAACTTTTTTTGTTATGGATTTTGATTATGCAACACACATAATGGTATGCGATAAAGATGGTCAAATAGGTATTGTTTCCCTGGAATCAACTGGAATTGAAGTTGTGGATTTGATTACCGTTGATAAAACTAGAGTATTCAAGGAAATAATTTTTAAAAATACTGAGGTTGATATTTTAGAAAATACTTTAAGTTCAAAAGAAGCAGTTAATAATGCAATTGATGCGGGTAGGATAGTAATCGCTGCTGACTCATTGGGAGCATCAAAAGCTATGTTAGATAAAGCTATTGAGTATTCAAAAGAAAGAAAACAATTTAATAGAGCTATAGGATCATTTCAGGCAGTAAAACATATGTGTGCTGAGATGGCTGCAGAGCTCGAGCCGTGCTATTCAATTCTTTGGCACGCTGCACATTCTTTTGATAGTGGAGAAAAAAATAAGAAAATTATGGCTTGTCATGCAAAATCTCATATCTCAGATATCTCAAAGATGATTTCAAAAAAAGCAACAGAAGTTCATGGAGGAATGGGATTTACAGATTTGCTTGGATTACATTACTGGTTCAAAAGAATTGGTGTTAATAGACAAATGCTTGGATCTCCAGAAATAATTAGAGAAGAAGCAGCCAAGTCTCAAGGCTTATAAATATTATGATCAATTTTAGACTTTGTATTTTATTATTATGTTCTTTTGTCATTGCTGAGGAATATATAAGTATTGAACTTAGTGATTCTAAAAAAGAGCTTAGCCAAGAGATTTTTAAGAAACTTAACAATGAACATTACATAAAAGAAATTGATAAAGATAATTTCAATGAAAGGTATTTTGAGGCAATAATTGAGAAGCTTGATAAAGAAAAGAATCTTTTTATTGAAAAAGAAGTTCAGTCATATATTAAGAAATCAAGAGATGTCATTGACGGTGATTTTGACATTAAGTTAGCTTATGAATTAATTAATCTTTATTTTGACAGATTGACTGATTTCTTTGAATATCAAATTGATTTGATTGAAGAAAATACCTTCGACTTTTCAAAAAAAGAATATTTAGATATTTATTATGAAGATAACCAATGGCAATCTAATTTTAATGATCTCTATAAACTTTGGAAACTAGAAACCAAAAATGATCTATTAGTTGCAAAATTATCCGATTCATCAAATTCAGAGCCATCAAATGACCTAATAAAAAGATATAAGAATAGAATAAGACGAATAACTCAACAAAAAGAGGAAGACATATTCTCATTGGCAATAAATATTTTGTCTAACCAATTTGATCCTCACTCAACATATTTATCGCCAAGATCTGCAGAAGACTTTGATGTCAATATGAGCTTAAAACTTAATGGCATTGGCGCTCTACTTGGCATAGAGGATGACTACACAAAAATCATAAGTTTGGTTCCTGGTGGTCCTGCTGAAAAATCTGGAAAAATTAAACCAGAGGATAGGATTACAAAAATCAGGCAAATTGGTACAGACAATTATCAAGACGTTATTGGATGGAGAATTGATGAAGTGGTTGATTTAATTAGGGGTGAAGCAGGAACTGAAGTAGAGATAGAATTTATTTCATTTGACTCGTCAAGCGATTCAACCAAATTGGTGACTCTTAAAAGAGAGGAAATCAAACTTGAGGATAGAGCAGCAAAATCAGAAATTATTAATATAAATAATAATAAGATTGGGATAATTGATCTGCCATCTTTTTATATAGACTTTAACGAGTATCAGAATAGAGTTAAAGACTATAAGAGTAGTAGCAATGATGTCAAAAAAATACTAGATGATTTTAATGCTTCAAATGTAGATGCTGTAATTTTGGACTTAAGAAATAACGGTGGTGGTGCATTAATAGAAGCTAATAAGATCATTGGGTTATTTGTTTCATCAGGTCCAACTGTTCAAGTTAAACAAAGTCGAGGCTACATTCAACCCTATGGTGCTTCAAGAGCTGTTCAAGTTTGGGATAAACCTATGCTAGTTTTAGTTAACCGCTATTCTGCATCTGCTTCTGAGATAGTTGCAGGAGCTATTCAGGATTACAA
This sequence comes from uncultured SAR86 cluster bacterium, assembly GCA_902541175.1. Classification (GTDB taxonomy): domain Bacteria; phylum Pseudomonadota; class Gammaproteobacteria; order Magnimaribacterales; family D2472; genus SAR86A. Next base: position 22,466 of record CACBPP010000007.1, read on the forward strand.
AAGAGGTTTTGTTGTTGGACAAAGAACATTTGGGAAAGGAACTGTTCAGAGTTTAGAGAGTTTATCAGAAGGACAAATTAAAATTACGGAATCTAAATACTACAGAATCAATGGGATGAGTACTCAAAACAAAGGAGTAATTCCTGATATAGAACTTCCTGTAACTTGGGATATTGAAACAGTTGGTGAAAGTTCCTATCCGACTGCTATGGAATGGGATGTAATCAGGCCATATAGGCATAAAAAATTTAAAATTAATCCAGATCTAATTGAAAAAGTTATCGCAAATTATGAATTTCGTTTAAGTGAAGAACCGAATCTCAATTATCTAAAAAAAGTAAGAGATAGGTATGACTTAAATAAAAATAAAAAAAAGTTGAGCTTAAATCTAGAAGACAGAAAAACACAAAAAGAGTTGCGTAAAGACTGGCTATTAAGCATTGAAAATGAAAGAAGGCTTAAGGTTGGATTGGAAGAATTTATTTCCTATAAAGAAATGGAAGACTTTAATGAATCTGATACTAGTATAGAAAATAATATTAATTTGATAGACGATTATCAATTAATTGAATCTACAAATATAATTAATGATTTTATAGTTCTTGAGAAAGAGATAATTTTGTCCTCAGTAAAATAATATGAAAATAGTTTCTTTTAATATTAATAGTATAAGAGCCAGGCCACATCAAATTGAACATTTGAGAGATACAATCGATCCAGATGTTATTGGGCTTCAAGAAACTAAAGTTGACGATCCTGAATTTCCAATTGAGGTCATAAATGAATTAGGATATCACGCAGAATTTTGGGGTCAAAAAGGACATTATGGTGTTGCAATTTTAAGTAAGGAAAAGCCAATTAATACTGTTAAGGGTTTTATTAATGATTCTGATGAGGATCAAAAAAGATTTATACAATCAAAATTTACATATGGTAAAAGTGAAATAATTGTCATGAATGGTTATTTTCCTCAAGGTGAAAATATTAATCATGAAACAAAGTTTCCAAAGAAAATAAAATTTTATGATGATCTTCATTCGCATATTTCTAATCTTAAAAAGAACGAAAAAAACTTAATTATAATGGGAGACTTTAATGTATCACCTGAAGATATTGATATTGGAATTGGTGAACAAAATGCAAAAAGATGGTTAAGAGAGGGAAAAACTTCATTTCAACCCCAAGAAAGGGAGATGTGGAATAGAATTAAAAGCTTGGGTTTTGTTGATTCATGGAGGGAAATTTACCCTACCGAATCATCCATTTATTCTTGGTTTGATTATAGATCAAGAATGTTTGATCAAAGCCCAAAAAGAGGTCTAAGGATAGATCATATTCTTTTATCTGAGAACCTAAAAAATTTAATTAAAGATGTTGGTATTGATTACGATGCTCGCGCAATGGAAAAACCATCTGACCACTGTCCTGTGTGGTTAGAATTAAATGAATAATATATTATTTAAGACACCTTCAAGTTCTGAAGAATTCAAAAAATATGATCTATTTAGATGGAAAATTTTAAGAAAGCCTATAGGTAAATCTATTGAGTCTTTGAAGGATGAATATGAAGATTCGAGCTATCATCTAATTGGAGTAATTGATAGTAAGATAATTGCATGTGGAAGACTCCATTTTAATAATGCTTACGAAGCACAAATAAGATATATGGCAATTGATGAGCATTTTCAGAGAAAAGGAATTGGACTAAAAGTTATTGAATTGCTTGAAGCAGAAGCGAAAAAAAAACAAATAAATAAAATTATTCTAAATGCGAGAAATCACGTTATAGAATTTTATAAAAAGTCTGGGTACATGGCTGTAAGAAAGTATGAGGGTTCTGATACTGGAATTCCTCATACAACTATGGAAAAAATACTATAGTTATCTTTTTTGTTTAAAAAAATCCTTCAATAAATTTGCGCTGATTTCTTCACTTAAGCCATATTTAAACTCTACTAAATGATTCAAAGCTTTATTTTCAAGGAAGTTATCTATTGAACAAATACTTCCAGTTTTGGGTTCTTTTGCTGCAAAAACTAGCTTGTCTAATCTTGCATCAACAATTGCTTTAGCGCACATATGACAAGGCTCCAAAGTAACATAAATAGTACATCCATTTAGTCTGAAATTATTTAGTTCTTTTGAGGCAGATCTTAATGCATTAATTTCTGCATGAGAACTGACATCATTGTCAGCAATTACAGTATTTCTTCCCCTGCCAATGATTATATTTTCCTTAACCACTACTGCGCCAACCGGAACCTCATCTTTAAAGAAAGATTCCCTAGCAAGCTCCATGGCAGATTCCATAAAAAATCTGTCTTGATCTGAGAAATGCACTTTTTAGTATAGTTCTATATTTGCAATATCTAGTTGAGCAGTAAAATCTTTACCATATGCAACCAGCCCGATAGATCTTATTGTTCTAAAATCAATACCTTGCTTTTGATTTCTAGAATATTTAAAACTTGATAGAGGTAATTCAATAATTTGCCATTCATTTGAAGCGTAAAATTCAGCATAATAGTAATTCCAAGGCATCATTCTTGGAGCTCTTAGATGGACAAAGTATTCATTATTATTGCCTCTAATTTTTAGCCTAATGCCTTCAAAATCATTACTATTTAAATATACGCCAACTCTGGACTGAATAAATCCTCCATTATTTTCAGTACTGACATCGCCTTCAAGCCTATAGAATTTTTTACCATCTTCTTCTATTTCATAAAAGTTCACTTCAGATATGCCGCCCATTACCTGATCAGATATTGCAGACCAATTCGCCCTTACATCATTGAGGTTATCGATAATCATTGCAGATAAGTTTAAACAAAAAAATGATAAAGAAACAAAAACTACCTTGAACATACTAATCTAGATGAGTGTCTTTATCTGCTTGATACCATGGCATCTTCACAACAACACAATTTAAGTCTCCATAAGGACTCTCAACAACTAGCTTGGAGCCTTCATCAGCAAACTCAATGTCTACAATTGCAAGTGCGATATTCTTTTTAAGTCGTGGTGAGAAAAATGCTCTAGATACCCTTCCAACTTTTTTTTCAGAATTATTTACTGGCCAAAAATTTTCAGGAGCCTTTGTTAAAGGATCGCCATCAAGCTCAAGTCCAACTAATTTTTCTTTAATTCCATTTTCTTTTATTTTTTTAAGAGCTTCTTTGCCAATAAAATCTATTTCTTGATCTAAATCAACCAATCTCCCAAATCCAATAGTGTAAGGATTATGCTCTCTTCCAAAATCACTTCCATATGAGAGTAATCCTCCTTCAATAGTTCTTATAGTATTTGGTGCGATAACTCTTCCATTAAATTCCTGTGCAGCATCATAGACTAATTCAAATAGCTTATTGCCAAGTTTTCTATCTTGAAGATATAACTCATAACTAAGCTCTCCACTCCAACCAGTTCTAGCAATTACCATTGGTATATCATCTAATTTGGTTTGTTTTGCTTTGTAGTAGCCTAAGTCATCATGTTCGCCATTAAATAGCTTTTGAATTAATTTTCCTGACTTTGGTCCACTTATTTGCAACGGAGACACGTCGGGTTCATGAATTGAAACATCCATTCCAGAGTTAACTGCAATTCCTTGAAGCCATAAGATAACATCTCCATCACCTGGTGAAATCCAAAATTTATTATCCTCAAGTCTTAATAAACAAGCATCATTAATTATTCCGCCATCCATGTCTGTAAGAATAATGTATTTGCAAAAACCAATTTCACACTTCTCTAAGTTCCTGGGTGTTATATACCTAACAAAGTTATAAGCATCCTTTCCATTAATTTCGATTTGACGTTCTGCAGCAAAATCACCAAATGTCACGTCATTTATTAAGCTTTCATATTCTTTTTCTGGACCTGAAAATGCAGTGGGCAGATACATTTTGTTATAAACCGTAAAGCCTGTAACACCATACTTGAGATTAGAATCATAATAAGGAGATTTTCTTATTCTGGTTCCTATTCCAATCATTAATGGTAATTGTGATTTTGACATGTGGTATGCTCCCTAATTAATTGGTATTTTAATCTCAAAATATCTTGGGAGTAAATGCATTATTTACATATTTAGATTATTATTTATATTGCTATTTATAGGGGAAAAATGGGCAAAAAAAGATTTTTTGATGATAGATTGAAATATCTATCATTTATCCAAAATACTGGGGAAAAAAAAGCAATATCTGAAAAGATTTATCCCTTCATTTCAAAACTATCTCAAAATAAATCCTATTTAAGAATACTTGACGCCGGAACTGGAGATGGAACAATTAATGCTAACATCATTAAGAGTTTTCATAGATATCATCCATACACTTCTCTTCTCATTACAGGTAAAGAAATAAGTTATGAAGATCTAAAAAATACTCTAGAAAAAATGCCAGATAGGTTTGTTGAGCATCCAAATCTTTTGGTAACAATGACAAATGTTAAATTTTCAGAACTTGGTCTAATTGAAAGTGCATCTAAAATTAGTAACAAAAAAGTAAGAGAATTTAATTTAATTCTTAAAAGCGACAATTCTTATGACTTTAATTCACAAATTACAGGCAATAAACTTGGAAATTTTATTAAAAAATACTGGGGCATTGAGATTGATGATAAAGGAAGAACTTCATATTCAAATCCCTGTATTGTAAGAATATATAGAGAAGATAATTCTCGGCATCTTAAGCAGTTTCTTAACAACGATTATAAGAACAATAATTATGATTTAATTATTGCTTCTCAAGCCTATAGAGCAGCTTCAACAGTCAAGATAAAAGTAAATAATGTAATTGGGCCTTTAATGAGGTTATTAAATAAATCTGGCAAGCTTTTAGTAACTCACTCTTATGGTGGGAAAAGTATTCAAAAAGTTTTAAAAACAGCCTTTAAAGAAAAAGAGGCATTTCCTAACAATGCGAGAGATATAATTGATTATTTAAAAAATAATCCAACTGGAGAAAATAATTTGTATAATTTTTCAAATCCAGTTTCATACAACTTTAGTTTTAAAAAAGCACCTGATCAAACTGTAACTGAGTTGTTTGGACACAATACTGATGCAAAGTGGGCAAATATTCTGTATGTAGGACAAATCCCAGAAAAAGATATTCAATTCATTGAAAAAAATCCAAGACTTTATAATAAGGTTAAAAGGACTATTGAAAACATAGGAAATATAGAATTTAATAACGAACTATTTACTATTACAAAAATTAGATAATGAAGATTTTAATAATGGGGCTTCCAGGAAGTGGCAAAACTTACTTAGCAAAAAGAATGCAACCAATATTGAAAGCTGCATGGTATAACGCAGACATTGTAAGAGAAATGGCAAATGACTGGGATTTTTCACCAGAAGGTAGAATTAGACAAAGTTTAAGAATGAAGAACTTGGCTGATTTTGAAAAATCTCAGGGGAGAATTGTAATTTGTGATTTTGTTTGTCCTACCAGTGAAACAAAAAAAAATTTTAATCCAGACATTACAATATGGATGAATACAATCAAATCTGGCAGATACGAAGATACAAATAAAATGTTTGAGGAGCCGAGTGAGATAGATTATGAAGTTAAGCAAATGAACGATACAAATCATGAAACTATTGCAGCTCAAATTTTAGAAAATGTTTGATTGGAAAAAGCCAACTGTTCAAATGCTAGGAAGATGGCAACCATGGCACAAGGGTCATCAAGAACTATTTAAAAGATCAGTTAAAAAAACAGGTCAGGTAATTATTCAGGTAAGAGACGTTGAAGGGTCATCAGGTGGAAAAGGACAAGACGATAATCCATTTTCCTGGGAAGATGTTTGTAAAAATATTGAGGAAAATCTTGCAAAAGATGGTTTTGAGAGAGGCGAAGAATATGAAATAATGCTTGTACCAAATATAACCAACATAACTTATGGCAGAGGAGTTGGTTATGTATTTGAAGAAGAATCATTCGATGAAGAAATATCTTCCATAAGTGCTACAAAAATTAGATCAGAATTAAGAGAAAAGGGAAAGCTTTAAACTATTCTACTTTAAAAGAAAGTCCTGCATTTCTCTCTAATCTTTTTATCAATTTTTCACCCATTGATGCAGCTGGCGTATAAATACCACCAGGTAAATCTTTACAATCTTTAACAAGACAAACTGCGCTTTCTGCTATCATTTTAGAAGTTGATCCATAACCAGGATCCATGTCTCCGCTAACTGAGGCTTTTAATGTATGATCATCTAAATCTGCACAAAAAAGAACATCGTAGTTTCCATTTTCCCTTGATTCTTTTGAGGGTCCCTCACCTGGCTCTGGAGCATCTCCTAAGGGATTCATTGTTGATATAAATTCTGCAGAAGCTTTACCCTCTTCTCCTGATCCCTGAATCCACATTTCATTATATTTAAAGTCTTCTCCATAAATATGGTTCATCAATTTGTTTGAACGATGAATGTTTTTGGTATTTATTGGAGCCATGAAAAAAGGAGCTACCCAAGTATCAAGCTCTTCATCATATTTTGGTTTAGAGTCGTCATCTTGTTGAACGCCTTGAAAACCTTCACATAAAGCATGAGGATTAATAAGAACATTAATAAGATCAGGGTTTGTATGCAAAGCAGCCATGGTTGCCTTCATGGATGCAGCCGTTCCGCCAGAAAACTCTCCATTCATGTCTCTTACCCTTCCCCTTACTGAGGGAGCATATTTATTGAACTTTGCCTTAACTTCCTCTTGAACAAATAAAACTCCCAGATCGAAAGGAATGCTATCAAATCCGCAAGAAAAAACTATTCTTGCACCTTTTTGTTTTGCTTCATCAGAATATTCAGAAATAATTTTGTGCATAAAACCTGGTTCACCACATAAATCAACATAATCAGTTCCTGAAGATATGCATGATGTAATAATTTTTTCTCCATATAATTGGTATGGACCAACTGTAGTTAATACACATTTTGTTTGGCTAACCATTGCGTCAACAGATGCCTGATCAGAACTATCTACTATCATCATTGCAATATCTGAGGGAAGATTAAATCTATCTTTTACTTTTTCGAGTTTTTCTTTATTTCTTCCGGCAATAGCCCATGAAATATCATCATTACAACCATATTTATTAATTACATACTCGACAACAAGCTTTCCAGTAAAGCCAGTTGCTCCAAAAATTACAAAGTCATATTGATTTGAGTTACTCATATTAATTCCTACATAAAAGATTAAGCATTATAATATTAATAAATATATATATTAATTAAATGTTTAAAAAAATAAGCGAATTTTTTAGAGTTATTGGCGAGCTAAGATATATCATTCCTTTAATTAGGTATAAGTGGCCTGAATTAGATGAAAATGCCTCACTGGCTCATACCTTTCAAGAAACAGTTAAAATCCATGGAGAAAAAAATTTTTTGTACTTTGAAGACGAAGTATGGACATATGCAGAAACAAATAAAGCAGCAAATATGCTCGCAAATAAACTTTCAAATGAAGGTATTGAACATGGAGATAAAGTAGTTCTATTCATGGAGAATAGGCCAAATTTTGTAATTTCTCTATTAGCTTTAAATAAATTAGGAGCTATCGGTGCTTTAATTAATACAAGTCTTACTGGAAGTCCCCTTGTTCATTGTATTAATACATCTGATTCAAAAAAATGTATATTTGGTGATGAATTATCTAATTCTTTAGAAGGCGTTCTAACAGAAATTAATATAACTAAATCAACTGACCTGTTATGGGTTGAAGACAATAATTCAAATAAGTGTCCTGAATGGGCATCAAATATAAATGAAAATCTTGATCAATCTAAAGGGTCAAATCTTGAAGAGACCAACAAAGTTGTAGCAGGTGATACTGCTTTTTATATATACACATCTGGAACAACTGGAGTGCCAAAAGCAGCATTATTTCCAAATGTAAAAGTGGTAGCAGGATCTTATAATATTACTAAAGCAGGATATAGATTAAATAGTGACGACTGCATGTATAATTGTCTTCCTTTATATCATTCGACAGGTTTAATTCTTGGTCTATGTGCATGTATCCAAGCAGGTGCATCAACATTCATAAAACGAAAATTTTCAGCTTCTTCATTTTGGAGTGAAGTTCAAAAATTTAAGACAACAGCCTTCGTTTACGTGGGTGAATTATGTAGATACCTAAGTTTTCAAGATTCCTCTGAAGATGAAATAAATAATCCAATTTCAAAAATGGTTGGTAATGGTCTTAGACCAGATCTTTGGGATACTTTTAGGAATAGATTTAAAGTTGAGCGAATATGTGAAATATATGGTGCTAGTGAAGCTAATGGCATGTTTATGAATCTTTTAAACAAAGATCAAACAATAGGTATGACAAATACAGAAATAAAACTATTCGCTTATGATGTGGCCGAAGACAAATTAATAGTTGATCAAAATGGAAAATATATTGAAATTAAAGATCATTCTCCAGGTTTAGCTCTCATGAAAATTGGTCCAAATGCAATTTATAATGGATATACCGATGCACAGGCAAGTGAAAAAAAAATAATACGAGATGTTATCGAAGAAGGTGACAGATGGTTTGATACTGGAGACCTTTTAAAAACAATGGATGTTGGTTTTGCTTTGGGAAGACAGCATTATCAATTTGTCGACAGAGTTGGGGATACTTTTAGATGGAAATCTGAAAATGTTTCAACAAATGAGGTTGCTGAAATTCTTAATGCATTCGATCAAGTAAATATGGCAAATGTCTATGGTGTTAAAGTGCCACAAAGCGAAGGAAGAGCTGGCATGGTTGCATTCAATTGCAATCTAAATAATTTTGACTGGGATAAATTCTCCGAATTTGTAGATGAAAAACTTCCAAGCTATGCGCAACCAGTCTTTGTAAGGATTATTGATGTACTTGAAACAACTGGAACATTTAAATTAAAAAAGAATAACTTAAGAGAAGAAGCATATCACCTTGATAAAGTTAAAGGAGATAAAATTTTTGTTAAAAAGCCTGGGGAGAGTATTTATTCTATGCTAGATGACAGCTATTATGATGTTATTCAAGAGGGTCGGGCTGGTTTTTAATAAAACTATTTAATATTACTATCTATTAAAACCGCTATTAATAATGCTGGTTCACTTCCATTATTTACCCAGGCATGATTAGTACCCCTTTGAACAACTACATCAAATGGCTTTAAGTCAATTTCTTCTTCATCAAGAATTAAAGTAACATCGCCCTCTAATAAGATTATGTAATCTATAGTTTCAGTCTTATGCATTGCTGGATGCTTAGTAGTATCTACCCTATGATGAGCAGCACCGATTTTTTCAAATGCATCTGCTGCAATTTCTTGCATCATTGCTTCTGGGACTCCTTCAGGCAAAGGATTTATTTGGAAATATCTAAACTTTGTACCGCCGCTTGGTGGCGATAATAATATATCTTCGTCTGCCCTATCAATTTCATCAGTTGAAATAATATCGGAACCATCTGTATTCCATAATTCAAAAAGGCCTCCAACATCTTCTCCAATTGATCTTGCAGGGGGACCATCAAGTGTAACAATAGATTTGCCATCTTGATTATGTCCTGTAATTATTCTTCTCATATTTAACTCCTTATTTCGTTTAACTTATTTTTTATTTTCATTGTTCTTTGATTGGATTGAAGTTTATGCCAGTCTACATCTTTAACTTTCTTCATATTAGATATGTTCTTGATAGGCTCAATCTTAATATCATCTAAGAAACTTAATGCTTTTTTTACTTCATCTCTGTTATTACAAATTATTGCCATATCGCAACCTGCTTGAAATGAATCCCTTATTTTGATGGAACAATTTTCTCCTGCTGCTCCCTCCATTGATAGATCATCGCTTATTATCAAGCCTTGATAATTCAACTCCTTTTTAAGTATATCTTGAATCCAAGTACTCGAAAAACTTGGAATATTTGCATCAACTTCAGGAAACAAAATATGCCCGCACATTACAATATCAAGCTTATCTTTCAATTTTATGTATGGCTTAATATCTGAATCTATTAAGTCTTCCATAGACCTATTGTCTATTGGCAATTGTAAATGGCTATCTTCATAAACACCTCCATGGCCAGGGAAGTGCTTTCCTGTTGATTTCATACCAGCATCATGCATTCCATCAATATATTTAGATGTATATGAAATTACTTCCGAAACATTATTTGAAAATGCTCTGTCTCCTATAATACTGGAAGTTTTTTCATCCACATCTAGCACAGGTGCAAAATTAATATCAATACCAACTGCTATTAATTCACTAGAAATTAACCATGCTAAATCTGTAAAAATTTCCATGTCATTATTTTCTTTTGCATAAAATGAAATTTCTTGCATAGATGGGATGAGCGAGAATTCATTTTTAAATCTCTGAACTCTGCCGCCCTCTTGATCAACAGCAATAATAATATTTTCTTTTATAGAATGTATTTCACTTATAAGATTTTTTAATTGTTCAAAAGATTCAAAGTTTCTTGAAAAAAGAATTAATCCACCAACGTGTTTGTTAGAAATTATAAATTTATCTTCATCTGATAGATTCTTTCCATTTATATCTATCATTAATCTTCCATATAAATCTTTCATGTTTAAATCATATCAAAGAAAATTGATTCAAGTTAAGCTGATATAAAATATATAATTAAATTATGAAATCTAGAGCTTTAATTACAGGAGCATCCACAGGTATAGGTTATGCGTATGCCAAACATCTATCAAAAGAAGGATGGATTCTAGATCTCATTTCAGAAAATGCAGAAAGATCAATGAAGTCTAAAGATGCATTAAATAATCCAGTTGCAAACTTTTATCTTGCTGATTTATCAAAAAAATCTTCAATCAAAGAAATAATATCTAACTACGAAACTCCTGATCTAATTGTTGCAAATGCTGGTATTGCCATTAATGGCTCAATTGGAAAATTGAGTGAATCACAAAAAGAAGATGCCTATTACCTTATGTGTGGCGGTATTATTGATCTTATTGAAGGATTTGCTCCGAAAATGATTAAGAAAGGTACTGGAAGGATAGTTATTATTTCAAGTATTGGTGCAATAACTGCAATGCCAAAATCTTCAATATACTCCAGCGCTAAAGCAGGTATTTATATGTATGGTAAATCTATTTCAGCTGAATTGGAAAATAAAGGTATTTCGGTAACGGTTAGTTTACCTGGTTATGTTGAGACCGAAGCTCATAAAAAAGCTGGGCTAGATCATTTGAAATCAAAGGTTCCCAATTGGATGTGGATTAGTGCAGATAATGTTGTTAAACAAACTGAAAAAGCATCAAAGAAAGGAAAATCAGAGGTAATTCCGGGTATTGTTTATAAACTTACAAAACCTTTTTTAAAATTTAGTGCTGCTATTAATATATGGAGATTGATAACTAAGAAGAATTAGTAATCTACAATAGTTTTTACAAAGTAACCCTTTTCTTTTATCAATTCGCTCCCACCAAGATCAGTTAAGTCAATTATGCACAAAATTAATATATCCTCATTTCTAACATTAAAGTTTTTTGTCAGTAACTCAGCACATGCTATTGCTGTTCCACCAGTTGCAACCAAATCGTCAACAATAACAATTTTCTCACCAGGTTTTATTTCTGTATTTTGCTGAATTTCTATTGAAGTACTTCCATACTCAAGATCAAAACTCTTTTTAAAAGTTTTATTAGGTAATTTACCTGGTTTTCTTGCAAGAACAAAAGGCAGACTAAGGTCTCTAGCAATAGTTCCAGCAAAAATAAAACCTCTGCTTTCAATGCTAGCTATAATATTTGCTCCAAATTCTCTTGTAATCTTTGTTAATTCATCGCAAGTTTTAACAAAAGCCTCAGGCGTTTCAATAAGACTAGTAATATCTCTAAATGAAATACCATCAATTGGGAAGTTTTCTACAGTTCTTATGAATCTTTTTAAATCAAGTGGGTCACTCATCACATATCTTTCCAATTAGGATCTCTTTTTTCTAAGAATGCATCAATGCCTTCTTTTGCATTTTCATTTAATGTATTCGCTGTCATTACCTTTGAAGTATATTCATATGCATCAAATAAGTTTAGCTCAGACTGCTTATAGAATGCTTCCTTTCCAATTGAAACCACCGAAGCTGATTTTTTTGAAATTTTTTCTGCTAAATCCATTACTGATTTTGTGAGCTCTTTCTCTGAAACAAAGTCATTGATGAGTGAAATTCTTTTTGCTTCATCAGCATTTATCATGTCGCCTGTTAAAAGCATTTTCATAGAATCTTTTTTACTAACACTCCTTGATAAAGCAACCATGGGCGTTGAACAAAATAGTCCAATATTAACGCCGGGTGTAGCAAATTTTGCAGAATTGGAAGAAACAGCTAAATCACAAGAAGCTACTAACTGACACCCAGCTGCTGTAGCAATCCCATTTACTTCTGCAATTACTGGTTTGGAACAATTAACAATTAATTGCATTAAAGTGGAACAAGTCTTAAATAATTCTAAGTAATAAGATTCTCCACTATCATCAGATTTTCTAGCTTCATTAATTTCTTTTAGGTTGTGTCCTGAGCAAAACACGTTTCCAGTTGAAGCAATTACAATAACTTTAATCGAGTTATCTTTTGATGACTCCGTTATTGCATTTATAAGTTTTTGCATCATCAATTCAGATAATGCATTCTTATTATCCAAATCATTTAATGTCAGACGAAGAATGCCATCATCATTGCATTCTATTAAAAGTATGTTTTCTGAGCTTTCTTTCATAATTTAATTAAATGACATATATATTTAATAGTCCAATTTAATTTTCAAGAACTTTCTTAGGGCATTCATTCATAACAAAAATAATATCTGAATCTTTAGCTAAACGTGAAGATTTTTCATCAACTATTCCCTCTTGTGTCCAAATCACTTCTACGCCTTTTTTAATTGCATCTTGAGTTATTTCCATTACAAATTCTTTTGAACGAAAGATATCTACCATATCAATTTTTTGATTAATCTCTTTTAAGTTTGAAAAACACTTCTTACCGAGAATTTTATTATCTGCATGATTTGGGTTTACCGGAAATACTTCATACCCTTTGCTGATAAGGAATTTCATGACTTTATAGCTATCTCTTTGAGGATTGGGACTTGCTCCAATAAGAGCTATAGAAGATATGTTCTTTAAAATTGCTTTTAAGCTTTCTTTATTTAAGTTCATTCCCACTCAATAGTAGAACACCTCTGAAACCCACTATTTAAAGGGTTCTGTAAATGATGTGTCACATTTGTGTCATACGAATTATTTAGCATTCTATGATTTCCATACTCTTGTTGTTACCAATTGAATAATAATTTCTTTAAGTTCTTTGAACATTTCTTGCTCTGTAGCATTAGTTGTCATTGAGGTATGCCTGCCTGCAAAACTCCAATATTCTACCAATGATTTGTCACCATCTCCTTTGCTTCTTAAAAGAGTCGGTTCTGACATCCTGCATCTAACTGTTGCATGATATTCGTCCCAAAAGAAAAATTTTTTCTCCTTAATTGAAAAAATAAATTCATAAGTAAATCTTAGGGTGCTTTCATCACATTCATCATAAATTCTATGCTCAGAGAAAATTTCAGAGATGCCTTGATTTTTCCCCCAGTCAACAATCTCTTCTAATCTATGAACAATATTATTTTCTGTTAAATAATTATCAACTATCGATTTATGTTCTTCATAATCTTGCTTAAAGATTTCTTTATCTTTGATATCTTTAAATTTTCTTTTGGAAAGTAAGTTATCCAAATCTTGTTTTTCGTTCATTAGTTATCTTCTTGCTAATTTATCTAATAAAGATTCATCTACATTGAAACTCAATCTCTTTGCTGAGTTCATTGCCTCATAAAGACCCTTATCATTTAGCAAAGCATCTAAAAGATTCTGTTCATTAGATTTATTTAATATTCCTTGTAAAAAACTGATTGCAACAATTCCAATGAGAAACCACCACCATGCTGATGTAAAACTTAAATAAACTGTGTAACCTAATCCTGCCAGTTCTGCATATACCCAGAAATTATGTGCTCTCCACGATGCTTTTAGAATACTTTTGTTATCTGCAAATTGAAGAATATTTGGATTATTGGTCATTTCCTTTGCCGTAATATTATCCATTCCGAGTTGTAAATATCCTTCTTCATGATATTTCCTCATTTCTGAATATGATATGTCAAATTCATTTGAGTAAATTATTTTCATTAAATAATTATGCCATGAACTTATGACTTTCAATAATTATGTCTTTGTGTCAGATTTGTATTTTTAAGATTTGGAAACCTGCATTCCTTCATTGAAGTGACAAATTGTGTCATTCATAAACCATTGATATAAGGTATTTATTTCATTCCCACTCAATAGTCGCAGGAGGTTTGCTTGAAACATCATAAACGACTCTACTGACTTCCTCTATTTCATTTACAATTCTATTAGACACGCGTTCTAGGAAATCATACGGAAGATGAGCCCATCTTGCTGTCATAAAGTCTACTGTTTCAACTGCTCTTAAGGCAATTACTTCTGCATATCTTCTCTCGTCTCCAACTACACCAACAGATTTCACAGGCAATAAGACAGCAAATGCTTGACTAACTTTTTCATATAATCCTGCATTAATAAGCTCCTCAATAAAAATGCTATCTGCTTCTTGCAAGATTAATGTTTTTTCTTTTGTAATCTCACCAATAATTCTTACGCCCAACCCTGGTCCTGGAAAAGGATGCCTGTCTAACATTTCTTTTGGAATTCCAAGCTCAATCCCCATTCTTCTTACTTCATCTTTAAATAGATCTCTTAAGGGTTCAATTAGTTCTAGTTCCATTTCTTCAGGAAGTCCACCAACATTATGATGAGACTTAATAACTCTAGCTTCATTTGATTCAGAGCCTGATGATTCTATTACATCTGGATAAATAGTTCCTTGAGCTAAAAACTTAATATCTTTCAATTTTATTGCTTCTGAATCAAAAACATCTATAAAAGTTCTTCCAATAATTTTTCTTTTTTGCTCAGGATCATCAATACTTTCAAGATGTCTTAAAAATAAATCTTGGCTATTAGATTTAATAACATTTAGATTCATATTTTCCTTAAAAGTTTGCATAACTTGTTCGCTCTCACCTTTTCTTAATAATCCATTATCAACAAAAACACATGTCAAATTCTTTCCAATTGCTTTATTTAACAAAACAGCAGTAACTGAGGAATCCACTCCACCAGAAAGTCCAAGCAGAACATTGTGATTGCTTACTTTATCTTTAATTTCTTTAACTCTTGAAGATATTAAGTCATCCATTTTCCAATCGTCATGTGCGCTACACACATTGAAGATAAAATTCCTAAGAATTAATAATCCATTTTCAGTATGTGTAACCTCTGGATGAAATTGAAGTGCATGAATAGGAAGCTTTTTATGCTGCATTGCTGCAATAGGTGCAGTGGAAGTTGATGCTGTTAATTCAAATTCATCAGGTAAATCTTGAACCTGATCGCCATGACTCATCCATACATTTAATTTTGTATTTATATTTTTAAATAATAATGAATCTGTCACAATTTCAAGCTCAGCATGACCAAACTCTTTTTTATCACTAGATATGACATGTCCTCCCATTTGCTCTGCCAAAGTTTGCATTCCATAGCAAATTCCAAGAAGTGGAACATTTAAATCAAAAATTACTTGAGGCACCCTTGGGGTGAAGCTATTTGTAACAGAGTTTGGGCCTCCAGAAAGAATAACTCCCTTAGGGTTAAGTTTTATTATTTTTTCTTCATCAATGTCCCATGGAAGGATTTCTGAATAAACATCAAGCTCTCTAACACGTCTTGCAATCAACTGAGTATACTGTGACCCAAAATCAAGAACTAAAATAGTATCAATCTCTTTTTTATTACTAGATAAGTTGCTCATTAATTATTAGCTTCTTTGATAATTAGGAGCCTCTTTTGTAATCATCACATCATGTACGTGGCTTTCAGCCATTCCAGCATTAGTTATTTCAACAAACTGACTTTCAAGCTGCATAGATCTAATATCTTTACAGCCTACATATCCCATACTTTGTCTTAAACCACCCTCTAGTTGATTTATTACGTTTATAACTAATCCCTTATATGGCACTCTTCCCTCAATACCTTCAGGAACTAATTTATCTGACTGAATATCTTTTTGAAGATACCTATTAGCGTCATTTCTTTCAGTCATTGCACCAATAGATCCCATTCCCCTGTAAGTCTTAAAACTTCTTCCTTGAAAAAGCTCAACCTTACCCGGCGCCTCTTCAGTTCCAGCAAATAAACTACCAAGCATAACTGAGTCAGCTCCTGCAGAAATTGCCTTCGCTATATCGCCTGAGAATCTTATACCACCATCTGCAATAATTTTTACATTATTTTTTTTGAGAGCTTCTTTTATTTCAAGAATTGCTGTTATTTGTGGAACTCCAATGCCTGCAATAATTCTAGTAGTACAAATTGATCCTGGGCCCATACCAACTTTTACTGCATCAACTCCAGCTTTTGCTAATTCTTTTGCAGCATCAGCTGTAGCTATATTACCTGCAATGATTTCAATATCGTTGAATTCATTTCTTATATTTTTTATAGTCTGTAAAACGTTTTTTGAGTGACCGTGCGCACTATCAATAACAAAAACATCAACTCCAGCTTCAAATAGTGCTTCAGCTCTCTCGAGAGTGCTTTCCTCTGTACCTATTGCAGCAGCTACTCTTAATCTTCCAGAATTATCTTTAGTTGCATTAGGATGTTGTGCAGATTTTTCAATATCTTTCATCGTGACAAGCCCTGATAAATTTTTGTTTTCATCCAAAACTAAAACTTTCTCAATTCTATTTTTATACATTAATTGCATAACATCTTCTTGAGCAAAACCTTCATCAACAGTGACGAGTTTTTCAAATGGAGTCATGATTGTTGAAACGTTAGAATCCATATTTTCTGCATATCTGAAATCTCTGCCTGTAACAATACCTTTTAATTGACCATTATCTACTACAGGCATCCCTGAAATACTAAGTTCATTTGTAAGATTTTTGAGCTCTTCTATTGAATTTGTTGAACTAATTGTAACAGGGTCACGAACAATTCCACTTTCATATTTTTTTACTGATTTTACTTCACTTGCCTGTTTTTCAATTGAGTTATTTTTATGTATAACCCCTATTCCTCCAGTCTCAGCAAGCGATATAGCCATTTTTGACTCAGTTACAGTATCCATTGCAGCTGACAATAACGGAATTTTAAGTGAAATTTTTTCTGTTAAGTTTGACGAAATGTCAACTTCGCTTGGAAGAAAGTCGCTGTATCGAGGAAGAAGTAAGACGTCATCGAACGTTAACGCTTTATATTTTAATTTTTCCATATCAGATTATATCCAAACCCGTTAAGAAAAAAAAGGTAATAAATGATTAGAAAACTAAACTTTATTTTTAATATTTGAAATTAAATCCTTTAATTCAGGTTTGTTTATTGCGATCTCCTCAATAGAAAGACCATCAAGTTCATGAGGAAATACAAGCCATTTATTGGTCTCATGAAGATAATAATCAGGAACATTATCCGTAAGATTTTTATCCGGTTTAAAATATGGGGTAGCAACTTTTATTTCAGGAGTATTTTTTTTGCATGCAGATTTAATGTCGCTGATTATTTGTTGAATTGAATGTCCTGTATCATGAACATCATCTACAATTAGTAGCCTATCTTCTGATTCTAATTGTCTAATAACATAATTAAGTCCGTAAACTTGAACTTTATCTTTTTTTTCGTTTATTCCAGAATAGTATGAGGTTCTTATGGCAACATGATCTGATTTAAGTCCAAGATAACTTAAGAATTCTTGTACCGCTATACCTATTGGAGCTCCACCTCTCCAAACACCAACAATATAATTTGGTTCAAAACCACTTCGATAAACATTCCAAGCTAGTTTGAATGAATCTTTAAGCAAATCATTAGACTGAATGAACAGCTTTTCCATATTAAATATAGCAAAATTATGTTAAGAATAGTTAATTATAACTTCAATAACGCAAAATAATTAAAAATCATAACTTATTCTTGTCATGAATTGCCTTGGCGGTATCAATTCAAGTCCTGTAGCAGCAACTCCGAAAACATCTGTCATACTAGAGTTTACACCATCCTCATCAGCTATATTTAAAAATAGAAAATCTAACCCGATATTATTTTGAAAATCCACTCCAACTGTAAGATTGAATATTTGATATTCAGGAACAATATCAACAATAGGATTATTAGATACTCTTTGCATGAATTCGCCTCTTCTTATGAACTGAAAAATAGTTGTAATTTCATTTCCTGAGACTGAAACTGTTTCATAGGTAACTGTTGCATCTGCAGTAAAATCTGGAGTTTTTGCTAATTCATTACCTTTAACATTTTCCCTAAGACCATATCTTAAATCCTCTTCACCAAAGAAGTATTGATAAGCATCAACATTATCAAGAACATCATAATTGGAAGTCACTTCAGTATCTAAAAATCCCAGATTCATATCAAATGTCAACGAATCTGATATCAACGCAGTAAATTCTATTTCAATACCAGACATTTCTGAGCTAGGAATATTTGCAACTCCACCTCTGTATGGATCTGGATCGGTCGCTTGAAATTGAAGATTTTCATAATCATATGAAAAAACTGCCATGTTTGCCCTAGCATTGCCATCAAATAAATCTGTTTTTAAACCAAATTCTACAGAATCAACTGTTTCAGGTTCAAATGTTTGAAAGACCATGGGTGGTGCATTATCATCTGCATAACCATATGTTAAATTTGTTCCGCCAGGCTTAAATCCTGAAGAAAATGAAATATAAACCATTGTCGCATCTGCAACATCAAACTCACCTGTAACTCGACCAGTAATTTCATCTCCAGTACCTTTTGCTTGAAAAGGATCTACATTAAAGAAATTTGTGACATCAGTTTCAAATGTATCTTCAGAGTATCTTATACCCGATATTAATCTAATGGTATCACTTACACTATATGAAGTTTGACCATATACAGAATATGATTCTCTTGATGGATAAGCATCAGTAACAAAATCAAATTCTGCATCAAAAACAGCAAACCTTCCTGGTATTCCAAAGTCATGAGTGTAACAATAACTAGCACTGGCAAATGGCTCTCCACAAACATATTTGAGAATACCATTTAGGTCGTTATCTCTATAACCTCTAATATGATTTTCGATTTCATGCTCCATGTAAAACGCGCCAACAGTCCAGTCTAATTTTCCGTCAAGAGCTGGTTCATTTGATACTAAATTTATTTCAAAAGTTGAAGTATCTACTAGTGATGTTTCAGGATTAAACTCTGCCATTTGATAAGTCGCGTCAGCGCCTAATCCTGGAATAGCCAATACAGGGTCTCCGTAATTATGGCGATCATTATCCCTTACAACTAGAACATCATCCTCCTGTGAGCTTGCTAAAATTTTAAGACTTGCAAAACCAAGATCTGATTCATATGTCAAAGCAATTACTTTTGATGTTAATTCTTGTTTTGATAATGAGTCCTGTGATAATTTTCGCATACTATCATTTACATCATCTATACCTTTCATAGCTGCACCATTTCTATCTGAATCAAAATATTGACCAAAAAGTCTCAAAGATGATGTATCACTTAATTCAAAAATCCAATCACTTCTGATGCTTATGCTTGATGCATCATCTAGTTCTTGACCATTTACAACATTTTCAGAAAAACCATCTCGGCTTATTGATGAAAATGTGAACTTAGTTGCTGCAGATTCTGATATAGGAAAATTTGTTGATGAGGTTATCTTTTTCATACTATAGTCGCCAACGGTGATTGATGCTTTTGAAGAAAATGATTCAGTTGATGGTCTTTTACTGATTACATTGATAGCACCACCAGTTGAGTTTTGACCAAATAATGTACCTTGTGGACCTCTTAAAACTTCAATTCTTTCAACATCTACAAAATCAGTTTGTAACGAAAATGGTGAGGCAATAAAAACTCCATCCATATGATAAGCAACAGAAGGAGCGGCTATAGCGTTTTGATTAGTTTCATTTCCAACACCTCTAATTGATATAACAGTTTTATATCCTTCATTTTTAGCAACTGTGACACCAGGAACAATACTTGTAAGATCTACAAAAGATGTAATATTTTTATCCTCAATTTCAGATTCTGTTATAGCAGTAACTGCTTGAGAAATTGTCTGCAAACTCTCATCTCTTTTTTCAGCAGTAACAATAACTTCCTCAAATACTTGTTGGTTATCTTGTGAAATAA
Organism: uncultured SAR86 cluster bacterium; assembly: GCA_902541175.1. Lineage (GTDB taxonomy): Bacteria > Pseudomonadota > Gammaproteobacteria > Magnimaribacterales > D2472 > SAR86A. The sequence continues at coordinate 42,803 of CACBPP010000007.1, forward strand.
CATTCAAATTAAAAACAAAAATGGTTGCTATACATAACTGTGGTAGTCGGATGGTACTAAATTTCATAAGTGATCCCTTTTTTTAATAATTATTATAAGTACATGCAATATACATGCCAAAAAATCATGTCCTAAAAATAAAATATAATTAACACTAGTAGCTAAAACACTATTAAATAATTGTATACTTTTAGTTCTAAATCAAAATTTTCAAATTTAAAAATTTATGAAACAAACATTAGATCAGATTTTTAAACTTCAGGATAATAATACCACTATTAAAAAAGAATTTTTAGCTGGATTTACAACATTTATTACAATGGCTTACATAATTTTTGTAAATCCACAAATAATGGCATTAAGTGGTATGGATCAGGGAGCAATCTTTGTTGGAACATGCCTTGCTGCAGCAGCAGCATGTTTTGTGATGGGATTTTTTGCAAATTGGCCTATAGGATTAGCTCCAGGCATGGGACTAAATGCTTTTTTTACCTACACAGTGGTTGGAGAGATGGGCTACTCTTGGGAAGTGGCATTAGGTGCTGTGTTTTTAGCAGGTGTTTTATTTTTTATCATGAGTATTACAAAGTTAAGAGCCTGGATGATATCAAGCATTCCTATGAATCTTAGAATCGCAATGGGTGCTGGAGTGGGTTTATTTATTGGACTTATTGGATTAAAAAATGGAGGGATAATTGTTGGTAACCAAGCCACTCTTTTATCACTTGGAGAATTTTCCCAAATCGAGACACTTCTGGCTGCGATAGGATTTTTAATTATTTCAATTTTATCTGTAAGAAAAGTAACAGGCGCAATAATTATTGGTATTTTAATAACAACTTTTATTGCATATTTTATAGGCTTAATAGAATTTAATGGTCTAGTGTCATATCCTCCTGAAATAGCGCCAACATTCATGAAACTTGATATTTTAGGAGCATTGAATCTTGGGATGTTAACAATAATTATGTCATTTTTATTTGTTAATTTATTTGATACTACCGGCACACTGCTTGGTGTTGCTACAAGAGCAAACTTAATTGGTAATGATGAAAAGTCTAATGGGCTTAATAAAGCTCTTAAAGCTGACAGTAGTGCTAGTATATTTGGAACATTTTTTGGTTGCTCCCCAGTTACAAGTTATGTAGAAAGCTCAGCGGGTGTTGAAGCTGGGGGAAGAACAGGACTTACTTCAATTGTTGTTGGTTTATTGTTTTTATTAGCTATGTTTCTATCCCCTCTTGCTTCTATTATTCCTCCGTATGCTACTGCAGGCGCTCTGATATATGTGGCTATTCTCATGTTGAGCGGCATGGAAAAATTGAATTGGTCTTCAACTGCTGAGCTTTTACCTGCGCTAGTTATCATAGTAATGATTCCACTAACATTTTCAATTGCAGATGGTATTGCTCTAGGTTTTTTAACATATGTTTTTCTAAAATTTTTTAATGGCGAATATAAAGAAATTTCTTCTGGTGCTTGGTTTTTGACTGTGATTTTTATTTCAAAATTTATATTTTTATAAAACTAAACCAAGTATATATATAAATGTTAATCCAGCATTTAAAACTATAAGTGAATTTTCTTTCCATAAGTAGCCAACAATAACCCATAAAGAATTAGCGATTATAAATGCCCAATGATGATATTCTAAAGCAGGAATAAAGCTTGCCAAGACAGCCGCAATAATTAATATTGCAGTAGCGATCCACGCTAAAAACTGATGTGGTTTTTCATTTTGCTTCATTTTAAATAGTGTTAATCTTTGTTATCAAAAAGTGCATCAGTTTTAGATGCGCAAATAAAGTCATTTTTATGAAGACCCCTTATTTTATGTGACCACCAAATGACAGTAACTTTTCCCCACTCAAGAATAATTTCTGGATGATGGTCTTCTTTTTCGGCAAGGTCTGCAACCTTATTTAAGAAGTTAAGAGAATCCTTATAATTAAGGAAAACATACGAACATATAATTTTCTTTAGATTGTCATCTTTAAAAACTTTCCACGATGGAATTTGAGATAGTAGTTCTTTAATTTCGTTATCCATTAAAACTGGAGCATCTGCATTGCATGCTTCACAACTACTTTTTAATAATTCTGTCAATTTATAAACTACCCTTAGCAAGCTTTGAAGGATCAAGCAACTTTGCAAGTTTTGTTTTTGATAAGTCAGTCTCTTCAGCTGCGACATCAATTATTGGTCTGTTCTCTTTGTAAGCCTTCTTAGCGATAGATGCAGCCTTTTCATATCCAATTATTGGATTTAATGCAGTGACAAGAATGGGATTTTTAGATAATGATACTTCTAAATTTTTTTTATTAACTTTAAAGCTGCTTATAGCATTTTTTGATAGAACATTCATTGCGCCTGATAAAAGGTTGATGCTTTTGAGTAGGTTATAAGCTATTACTGGGAGCATTACATTAAGTTGAAAATTTCCAGACTGAGCAGCAACTGTTATTGATACATCATTCCCAATAACATCAGCCGATGCCATTGTAACTGCTTCAGGAATGACTGGATTTACTTTACCTGGCATTATGCTGCTACCAGGTTGTAATGCTTTTAGTTCTATCTCAGAAAGCCCAGCTAATGGGCCGCTATTCATCCACCTGAGATCATTAGATATCTTCATAAGCACCAAAGCTAGATTTTTAAGTTCTCCAGATAGTTGAACCGAACAATCTTGTGCACTCAATTCATGATAAAAGTTTTTGCTAGGCACACATTTATTACCCTTTCCCAAAAGTTTTGTCATTTCCAGAGCAAAGTATTTAGAAAAATTTTTGTGAGCATTAATACCACTCCCTACAGCAGTCCCACCCTGTGGTAACTCAAGTAGTTTTTTTTCAATAATTAATAACATATCTTTAGAAGACTTTAGTTGACTTGACCAAGCGAAAAGTTCTTCTGCAAAATCAACGGGCATAGCATCCATGAGATGAGTTCGACCAGTTTTAATAGTCCCTCTCAATGAAGTAGCTTTTTTTTCAATGCTCATTATTAGTTTATCTAATGCGGGATAAAGTTTATTTTTTAGATCCATATGAGCGCTTATCTTAATAGCCGTTGGTATAACATCATTGCTACTTTGACTCATATTGACGTCATCATTTGCATTGACTTTAAGCTTGGCATATTTACTTGCTAAATTTGCAATAACTTCATTTGCATTCATGTTAGAGCTAGTTCCAGAACCAGTCTGGAAAACATCTATGGGAAATTCATGATGATGTTTTTCTTGCCAAACTTCTTTTGCTGCTCTAGATATAGCCATAGATTTACTTGAAGATATTAACTTTAGTCTTAAATTTGCCTTTGCTGCAGCGTCCTTAATTAGGCCTAATGAGGAAACAAATGACTTGGTAAATGGAAAATCCATCTTTATTCCACTTATCGGAAAATTATTCACAGCTCTTTGTGTTTGAGCTCCCCATAAGGCCTTTGATGGAACTTTAACTTCACCTAGACTATCTTTTTCTATTCTATATTTCATATTTGTATCTATATTTGATAAGCTATTTTAACATTAAAGAGCTTTGGAGAATAAAAACTATGTCAAATGTTACACCTATTAAAATAGATACTACTGATGGAAGGTTGCCTCTTAAGGAAAAGGGTTTAATTTTTCAGGAGTTTGCTAATCCTGCCGAAGAGAGACGAAACCAACTTGAGAAACTTGCTGCAGGATTTAGGTTATTTGATTATTTTGGATTTAATGAAGGTGTGGCTGGACATATCACTTACAGAGATCCTGAATTTAAAGATCATTTTTGGGTAAATCCACTTGGTGTTCATTTTTCTCAAATATCTGTATCAGATCTTTTACTAGTTAATCATGATGGTAAAGTAGTTCAGGGAGATAGAGATGTAAATGTTGCCGCATTTGCTATTCACTCTAGGCTTCATGCGGCAAGACCTGACGTCAACGCAGCTGCTCATTCTCACTCAATATATGGAAGAACTTTCTCAACGTTAGGTAAATTGCTTGATCCAATATCTCAAGATGCCTGTGCATTTTATGAAAATCAAGGTATCTATAAAGATTTTTCAGGAGTCGTTGAGGAAGTAGATGAAGGAGATGAAATAGCAAAAGCTCTTGGAGACAAAAAAGTAGCAATACTTCAGAATCATGGTATTTTGACTACAGGTCCATCAGTTGACATTGCACTATGGTTTTATATGTCCATGGAGAGATGTTGCCAAGCCCAGTTGATGGCTGAAGCTGCAGGAGAACCAATTTCAGTATCACATGAGACAGCTATCAAAACAAGAGAGTTCATTGCAAACGACATAGCTGCTTGGGCAAGTTATCAACCTGCATTTGATAAGATTGTAAAAATGCAGCCTGATCTATTAGATTAATCTATGGAGCAATTATTGCTTTAGTTTCAAGGCATTCCTCTAAACCATGAAGCCCATGTTCTCTTCCATTTCCTGAAGCCTTATAGCCCCCAAAGGGAGCTCCAGTTCCTCTTGCGCCTCCATTAATAATTACTTGTCCAGCTCTTATCTTTCTAGCAACGTCTCTAGCATGATCGGGATCACCTTGAACATAACCTGCTAGACCATATTCAGTATCATTAGCAATATTTATAGCCTCTTCTTCATTATTGTATTTAATCATTACAAGAACAGGACCAAATATCTCTTCTTTTGCTATCGTCATGTCATTTGTTACATTTGCAAAAACTGTTGGTCTTACATAGTAACCTTTTTCACATCCATCTGGTTTTTCTAAACCACCCGCGACCAAAGTTGCACCCTCTTCAATGCCTATTTCTATTAATTTTAGAATTTTCTCGTATTGAACTTGATTTGCAATCGGTCCCAATCTAAATTCACCATTTGGATCTCCTACAGTAGTACTGTTTGCAGTTGCAACAGCAATTTCTACAGCTTTATCATAATTCTTTGCAGAAACAAGCATTTTTGTTGGAGCATTACATGACTGTCCTGAATTTAAAAAACAATGTCCTGCGCCACCTTTAACAGATTTTTCTAGGTCAGCTACATCATCAAGAATTATGTTTGAAGATTTGCCACCAAGTTCTTGGTGCACACGTTTAACCGAACTTGCAGATGCTTGCGCTACAGCAATGCCAGCTCTGGTTGAACCAGTGAATGACATCATAGCTACATCTGGATGCTCTGATAATGCTGCTCCAACAGTAGGCCCATATCCATTAACAACGTTAAAGACTCCGTTAGGTACATCGGCTTTATCGAATACTTCTGCTAAAAGCATTGCACAATATGGTGATATTTCACTTGGTTTAAGGACCATAGTGCAACCTGCTGCTAAAGCTGCAGACACTTTTGTTGTAATTTGATTCATTGGCCAATTCCAAGGAGTTATCATACCGATTACTCCAATAGGTTCCTTTATTAAGGTGTAATCTCCCTCAGGTTTTTCAAATTCATAACTCTCTAATGCATCCAGAGTTTCATGAATATTTTTAATTCCTGTCTTGGCTTGCGCCGCTTCAGACAACCAAATTGGCGATCCCATTTCTTTGGAAATAATTTTAACGAAATCATCATATCTTGCTTCATATTCAGTAATTATGTTTTTAAGTAATTCTATTCTTTGAGCTTTTGTTGTTTGTTGGTAAGATGAAAAAGCATTTAATGCAGCACTTACAGCTTTCCCAATATCTTCTTTAGTGCCAGCGGTGACTTGTCCTATTATTTCTTCATTTGCAGGATTTATAACATCAATTGTTTCATTTGATTCTGAATTTACCCACTCACCATTTATATAAAAGTTTAAATCATTACTCATTATTAATTCTCCAAAAAATTTACAAACCAAATTATAATCAAATACTATTTAATGAACTATATTATTAAAATAGTCCGGCAATTTCATTATTATCGTCAAGACCAATTGCCTCTGCTGCTGGAACTCTTGGAAGGCCAGGCATTGTCATAATTTCACCACAAACCACAACTACGAATTCTGCACCAGCTGATAGTCTTACCTCTCTTATTGGAACTTCATGACCTGTTGGGGCTCCCATAAGCAATGGATCAGTCGAAAAACTGTATTGCGTTTTTGCCATACACACAGGATAAGAACCAAAACCATCATCTTCTAACTTCTTGAACTGATTTCTAACTTTTTTATCAGCAATAATATCTTCAGCTCCATAAATATTTTGAGCAATGTATTTAGTCTTATCCCACAAAGACATATTGTCCTCATACAAGGTCTTAAAATCAGATATATTCGAGTCTGCTAGTTTAGCTACTTCCTCAGCAAGCTCTGATGCTCCCAGACCACCTTTTTCCCAATGTGAGGAAATTTTGCATTGAACACCAAGATTCTTGCAGAAATTTATAATTGCATTGTGTTCTCTTTCAGTATCTGTAACGTAGTCATTAATTGCAACAACTACAGAGACTCCAAATTTATTTATATTTTCAACATGTTTTTCTAAGTTTTTGCAGCCTAATGTAACTGCATCGACATTTTCTGTTCCTAAATCCTCTTTCTTCACACCCCCATGCATTTTAAGTGCTTTTGTTGTTGCAACTAGAACAACTGCATCAGGTTCAAGGCCAGATTTTCTACATTTAATATCAAAAAATTTTTCAGCACCTAAGTCTGCACCAAATCCAGCTTCAGTAACTACATAATCTGCAAGCTTTAATGCAGTTTTTGTTGAGACAACTGAATTACAACCATGAGCTATGTTTGCAAATGGACCTCCATGCATAAAGGCTGGGTTATTTTCTAAAGTTTGGACCAAGTTTGGTTGAAAAGCATCTTTAAGCAATGCAGTAACTGCGCCATCTGCATTGAGTTGACTAGCTCTTACTGGTTCATTTGATTTTGTGTAGCCAATAACAATATTTCCAATTCTTTTTTGTAGATCCTCAATATCAGAGGCCAAACAGAAAACTGCCATGATTTCTGATGCAACCGTAATATCAAATCCACTTTGTCGCGGTATGCCATTACCCGTTCCACCAAGACCGCATGTAATATCTCTTAAAGATCTGTCATTCATATCTACAACTCGTTTCCAAGTTATTCTTCTTGGATCAATATTTAGTTCATTATCCCAGTGAATATGGTTATCAATTAAAGCAGATAGCAGATTATGAGCTGCTCCAATAGCATGGAAATCACCCGTAAAATGAAGATTAATATCAGTCATTGGAATTACTTGAGCATAACCACCCCCAGCTGCGCCACCCTTCATACCAAAACAAGGCCCCAAGCTTGGTTCTCTTAAACAAATCATTGCTCTTTTACCAATGTGGCATAATCCATCGACCAGACCAACACTTGTTGTAGTTTTTCCTTCTCCTGCTGGTGTTGGAGATATTGCTGTAACTAAAATTAATTTTCCGTTTTTATTTTTTGAAACAGAATTTACAAAATCAGAATTTAGCTTAGCTTTATCATCACCAAATTTAATTAAATTTTTTTGATCGATATCTAGTTTTTTAGCTATTTCATCAATTGATTTTTTATGAGCAGCATTAGCTATCTCTAAGTCACTTGGATAGGCAGTCATAATTCCTCCATGAACCCTAAAATTATCAATCAGTATACATAAGAGACTTTATGATAACTACAAAAATTTTTTTAAT
>CACBPP010000008.1 GCA_902541175.1 uncultured SAR86 cluster bacterium
TTACTACAAATAACTAGTAATTTACATTTTTTTTGCTAGGCCAATATATTTAGCTGGAGTTAAAGAAAGAAGTTTTTCTTTGGATTTATCTGATATATCTAGTGAATTTACAAAGTTCATATATGAACTTTTATCTAGCTTTTTACCTCTTGATAAATTTTTTAATTGCTCATATGCATCATCAATACCTTCATAACGCATTACTGTTTGTACAGCTTCAGTTAAAACTTCCCAATTATTATCAAGCTCATTAAAAATAAAATCTTTATTTGGTGAAATTTTCTTTAATCCATCTTGTAAAGAAGTTATTCCAATTTTCGTATAACCAAATGACATTCCAATATTTCTTAAAACAGTGCTATCTGATAGATCTCTTTGAAGTCTGGATTTGGGAAGCTTATTAATGAAATAATCATTTAAGGAGTTAGATATTCCAAAATTACCTTCTGCGTTTTCAAAATCTATTGGATTTAACTTATGAGGCATAGTCGATGAACCTACTTCATTCTTATTAAGTTTAAGTTTGAAAATTTCGTTTGAAATATATATCCACATATCCTGCGACATATCAATGCAGATATTGTTTGCTCTCGTCATTGTTTGTAATAACTCAGCAATCCAATCATGAGGTTCTATCTGAGTTGTTACAGGATTTTGAGCAACATTGAATGTTTTAATAAATTTTTTTGTAAATATAATCCAATTAATTCGACCCTCAGCAATATCAAAAGCATGATAGTTACCTACAGCTCCACTAAATTTTGCTAGTGGGACTATTGATTTTAATTTTTTAATCTCTCTGTCAATTCTCGTTTGAAATACTTTTATTTCTTTACCCATTGTTGTGGGTGAAGCTGCCTGACCATGAGTTCGAGAGAGAAGTGGAATATTTGACCATTTTGATGAAAGTTTTTTTAAATTTGAATTAAGATTTTTTAAATCTTTTTCATAAACCTTTAAACCATCATTAATCATAATTGCATATGACAAAGAATTAATATCTTCACTTGTTAAACCGAAATGAATTAAATGGATATATTTATTTAAAACTTTATCCTTTTTAAAGAAATTTTTTATGTAGTACTCAACTGCTTTAACATCATGATTTGTTACTTTTTCAATTTTTTTTATTTCTAAAACACTTTTATCATCAAAAGAATCACGAAATTTAATAATTTTATTTTTTGATTGATTTGATAAATTAGAAAAATAATTAGGATATTTTTGACATAAATATAACAACCAATTAATTTCTATGAGAAATCTTGTCTTTAATAAACTATATTCAGAAAAAATACTTCTTACGTCTTCAATTTTAGAAAGGTATCTATTATCAAGTGGAGAAATATTATTATGATCGAATTTCATAGATTAATCTTAATTTGCTATGGCTATTATGCGCTTTTAGAAATAATTCCTCCACCCAAACATATATTCTTATCATAAAAAACAGCAGATTGACCTGAAGCAACTCCTCTAATTGGCTCAGAAAATTCAACATCAAAAATTTTATCTTTTATGGATATTTTACAATCTATGGGTGTATGTTGATGTCTAACTTGAACACTACAATTTTTTGGAAAAGAATGATCGATATTATTAATCCAGGAAATGTTCTCACATTCTAAACGTTTACTAAAAAGTAACTCATTATTAATACCTTGACATACGAAGACTTCATTTTTATCGATATCTTTGTCAAAAACATACCAAGGTAGATCTTCTCTACCTCTGACACCACCAATATTTAAACCTTGTCTCTGCCCTTTGGTGAATAGGGTAGCACCATTATGAGTTCCAACCTCAGTTCCAAACTCATCATAGATTATTCCTTTTTCTAATTTTATGAATCTACCTAAAAAATCTTTTAGATTTCTTTCACCAACAAAGCATATACCTACCGAATCTTTTTTTGAAGATACTGGTAAATTTATTTTTTTAGCAATTTTTCTTACTTCTGTTTTAAGAAGATTCTCTAGTGGAAAGATGCATTTTTCAAATTCTTTTTCTTTCACCTCATGCAGAAAATATGTTTGATCCTTTTCCAAGTCTTTTGATCTTACGAGTAGCTTCATACCATCAACATCATTTAGTGATGCATAATGCCCTGTAGCTATATAATCAGCACCAATATTAAATGCATAATCAAGAAAGGACTTAAATTTAATTTCACGATTACATAAAATATCTGGATTGGGTGTTCTGCCTTTCTTATGTTCATTTAAAAACTCTTCAAATACTCTATCCCAATATTCATCTGAAAAGTTAGCTTTGTGTAGTGGAATGCCTAACATATCACAGACCTTTGAAGCATCTTCAAAATCAATTTCTGAGGTACAAACTTCACCAGGCTCGCTTTGCCAGTTTTGCATAAATAATCCGACCACTTTATATCCTTGCTCTTTTAATAAATAAGCCGATACAGATGAATCAACGCCACCTGACATTCCAACTACAATTGTTTTTTTACTATTATTCATATCTCTAAATGAATTCATAAATTAATATTTTAGGAGTATAATTATCACCGATTTTAACTGCAAATGACGAATTAAGAGAGCTATTATTCTATGCCTTACAAGAAAATAAAAGTCCCCAAAAAAGGCTCCAAAATTACCTTCGAGAATGGGAAGATTAACATCCCAGATAATCCAATTATTCCTTTCATTGAGGGTGATGGAATTGGTGTTGATATAACGCCACCAATGATAAATGTTGTTAATGAAGCTGTGAAAATTGCTTATAAAGATAAAAAGAAAATCGAATGGATGGAGGTATATTGTGGAGAGAAGGCTACTCAAATTTATTCAAAAGATACATGGTTACCTGATGAGACTATAGATGCATTAAAGGAATTTGTCGTAAGTATCAAAGGACCTTTAACAACTCCAGTAGGTGGTGGAATTAGGTCATTAAACGTTTCATTAAGACAAATTCTAGATTTATATGTATGTCTAAGACCAATTAGATATTTTAATGGCGTTCCTTCGCCAGTAAAAAGACCGCAAGACGTCGATATGGTTATATTTAGAGAAAATTCAGAAGATATATATTGTGGTGTAGAGTTTGAGGGAAATTCAAAAGAAGCAAAGAGTTTGATTAAAACACTTAAAACAAGATTTGATGTCTCAAAAATTAGATTTGATGAAAACGTGGGTATAGGTGTTAAACCTATATCAAAAGATGGAACCTCCAGACTTGTAAAAAAAGCAATAGACTATGCAATTGATAATAATCGCTCGTCAGTAACGTTAGTTCATAAAGGTAATATTATGAAATATACCGAGGGTGCATTTAGAGATTGGGGATATGAATTAGCAAAAAATGAATATGGTGGTATAGAAATTGATGAAGGTCCATGGCAAGAAATTGTTAATCCAAATAATGGTAAAAAAATTGTAATTAAAGACGTAATTTGTGATGCATTTTTACAACAGATTCTATTAAGACCTACGGAATATGATGTCATTGCAACAATGAATCTCAATGGTGACTATATATCTGATGCTTTGGCCGCAATGGTGGGTGGAATTGGTATAGCTCCTGGAGCAAATATATCAGATGAATATGCAGTTTTTGAAGCAACACATGGTACGGCACCTAAATATGCTGGACAAAATAGAGTTAACCCAGGAAGTCTTATTCTGTCTGCAGAGATGATGTTAAGACATATGGGTTGGATAGAAGCAGCAGATTTAATTATGTCATCTATGGACAGAGCAATTGGTGCAAAAAAGGTAACCTATGATTTTGCAAGAATGATGAGTGATGCCGATCTTGTTTCTTCATCAGGATTTGCAGATGAGATGATTAAAAGAATGTAATGTTTAAGTTATCTCAGGATAATGACAATGACTCAACATCATCAGATCTTGGCGCGGTTGTTCTTGAAAAAGAACCTGAAGTCAAAGAACCGCCATCATATCAAGTTGTACTAATTAACGATGACTATACTCCTATGGAGTTTGTCGTTTTTGTTCTTCAAACTGTATTTGGACATACTCATCAAAAATCTACAGAAATAATGATGACAGTTCATACAAAAGGTAAGGGTGTTTGTGGTATATTCTCTAAAGAGATCGCTGAAATGATGTCATATGAAGTCAACACTATGGCTAAAGATCATGGACATCCTCTTTTGAGTGAAATAGAACCTTTAACAGATTAATAAATGTTTAGTAAAGAATTAGAACTATCTATAGCTGCATTATTTGATAAAGCTCATGAGGCTAACATTCAATATATCACTGTTGAACATCTATTATTAATGATAATGAGTGACTTTGACGTTAAAGAATTTTTTAAATCTAAAGAAATTAGTATTGACTCACTAAAAGATGATTTAAATAATCATTTAAATAAAAACGTTGTATCAAAAATTGACCAACAAAAACCTGTACAACCAACATTAGGTTTTCAAAGGGTTCTTCAAAGAGCTGTATTTCATATCCAATCATCGGGCAAAGGAGTTGTTAAACCAATTAATATTCTAGTTGCTATTTTTTCTGAAAAAGAATCACATTCTGTCTTTTTGCTTAACAAATATAAATTGAGCAGACTTGATGTTGTTACTTATTTATCTCATGGTCCTAAAACGTCATCAGTAGATGACAAGACTGTTGAAAACAACCCATCGGATGAGAAAGAATTATCTTCTGAAAATGAATTTTTAATTAACCTTAATAATTTAGTGTCGAATAATAAAATTGATAAAATTATTGGCAGAAAAAAAGAGATTGAAAGATTAGTTCAAATATTATCTAGAAGAAATAAAAATAATCCGTTACTAGTTGGTGAATCTGGTGTCGGAAAAACAGCTATTGCAGAGGGCTTGGCATATTTAATTTCAAAAAAAGAAGTACCATCAATAATGGAAAATACTATTGTATATTCATTAGATATTGCAGCCTTGATAGCTGGAACTAAGTATAGAGGTGATTTTGAAAAACGCTTAAAACAAGTTTTATCGTTTTTATCTAAACAAGATAATCCAATATTATTTATTGACGAAATACATACTATTATTGGAGCGGGATCTGCTTCAGGTGGATCATTAGATGTGTCAAATTTACTTAAACCTGCACTAGGAAAGGGTGAAATTAGATGTATTGGCTCAACAACTTTTCAAGAATACAGAGGAATATTTAATCAAAATCAGGCTCTGTCTAGAAGATTTCAAAAAATTGATGTTGTTGAACCCAATTTTGATGAATGTGAAGAAATTTTAAATGGAATTAAGGATGTTTATGAGGAATATCATGACGTTAAATATACTGATGAAGCCATCCAATCATCTATTGAACTTTCCTCAAAATATATAAATGATAGGTTCTTACCAGACAAAGCTATAGATGTAATTGATGAAACAGGCGCATTATTAAATATCAATAGAAAAAATGATAAAACAATTAAAGTCTCAAAAAATGATATTGAAATGACTATATCAAAAATTACTAAAATACCTGAACAAACAATCACAACCAGTGATAAAAAAGATCTTAAGAATTTAGAAGAGAATTTAAAAAGAGTTATTTTTGGTCAAGATAAGGCAGTTGAAACATTATCTAATGCTATCAAATTATCTAGGGTAGGTCTTAGAGATGAAAATAAGACTATTGGATCTTTTTTGTTTACAGGACCAACCGGAGTAGGTAAAACAGAAATATCAAAACAACTATCAGAAATACTTGGTATTGATCTTGTTAGATTTGATATGAGTGAATATATGGAAAGACATACTGTATCACGATTAATAGGAGCTCCTCCAGGTTATGTTGGATTTGATCAAGGTGGTCTTTTAACTGAAGCAATAGTTAAATCACCTTATTGTGTTCTATTATTAGATGAAATTGAAAAAGCTCATCCAGATATTTTCAATATACTTCTTCAAGTAATGGATGCAGGCCAATTAACTGATAATAATGGTCGTAAATCAGATTTTAGAAATGTGATACTAATAATGACGACAAATATTGGAGCTGAACTTTTAAGTAAAAGAAATATTGGTTTTGCGGAATCATCAAATGAATCTGACGCTATGAACTCACTTAAAAGATTATTTTCGCCTGAATTTAGAAATAGACTAGATGAAACAATACAGTTTAATTACTTAGATAAGAGTGTTATTTTGTCAATTGTAGACAAGTTTCTTACAAAACTTCAAGCGCAACTTGACAAAAGAAATGTTGAAATACAAGTCTCTAAAAAGGTTATCGAATGGATAGCTGATAATGGATATGACAAAGAAATGGGCGCAAGACCCATGGAGAGGTTTATATCTCAAAACATTAAAAAGCCTCTTGTAGATAAATTATTATTTGGAAATCTAAAAAGTGGTGGATTAATCAAATTAGATATTGAAAAGGGTAAGCTAAAATTTACTGATACTAAGACAAAGGTAAAAGCTTAAATTATCTACCTCTAAAAGTTATTCTTCCAACAGTTAAATCATATGGTGTCATTTCAACTTTTACTTTGTCACCAGTAAGAATTCTAATATAGTGTTTTCTCATTTTTCCAGAAATATGAGCAGTGATGATATGACCATTTTCTAATTTGACTTTAAATTTAGTATTAGGAAGGGTTTCAATAACTTCTCCTTCAAATTCTAACTGATCTTCTTTCGACATGGTCGTATTCTACACTATTAGATTATGATGTTCTTACTTATTTAATATGTTTATTGTTTTAATACTTAAATTTATAAAAATCTTTCAATTATATTAAAATCTATAAAGTGGATATTACTAAAAATAAAAATGTTGAACAAAGGCTAATTGAAGCGACAAAACAGTTAGTTTGTTCAACAGGTCCAAAAAAACTTTCAACCAGAGAGATAGCTAATTATGCCGGTGTAAATCATGCTCAGATCCATCATTATTTTGGTGGAAAAGCTAAATTGTTAGAAGAAACATATAAACAGCTTGCTATAGAACATGTAGAACAATTCAAGAATAAGAATATAAGTATTAATAATCTTGGAAGCCAGCCATTATCCTCTGGACTTATAAATAATTATTATCAGGCAATTATTAGAGCAGTTCTTGATGGTGAGTTAGATCTCGCAAAACTTCAAATAGAATCAAATTTATCAATGTCTAAGGAACTATTGTCTCAATTAGCTGCTTCTAAAAATTTAGATAAACCAACACCTGAGATGAAATCTGCTATTGCATTAGGCTTAGTTATTGAATTCGGCTTAGCTGCAATGGAAGACTATATTGAAGATTTATTAGATATGAATAAAGATGATAAAAAAATGTTTATGAAACTTTTTATTGAAGCAAGGCAAATTGGATTAAATAAAATTTAAAAAGTTAAATTTTCTTATCGATTTCATCAAGAATAATATTTAGATACTTTGATCCTGTTTTTCCATAAAATTCATCTATTACATTAAGTTCTTTTTCAAAATAATAATTTAATATCCCCTGAGTATAACTATGCCTGTTCTTTAAACTCATCCAGTATTTTTTTATCTTAGGAGTTTTATTTGTATTTATACAGTCCTCTAATTGGAGGTCTTTAAGTCTATTAAATAAACACATCATATTTATATCAACATGCGAAAATGTAGAGTAAAAAAATTCATTATTAGTAGATAATAAATTTTCAAATTTTAATAATTCATCTACAAATTTTTGAATGCCTACCTTAGGAAGATTTTTTGTAAAATTAAAAAAATACATTGATATAAAAATAATCTTACGATCTTGTCTTGGGTGCTTCAACAAAATCTTTAAAATAGATTTAAAAGGTAGTTTTTTTATCATAAATTGAATTAATGGAGCCGAAAATACAGGCATTATTGTTCCTAAAGTTGATGCAAATTTTGCACCTTCTGTAATAGTTGTATTTTTAATAATTGAATTTGTAGTCGAATCAATCACAGGGTAAAGATCTATATTATTTTTGCCTTCAATATGATTCAGTCTTTTAATTATTTTTACACTATCAAAAACAATTTCATTATCTATAGAAATTGCAGGAACTGTAGCTAATGGATTAATTGAGAGATAATTTTTATTTAAGTTTTCACCTTCAGGATATTGATCACAAAGTTTTATATGAGTTTCTTTAAACGAAATACCTTTTTCATATAAGGCTACTCTCACCATTTGACTGCACAGTGACCAATTTGCATGGTAAAGAGTAATTTTTTTATCTAGCATCAAAGGAATTAGTCATTAAACTTTTTATTCATATTTTTGACAGCATCTAAACCTGACACTGGTTTTTTACCTGAGGGCACTGTATTACCTTTTTTTATTAATTCATTGAAAGGGGTCCCAGATTTAAACATTTCATACAAGATTTCAATATCCATATTTGTTCCTATAGGTTCGTCTTCAAAGTCAGGTGAAATATTATCCTTAAATTCATTAGGACCATTAAAATGTTCAAAGAATATTTCAACTAAATTACCATCAGGGTCTTGATAATATATTCCACTTATCCACCCATGATTAATTGTCCATAGGGGTATTAATCCTCTATCTTTAGCATCAAAGTAAAATTTAAACCATCTATCTATTGGATTTATTCTGTATGAAATATGATCAAGTCCTTCAATTGATGGTATTTTTTCTGTTCAAAAAAATCTTAAATCTCATGACAAATCTTTCTAAAATAGATAATTCTTTTAATATGTCAGATGTATTAGCTATAGCTATTCTGTGGTGCTCATTGTCATATGCAAGAAAAGATATTAAATCACTCTGATATAAAGGCTCACATCCAAATAAGTTTGTATAAAAATTAACCATTTTTTTATAGTTAGTTGTCTTAAATGCAATGTGATGAATATCATCTGGTGAATATTCAGATTGATAGTTCATATATAAATTCTTATTTAGTATTTTCTTCATTATTTTTATTATACTAATGATTATTTTTATTTATACTCAGTTTTATGAAACTCATAACATTTACACTAAAAGATGCTCCAAGCATATATAGAATAGGAGCTGTAAAAAATGACAAGATAATAGACTTTTATTCATCTAATTTACCAAATGACATGATTAACTTCATTAAACTTGGTGATGAAGGATTAAAACAAGCTTCACAAATGATTAATTTAAATAATGACTTATATTCATTTGATGAGATAAATATAAAAGCTCCTATATCAGTGCCAAATAAAATATTGGCTGTTGGACTAAATTACAAAAAACATATAGACGAAGCAAAAGAAGTAACAGAACATCATTCTGAAAATGTGGAACTTCAAGAACAATTCCCAACCATTTTTAATAAACAGAACTCATCCGTTAATGATCCATATGGTGATGTTCATAGACCTAATGCATCTGATTGGTTGGACTATGAGGGCGAATTAGGAATCATAATCGGTAAAGAATGTAGACACGTGACATATGAAAATGCAAATAAATGTATTTATGGTTTTACTATTGTGAATGATTTTTCAGTTAGAGACTGGCAATTTAGAGGACCGCCTCATACATTGACAATGGGTAAGTCATGGGACACGCATTGTCCGTTTGGTCCATATATTGTTACATCGGATGAGATTGAAGATCCACATAATTTAGTTTTAAAGACATATGTAAATGATGAAGAAAGACAAAATTCAAATACAAGTTTAATGATATATGATTGTTTTACCTTAATTGAATACTTATCAACAGCATTTACATTAATGCCAGGAGATTTAATTGCAACTGGAACACCAGAGGGTGTCGCATTGACAACAAAAGATTGGTTGAAACCTGGCGATAATGTAAAAGTAGAAATCGATAAACTTGGATTTATTCAAAATAATATTATTCAAGAACCGAATAATACCTCTAAATGTTAAATTTAAAATTTTATATTTATTTTTTTAATTACAAATAAAATTATAAATATAAGTAATATTATTATCGGTATAAAAAATTGTTTGAATGTTAAAAAAATTATCCAAGCAAAAATAAGACTTTGAACAAGGGGATGGGGTAAATCTCTTTCTTGATAGTTTCTCTCAAGCCACGGGGAGTTATTGATGCCTATATATCTATCTCCATAAAGATATGATTGGGCAGGATTAATATATGGAGTTTCTATTACAACCGGCATTTCAGTAAGTGTTTTTTTCATTGAATTAAAAATGTCAGGATGATCAGAGGATAGATCATTTAACTCAAACGGATCAGCTTGAATATTATAAAGTTCAAATGTTTTTTTAGCATTGTCATTGTATACAAAATGGCTATAGTACAATTTCCATTCGTCATTAAAGAGGGCTCTTTCATCATTAACTATTACATTTCCAGTAACTACATTTTTTGGATCCTCAATATTATTAGTAATTAGACTTTCCCATCTATCAACTCCCGTAAAAAAATTTATATCTATGTCATAACTTATAGCACTCAATAGGGTTGGTAATATATCGTCGGAAAAGAAAAATTGGTTACTAATTGATTTTTCTAATACACCTTTGTAGTAAATAATTCCAGGAACTCTTATTCCACCTTCATATGCTGACCCTTTACTTCCTTTAAGTCCAAGTGTGTTACCTTTTGAATCAAGTATATCTGGAGCTATTGTTGCAGCAATAGGATCTACATCGAATACTGGACCATTATCTGAAAAGAATATTATTATTGTTTCCTCTAAAATTCCTTCAGACTCTATTGTATTAATGATTTTTCCAATTTCTCGATCTAATGTAATAATATTTGCAGCATATTTTCTTTCTTTTTCGTCTTTAATATAAAGAAGTTCATTTATAACATTATTCTCTGCTTCAATTGGGGTATGCGGAGCATTAAAAGCTACATATAGAAATAGGGGATTAGAGCTATCTTTATTTTTAATAATTCTAATTGCTTCATCCGCTATTAAAGTTGTTGAATATCCATCTTCGTATAAAATTTCACCATTTCTATGCCAATCTAATCTGCCTGCAAGAGCATGATCAAAATAGCCTATACCGCCTCCCAAATGACCATATGTTGAATCAAAACCTCTATTTCTTGGCAGGTATTCATCTTTGTACATTCCAAGATGCCATTTTCCTGATAATGCAGTTTTATAACCCATCTCTTTAAAATATTCAGGCATAATTTTGTGTTCCAAAGATAGGGCATATCTTTCTGCGGTTGGATTATTTAATGGTCTTATAATGCCATGAGTTAGGCTATTTAAACCAGTAAATAAAGCTGCTCTAGTAGGACTGCATGTAGGAGCGCTGTAAAATCTATTCATCCTAAGACCATCATTTGCTAATTTATCAATATTTGGAGTCGGTATCGGGCCACCATTATAAGAAACATCACCCCAACCAAGATCATCAGTCAAAATAATAACAACATTAGGTTTTTCTATTGAAAATATATTTATTGAAAATAAACAAATTAAAATAAATTTATTTATCAAAACATTACTATTGCTCATTAATTGAAATAATAAATCATTGAGATAAAATTTAGTATATTTATTAATTTTAGATAAATGAGTGATATAAAAGTTTACATGATTGCTAATCTACAAATTCATGATCCTAAGAAGTATCGTGAATATGAAAAGGGCTTTTTTCCTATATTAAAAAAACATGGCGGTGAGTTTATTACTTTCGATGACAATATAGATCATTTTGAAGGTGACAATCCAATGACAGGAAGAGTAATATTATTTAGCTTCCCATCAGCAAAAAAAGCCAAAGAATGGTATTCAGACCCTGAATATCAATCTCTAAGTGAACATAGAAGAAAAAGTGTTTCAACAACTTTAACTATGATAAATGGGTTACCACCAAGATAAATTAATACAAAATATTAATTAATTTAATTAAATAATGATAGTATCCAGTCAGATTGAAATTAATAATTCTAAAGAATGGGTGTTAAATATTATTAGAAGTCCTAGTAATCTTGAAAAAATACATCCTTTTTGTAAAGAAAATAGAATTGAAACATGGAATGAAGAAAAATCTATTGATTATGTTCATTACTACAGTGGAAAAATATATAAACGTAAATTTATGAAATGGAATAATGAAGGCTATGTATTAGAAATTTATGAAGATAGAAAACTTGCGACTATAAGTTGGAGAATAAATTCAAATGATAAAAATTCAATAATAGAGATTATTGCTAGACCATATATGCCATTTAAATATAAGTTAATTAATATAATTATATTTAACTTATATGTTAGATATTTACTTAAAAAATATTTAGATTCTGTTGTTAAAGGCCTTAAATACTACTCAGAAACAAATATCAGTGTTAGAAAAGATCAATTTGGTAAACATATATGGTATTCTGGATAATATAATTTAACATAATATATATTATGCGAAGTAGTATATATTTTTATGACATATCCCCCATCTATAGAATTAGGAATATAAATTAAAAAAGTAGGCTTTTATCCTTTAGGTACAGGCTGGTCTGACCAATTCCAGTCACTATCAGAGCACTTATCAACAAGAAGCACTTGAAGTTCTTCTAGCAAAAGAAGACCGTCTTGAAACTCTACAACAGTTGGATCAACTGCACTAGATTGAAAACCAATAAAATTTGAGCCTCTTTTGGGATTATTTGTAGTAACACCAGCTGTAAATGAAGCAGTACTTCTATCAGCTTGTTCTGTTACCCTACTCGCAATATCAGATAATTGATTTTGTACTCTAATAATCTGCTGAGATAACTGAACACAATTTAATGATTCAGGTTCATATGGAAAATGGATTCTTGCAGAAGACGTTTCTTGATAAAGAGGAACAGTTAAAGCACAGCTTGATGTAATAATTGCACAAGAAAATAACATTGTTACTTTGCTGTTTAAAATAGAACTAATTTTAATCATAAATACCCCTTAAATTAAGTACATAATATCATATATTAATCCGTTAAAATCAACAACATAGCTAAATATCGTAATGCGGTTCACCACAAATTGTTGCTTTTAGTCCTGATGCCCCTCCCTCCAATAAAGGCTCTAATACATCTAACAATCCAGTTTCTACTCTCCAATTTAAATATTTTGCTTGATGTTCAAGAGTTTCCCAGTCTTCTATTAAATGAATAGTGTTAGTCGATTTTTCGATAAAAGTTACAACTGAAATACAACCATCAAATGTTCGAGTTTCAGGTAATGCTAATTTTAAAGTTTCTTTGAGATTATCTAACATTCCTTCTTTTGCAGGGAAAGAAACTATAACTAAATTTTTCATATTAACTCCATAAATTTATATTTTTATTATATTATTCAATATAAACATATACATGTTATTGGGGTAATAAAATGCACATAAAAATACTTTCTCTTTTATTAGTTTCATTAAATATTAATGCTAATACATTAATGGAACCAACATCGAAATCAGAAGATTTATATGAGGGTGTTATTTTAGATGGGACATATTCTAGTGAAATTGATAGACCATCAGTATATTTAGGGTTTGAAGTTGGAGAGCGTGTTGCTGCGCCCTATCAAATATCTAATGCAGTGTTGGCATGGGCAAAACAATCTGATCGAATGATTGTTAAGGAGTATGCAAAAAGTCATGAGGGTCGTCCGCTTTATGCAATCTTTATATCATCACCAGAAAACTTATCAAAATTAGACGAAATAAAAGAAAACATAAATTTATTATCTGATGGAGAAAATACAAATGGTAATAGAGCTAGAGCTTTAATTGATGAGTTACCAGCAATTGCATGGATGGCATATTCAATTCATGGAAATGAAACCTCTGGTGCAGATGCAGCATTAGCAGCAATATATCATTTTATAGCTAGCGAGGATTCTGAAACTATTGATATGCTAAATAAAATGCTGATCATTATTGATCCAATGATGAATCCTGACGGTAGAGCAAGATTTGCTAAATCATTGCAGGAGTACAGAGGAACATCACCAAATTATGACGATCAATCGCTTCTTCACACAGGTGATTGGCCATATGGAAGAACAAATCATTATTTCTTTGATTTAAACAGAGATTGGATATATTTAACTCAACCAGAGACTCAAGGAAGAGTGAAACTTATTAATGAGTGGAGTCCACAAATATTAGTAGACGCTCATGAAATGGGACCACAAGATACCTTTATGACAGGACCACCAAGGGAACCAATTAATAAAAATATTGATAAAGATTTGCTCAAATGGGGAAATATATTTGCACAAGATCAAGGAAACGCTTTTGATGAGAGAGATTGGCGTTTCTATACAGGTGAATGGCATGAAGATTTATATCCTGGGTATTCTTTTTATGTTCAATTTAGAGGCACTCT
The DNA here is from genome assembly GCA_902541175.1 of uncultured SAR86 cluster bacterium. GTDB lineage: Bacteria > Pseudomonadota > Gammaproteobacteria > Magnimaribacterales > D2472 > SAR86A. Next base: position 14,250 of record CACBPP010000008.1, read on the forward strand.
GGGAATTTTATATGAACAATCAAGAATGGCGGAAGATGGCGTAAGAAGACCTGAGGGAACAATTCAATCATATAAGGAATCAGTTCATCATCAATATGTAAGTACTATGGTGAACCTTAAGACTCTTCTCAAAAACTCAAAATCGATGTATCAAGACTTTTGGGAAGGGAGAAGATATAACGTTTCTAGAGATAGCATCTATGCCAATAGAACATTCGTAATATTACCAACAAAAAATAATACGAGAATTAATACACTCGCTGAAAAACTAAAATTTCAAGATATTCAACTTTTTAAAAACGAAAAGCCTATTCTTGTAAAAAATATTTTAAAACAAACAGGCGATATTGAAGAAAATTTTACTATACCGCCAGGAAGTATGATTATTCCTAATAGACAAGCTGAGGCCCCTCTTATATCGGCAATAATGGAATTTGATGCCGATATAGATGAAGAAGTATTGGTTGAGGAAAAACAAAGTGTACTAAGAGATGGTTCATCAATAATGTACGACACAACAGCATTTAATTTTTCTATGGTTTATGGTCTTGAGGCTATAACTGTTCCTGAGAATATAAGTACTAATATAGTTACCTGGGAATCTTCTAAACAAACGATTGATGTTAATAATCAAGCTGTTATGTGGGCAACGGATGGAATTGATGATAATTCTGTAGCTTTTGCTGCCAGATTAATGGAACAGAATGTTCAGGTAAGGATAATAGATAAAGAGGCAAGCCTTTCGGGGTATAACTTATCTAGAGGAAGCGTAGCTGTCATTCGCATGGACAATCCCAACATAACTAATTTAAGTGAAATTGTTAACAAAGTAGCATCAGAATTAAATATTTCAATTGTTTCCCTTGATTCAGGTTTTGGTCCTGAAGAACTACCAGATTGGGGCGGGAGACATTTTAGATTACTCAAAAAACCACAGATTGCTATATTAAGTCATGAAGGATTTAATTCTTATGACGTTGGTGTTAGCTGGTGGTCAATCGATCATCATTTAGGAATCAGACACAGCCAGCTCAATACGTCAATTTTAAGTTATGCTGACTTACGAAGATATAACACAATAGTTGTTCCTAGTGGATGGGCTCTAGATGATAATTCAAAAAAATCATTAAATGATTGGGTTAGACAAGGTGGTACTTTAATTGCTCACAATTATGCTACTAGATCACTTATTGGTGATAATGGGATTGGTAGTGTAAGACACTTAAAAGATACATTTGATAATAGTGAAGATTACAATTTTGATTTACAGAGAGAGATTTATTCTCTTGAAGACAATATTAAGAAAGAAGATGCTTTAAATAACAAAGTTAACCTAGATATAAATTATCCCTGGGAAAGTGCAGATAAAATTTCTGAGGACTTAAAAAAACGTGATAAGTGGCAATCGATTTTTATGCCCTCTGGTGCAATGGTTGCAGGACGAATAGATCAGAAACATTGGTTAACATTTGGAGCTATAGACATATTACCTGTTTTATATGGTAACTACCCTATTCTTATGACTAGTGATAATGCTCAAGCAGCAGTAAGAATTGGTGAATTAATTAATGATCCATCAAAAGAAAATGCACGTGCTATAAATTGGTCAACGATTCCAGCTGGTAAAGATATTAATGTAAGAATGAGTGGTTTAGTCTGGCCTGAAGCATCACAAAGAATTGCAAATTCAGCTTATTTAACTCGAGAAAAAGTTGGCAAAGGTCAAGTTATATTATTTTCAGGTGAGCCAAATTATAGAGGTTCTGCTCTGGGTACTAATAGACTATGGCTAAATGCCATCATCTATGGAGCTGGTCTCGGATCTAATACAGAAATTGATTTATAAATTACTCAACTGAAGATCTGATAATATTTAAATCTTTTTATCAATCTACTCTTTTTATAAGTGAATATTGTTTTTCTAATTTTCCATCTAAGTTTAATGAAGCATCAACTTTCACACTATCACTACCTGTAAAAGTCCACCCAATAGTTTCAACAAAATTATGATGTTTGGGATGATAACCAGGTGTAGGATCTGATTTGAGTTGTATTGAATTTTCACTAAGTGTATCAACAGTAAACATTGGTTCAGTACCAAGAGCACAATAATGTTTTATTACAAGCTCGCCATCTTTATCTGAATATGTTGTCATCATCTCAACTCCGTCTTCAACCAATTTTTCAACGATTGTATTTCCATTTGAAACAAGTTTAAATTCAGAATATGTATCAACTACGGCACCTGATTGTTGATATAGTTTTCCTTCCCATTTTCCTAACATTTTTTTAATTTGTTCAAATGCCTTACTGTTATTAACTTCACCCATATCAACATCGCCAATAGTAGTATTTTGTGCAACTGAAGAAATAGACATTACAAATAGTCCTAGTATTAAATAAAATTTCATAAAATCTCCCTATCAAATAAATTTATATTTAAAATATATCAACAAATATATCATTTTATACTACTAATAAGTGTCTTAAATCTATATATTAATAACATATGATCTATTCAAATATCCTTGAAACTATTGGAAATACTCCGTCTATAAAGGTTAAAAATATTTCTATAAATAACACAAATATATATGTGAAAGCTGAATTCTTTAATCCTGCTAGTTCAGTAAAAGACCGTTTAGCTATAAGCATTATTGAGAACGCAGAAATAAATGGATCTTTAGAAAAAGGTCAGACGGTTGTTGAAGCAACTAGTGGTAATACTGGTATTGGTCTAGCAATGGTTTGTGCGGCCAAGAATTATCCTCTAGTGGTAACTATGCCAGATAGCGCATCTATAGAAAGACGAAAATTAATGAGATTTCTTGGAGCAAGAGTAATTTTAACTCCTGCATCCGAGGGAGGAACAGGCGCATATGATATTGCAAAAAGATTAGTTCATAAAAATAATTGGTTTTTTGCAAGACAATTTGAAAATGAAGATAATGCCAATATTCATGAAGAAACAACAGGAATAGAAATTTATAATGACTTCAAGGATATTGGACTAGACTACTGGGTATCAGGATATGGTACTGGAGGTACTTTTACTGGAGTATCTAGAACATTAAGAAAAAAACTTCCCAATACTAAATTAATTTTAACCGAACCAGATGTAGCTCCATTAATAGGTAGTGATAAAAAACAAATTAGAAATGACGATGGTTCAGCATCAGAATCACATCCTGCATGGAACCCTCATCCTATACAAGGTTGGACTACTGATTTCATCCCTCTTGTTTTACAAGAATCAATTGATAAAAAATATTATGATGAATTAATTCCAGTGTCTGGTGATGATGGTCTATTTTGGTCACATGAATTAGCAAAAAAAGAAGGTATTATTACAGGAGTTTCAGGTGGATCAACATTCGCAATTGCTGTAGAAGTTGCCAAAAAAGCTAAGGAAGGTTCAAATATTTTATGCATGCTTCCTGATACAGCTGAAAGATATATGTCTAGTGTTTTATTTGACTCAATTGAACCAGAAATGAACGAGGAGGAGAAAAAGCTCCTTAATTCTGTGTAGAGCTTTAAAGCTTTTTAGCAGGAATTCCAGCGACAGTTGTTTCAGCTTCAACATCCTTTAGAACAAGACTACCTGCAGCAACTTTTGCATTTTTACCAATAGTGATATTTCCTAATACAGTACTAGATGCAAAAATTGAAACACCAGATTCTATTTTTGGATGCCTATCACCTATTTCAAAACCTTTTCCACCAAGTGTAACTCCTTGATATATGGATACATTTTCATCAATTTTAGAGGTTTCTCCTATAACAACTCCAGTAGCATGATCAATCATCACACCTCCCTTAATTTCAGCTGCAGGATGAATATCTACACCAAAGACCTCTGATGCTCTATTTTGAAAAAATAGCGCCATTGTATGTCTGTCGTTATTCCATAAGCAGTGTGCAGCTCTATAAGTGGCAAGACCTTGAAAACCTTTGTAGAACAAAATTGGTGTTGAAAAGTACTTACATGCTGGATCATGGTCTTTAAAAAAAACAATATCATTTATTAAGTCTTCTTCAATGTGATCGCACTTGTGATAAACATTTAAAATAAACTCTTTAATTTTATCTGACGATAAAGCATCACTATTTAGCTTGGATGCTAAAACTGCTGCAACTGAATTAATTAAATTATCTTGAGATAGTATTAATTGATTTAAATATGGTTCAAGAGAAGGTTCAGCTTCAATTCTTAATTTCACTTCATTTTGAATTTCATTCCAAATATTCATATGTACTTTTATTGAAAATAATAAAGTTATTTATTCTATATATAAACCAAAGCCTTCTTGAAGACCTACAATGTCATTGTATGTATTTTTATTAGATGATAAATAAAAATCTTTGGATTCTTTATTAAATAGTATGTAATTTAATAAATCGGTATCTTTTTTTGAAAAGTCTTTAATATTATTTGATTTACAAAAATTAGAAAAATCTTTTCTATACTCATTTATTGTCATATTTTCTGATTCATTATCTGGAATATTTTTATCAATTTTTTTAAGAAGTTTTGGATTTATTTTTCCAGGAATCTTTCCATACTTACCATTAACCAAATCAACAAATTCTTTATTCAAAGTCTTATATCTGTCACCGTCCAAAACATTCATTAATGCCTGTGCGCCAACAATTTGTGAAGATGGTGTAACAAGAGGCACAAAACCAACGTCTTCTCTAATTCTTGGAATTTCATCAATTAGATCTTTTAATCTATGTTGTTTATTAAGATCAACTAACTGTTTTTCTAAAATACTTAACATACCTCCAGGTACTTGATATAAAAGCATATTTATATCTACTCCCCTCATAGAACCTTCGTATTGAACATATTTTGGTCTTACAGATTGAAAATGTTCAGCTATGTTTGTTAAAAGATTCATATCAAATGGATTTTCATCATCTTTATATATCATTGATATAAAGCTTTCAGTTGCTGTATGTGCATATAAATTACTGAATGATGATATTGAAGTATCAATATTATCAACTCCTGCCTCGTATGCTTTTAGATTTGTTGCATCTGCTAAACCAGTAGTTGCATGTGTATGTAAATGAATTGGAATATTAAGATTTTTTTTAAGTTTTTTAATTAACTCATAACCAACATTAGGTCTTAAAAGTCCTGCCATATCTTTTATAGCTAATGATTTTGCCCCTATATCTTCAATATCTTTTGCTAATTTTATCCAGTATTTTTCATTATGAACTGGGCTAGTTGTATAACAAATTGTGCCTTGTGAGTTTTCTTTTTCATTATTTACAAACTCTATTGATGATTTAATATTGTCAATATCATTTAAAGCATCAAAAATTCTAAAAATATTTATACCCTCTTTTGCTGCATTTTTAATAAATAATTCAATGACCGAATCATCATATTCTTTGTAACCAACTAAATTTTTACCTCTAAGTAACATTTGAAGTTTGGTTTTTTTAAAATTCTTTTTAAAAACTTTTAATCTATCCCATGGGTTTTCATTCAAGAACCTTAAACAGCAATCATATGTGGCACCACCCCAGACCTCTAAGGATGAATAACCTACTTTATCAAGCTTTGATAAGACGGGTAACATGTCTTCAGTTTTCATTCTTGTCGCAATTAATGATTGCTGACCATCTCTTAGAACAACCTCTGTTATATTTGGTTTTTTTGAAGGCATAAATAAATAGATATATTAATTAAATCTATTTTAATTTATATTCCTATAAATATAAAACTAGCCATGAGGCTAGTTTTATAATGATGATTTTTAATCTATAAAAATTGTATGTTCTTTGCCTGATTCAGAAACTCTAATTACAAGTAAATCTGAACATGAATCTTCTAATTCAGGCGCATCTGACTCTCCGCCATGAACCCAATCAGATCTTTCAAACCAGTATTCATTGTCTCCATAGGTTTTCCATTCACCTGATGATTTAGATTGAGAGAGGCCCTCTAAAACATAGACTAATGTGCCTGCGGCAGGATGAAAATGTTTTGGTACAGTTCCTTGATCACATGTTTTTCTTCTTTCGATATGCATTTCCATTCCATTACCCATATTGAAAACTTCAGTAGAAACTAGTCCAGGAAAGGACTGTTCCGATGATTCATCACCAATAAGGTTAAATGACAATAGCATTGAAAGTACAATAAAATTTTTTATAAACATTATATATATTCTCCTCTTTCAAATATCATAGAATTTTTTTTCAAATGCTGCCAGAAATATACTTCTAATTTATATATATTTTTTTTTAAACAATATAACGAAACTTAAAATTTTATATTATTATAAGAATTCAATTAATTAGGGAGAAATATGATGGCTGAATATCAAATACTAAATCTAATGCAAGTAGGATTTATACAAAATTCAATGTATTTTGTTGGAATGGTCTTGTTTACTTGGTTGGGTTTTAGAATGGCAAACAACATTTATAACAGTCCTGATGCAAATATGCTTGGTAAGGTGTTTACATCGGTATTTTGTGTTTTTGTTGCTGCCTTTATGTTTGGTGTAAATCAAATAGGTGGATCTATTTTAGAATCTGCTGTGAGTCAACTTAATGAAGTTGGAGCACCTTCTGCTGAGAGAATGGCTGCTTATCTTGATTTTCCATTAGTGGTAGGTTCACCACTCCAAACAGCATTTGTATTATTTATTCTTGCATTTCAGTTAGCGATAACTTGGTCTAAGAAATAATATAAATTAGGGGCCTGAAATGGCCCCATTTTCTATGATTAAAAATAAATTATTAAGTCAGATCTTATGTGTAGTGATATACATAATATCTTTTTATGTAGCTTTCATTCTTACACCAGAATCAATCGAGAGTATTTGGCTTAAAATTTTGATATGGCATCTTTATGCAACATTGTTTATTTATATTGGAAGTGTAATTCTCAATAATTCAAGTTTATACGATCCTTTTTGGTCAGTAGCACCAGTGCCAATAGTAATTTATTTAGCTGTTAAATCAGATAATTCAATAACACTAGATTTACTAGTCCTTTTTCCAATTATTTTTTGGGCTGCACGGCTTACTAGAAACTGGATTATTAGCTGGAGAGGTTTTGAACATGAAGATTTTAGATATATTGATTTAAAGAATACTAATAGACTAAATGCTGAATTTAGAAATTTCTTTGGAATACATTTGTTTCCAACTTTAATCGTTAATTTTTGTCTCTATCCTCTAATATTTATATTTTCTAATAATGCAACTGTTACACCCTTTTTATATTTAGCATCATTATTCACTTTTATGTCAGTTTTGCTTGAAACTGTTGCAGATGAGCAAATGTGGGATTTTAGGAAAGATCCTTTGAATAAAGGCAAAACAATGAAGTACAAATTATGGAAATATTCTAGACATCCTAATTATCTTGGTGAAATTGGTTTTTGGTTTGGGATTTATTTTATGGGTATTAGTTCTGGTTTGGCTCCATTGTGGATTATATTATGTCCTCTTTCAATGTTAGCTCTTTTTGTCTTTGCATCATGTCCTATGATGGATAATAGAAGTTTAGAGAATAGATCAGACTATAAAGAATATATGGAAAAAACATCCCAACTTCTTTTGTTGCCACCAAAAAGTTAAATTTGAGATAACTTTAATATTATGTAAAATTAAAGAATATGAATGAATCTAATCTTGTCCAAAAATTTATATGGTTCTCAGAAAGAGCTATATTATCAACAATCGCACTAGCCACACTATTTGCATCTGCTTCAGAAATCATTCGAATAATTTCTGTTCAAGAGGTAAATCTAAGTGATTTATTTCTATTATTTATTTATGCAGAGGTACTTGGAATGGTAGCTTCATTTTATGCCAATAATAGAATACCAGTTACATTGCCATTAATTATTGCTATGACTGCACTTACAAGGATGATAATACAAGAGAGTAAAGATCTTAATGCTATTAATATTATTTATGAAGCTACTGGAATTCTAATACTGGCAATATCAGCATATATAATGACTCTTAAGGATAAAATAAGTCTCAAAAAACTTTTATTAAGAGAAAAAATAGATGAATCTGAAATTCCGGATTAATTAAATCAACTAAATTTTTAATTCACTCATTGAATTACAGATTGAATTAAATTCTTTTACAATTTCATCGATTATTTGTTTTACAGGTTTTATTTCATCTATTAATCCAGATGATTGACCAGAAAGTGCAGGAGCTGCCTCCATATCTCCTCCAAAATATAAATCTTTAATATTCATCAAAGCAGTCATATCCATTTCACCTTTCTCATCAATGTCTTTGGTTAAGTCTGTTTTAAGAGCCCTAATCACAGGTTTTGATTTTTTATTTAAAATATATGTACCATCAATTCCGGAGTTAATAATTTTATTTTTAAAATTATTATGAACCGGACTTTCTAGACTTGAAACAAATCTAGTTCCCATTTGGATTCCCTCTGCTCCTGCTGCAAATACAGCTGCCATTCCAGCACCATCAGCAATTCCTCCAGCAGCAATAATAGGTAAATCTAAATTTTGTCTTATTGATTGAATAAGAACTAAAAGGCCAACCTCAATTGGACTTTTAAATCCACCGCCTTCTGTACCTTCAACGACCAGGCCATCAACACCAGCATTTGCTGCTTTAATTGCGCCATCAAGACTAGGGACAGCATGATATACAGTTATTCCTGCATCTTTTAATGTACCAATATATTTTGTAGGATCTCCAGCAGAGGTTGTTACAAATCTAACACCTGACTCAACACAAAAATTAACCATTGAATCATCTTTAAGGAATAATAAAGGTAAATTAACTCCAAATGGTTTATCAGTTAGTTCTGACATCATTTGAATTTCTTTTTTACAGTTATCAATTTCTCCAGATGATGTTTCTATTATCCCCATTCCGCCGGCCTCACATACTGCTGATGCAAGTTGACTTCTTGCAATCCAACCCATTGGAGCTTGAATAATTGGATACTTAGATCCTGTATGAGCAGCAACTCTATTCATTAAGTAATTGTATATATAAATTTATAAAATAGAATTCATATCTAAAACTTTCTTCTCAACAGTAAATCCTTCAGGATTTCCATTAATAAAATCTATTATTAATTGGGCATATTCAGGTCCTGCCTCTTCTTGTACAAAGTGTCCAGGACCACTTATGACAATTTCTTGTGCGGTAGGTATTCTCTTTAGCAGCTCAACTATTTCAGGATTATTCCCAGTTACAGGATCATTATCTGAATTTGCTATTAAAAAAGGTTTATTCCATTCTTCTAGCACCTCTCTATATGCCATTTCATTTTTTCTTAATTCGCTAGGAATTAGATATGGAAAAATTTGTGCTCCTGCTTTGTAAGAAGCATTTGGATAAGGGGCTTCATAAGCAAGGCTTTCTTCATAAGTTACTGATCCAAGAGTCTGCATAATTCCACCAACATCAATATTATCTGTATAAGTTGAATATCGAATCCAATTTGTAAAACCATCGCCACCAATAAATTCTTCCCAAGTAGCAGGCCCTTGAAACCATATCGTAAATTTAAATATTGGCCATAACAAGTAACTTCTCAAGTCATTCATAAAACCTCTACCAGTTGCAGGCAAGCTTGTATTCGTTGCAATAACTCTATCAAATCTATTTGGTTCCTCTGCTAATACTCGAAATCCTACTGGTCCGCCCCAATCATGAAAATGTGCAGTTATATTTTTTAAATCAAGCTCTACTATTAATTGAGTCATTTTTTCAACGTGCATTTGATGTGAATAATCATCTGTTGATATGTATTTATCTGATTTACCAAATCCAATCATATCTGGTGCAATAACTCTAAATCCTTCGTTTACAAGAGTTGGTATCATCTTCCTAAATAAATAACTCCATGTAGGTTCTCCATGAAGTAAATAAATAATCTGTCCATCTTTAGGGCCTTCATCAATATAATGAATTCTTGTATCGCCAATTGTTAAATAATTTGGTGTGAACGGATAATCTTGTAAGTCTTCAAATCGTTCATCAGGTGTTCTTAATATTCCAGGAGAAACTAAATTGAATCTCTCATAATTAATAGATGGTTCAGAGTTTCGAATATATTGAAATAGTCCTATAAATATAATCAGAATAAAAAATAAAATTGAAAAAACTTTATTCATCAGTATTCTCCAGTAATATACTTTAAGATAATATATTGACGTAATATATGTCAAAGGTGTATTAATTATGAAAGTTGAAAACAAAGTTATGCCCAACGAAGATCAAATAAATGGTTTTTTGGAAAATTCTGAAATTGGACCTATATCAATGGTGAATTTGCTTAAATATAAAGATAAAGCCGAATATGATGATGGTCGTGATACTAATCTAACTGGAGAAGAGGCATATAGTCTTTACGCTGCTGAAGTAATAAATTTCGTTGAAAAGTATGGTGGTGAATTTGTTTTTGCAGGTAAGGTTAATAGATTAATGTTAGGTGAGGTTGAGGATTTATGGGATGCTGTTGCAATTGCTAAATATCCTAGCAGAAAAGCAATGTTTGATATGACAATGGATCCGGGATATCAAAAGATTCATGTTCATAGAGATGCTGGATTAGAGGGGCAGCTAAATATAGAAACTATCTAATAAACTATTATGAAAAAATTATTAATATTTTTAAGTTTAATTATTGCGATTTATCTTATCGGCCAATTAGCTTTAAATTCTCATACTGTACAAGACAGAATCTTAAATATTGGTTTAAAAAATATATTATCTAATTCAGAGCCTTTTTTAGATAAGGAAGATTCATTAAAAGTTGTTATTTGTGGTTCGAGGTCACCACTTCCATCTCCTGGGCGAGCAGAATCATGTGTTCTTGTAGAAGCTGGTGATGACATATATATTTTTGATATGGGTAATGGAAGTGTTAATAATCTTCAAGAATTTCAGGTCCCATGGACAAATGTTAAAGCAGTCTTAATTACTCATATGCACTCAGATCATATGGCAGATTTACCTGATGCCCATCTTCAGTCTTGGATTCAAGGAAGAAATTCACCATTAATGGTATACGGACCAGTAGGAATAAATCTTGTTACTAAAGGATTTGAGTTAGCTTACTCAGCAGATTATCAGTATAGAAATGAACATCATGGTGAGGAAATTTTACCAATGAGTGTATCTGGATTTAATGCAGTCGAAATAATTGATAATGAATTAATTCCAAATGATACGCCAGGATTAGAAATATTGCCTTTTGTAGTTGATCATCATCCTGTTAATTCATCATTCGGTTTTAAAGTATCCTATAAAGGAAGAACAGTTGTTATAAGTGGAGACACTATTCATGATGGGAGTGTTCAAAAGTATTCGCAAGATATAGATTTATTAGTTCATTCTGCTATATCAATAGATATTGTTGAGAGGATGAGAAAAGTCGCCCCAACACCTCAATTTAACAAAATTCTATTCGATATACAGGATTATCACACCAAAATAGAGGAAGCAGGTGAAATTGCTAGAGATGCTAATGTAAAACATTTGCTCATATACCATTCCATACCAACACCTCGAAATACTATAATGGAAAGAGTATTTTTTAGACCTTTAGAAGGTATATATGAAGACTATACACTTTCAGACGATGGAACTAGGGTTGTTATGCCTGTAGGTAATAATGAAATTGTTATTGATAAAATAAATTAATGACACTTTTTCCTAATAAATTAAATGATGATTACAAAGGTTCTAAAATCGCGATATATGGTCTTTATCCTGTTTTTGCTTTATATATATTTAGATCACTTGTACATTTCCTTTCAGAAAATGCAGGTCTTGTTGGAATTGCAACAATAAAAGAACTTCCAATTATAGATACTATAGATCCTAATAACTTAGTTTATTTATTTGCATCGCTTTGGGGAGCAACACAAGTATCATTAACATTAGTTTTATTAATTTTATTTATTAAATATAAAAGCTTAGTACCGTTAATATATATGATATGTCTCTTAGATCATTGTTTTAGATTAATTTCAGGCTTACTTCATCCTTTGACCGTCGATTACTATATAAACACACCTCCTGGGGTAATTGGCAATATACCAATATTGATATACTTTATGATAATGTTTTATATATCATTAATAAAAGGAAGCTCATAATATGATTGATTTTTATTTTTCATACAGAAGCCCTTATTCATACTTAATTCTTCCAAGAATGCTTAAACTTAAGAATGAATATAAATTGGATATAAATTTTAAAATCGTATATCCCATAGCTATAAGAATGCCTGAATGGTTTGATAACAAAAATATATTCTTCTTTATTCCATTTGTAAGAGACTTTAAGAAGAAAGCAAAAAAATTAAATATGCCATTAAATATGCCGATAAAACCTGATCCAATTAGGCAAAATACATTAACTGGAAAAATAGCTGATCATCAACCTTATATATTTGATGTTTGTCATATGGGTCAGTTAATGTGTAATAGAGGCAAAGGAATCGAGTTCGCATATGAATTATCTACCTTAATATGGAGCGTTAAGAATTGGAATTCAGATGATAAATTAAAAGATCTACTAGCTGATTTTGGAGAAGATTTAGATGAAGTAAGAGAATCAATAAAATCAAATGAAAAGAGTTTAATTGAAGAAATTGAAATGAATCAATTAGATCAAAAAGAAGCTGGACATCATGGAGTTCCTTTAAATGTGTATAAAGGAAAATATTATTTTGGACAGGACGACCCATTTGAAGAATTGATCAAAGAATTGATAAACGATGGAGTAATTAAAAATTTTTAATGAAGGTATTGAGAACTCCTGATAAGTATTTCAAAAATATTAAGGATTACCCATTTGATCCAATATACACAAATATTTTTGCAGATGATGGAACAGAAATAAGAATTCATCATATTGATGAAGGTCCATCTGACGGTCCAATTTTGTTAGCGATGCACGGCCAACCAGTTTGGAGTTATTTATACTCTAAAATGATACCTATCCTTAATGATTCTGGAATAAGAGTAATTGCACCCGATTTGGTTGGATATGGCAAGTCAGATAAACCAGCCTCAAGAAATGATTATAGTTATCAGAATCAAGTTGATTGGATGAATCAATGGTTAGTAAAAAATAATTTAGATGATTTAATTTTTTTTGGTCAAGATTGGGGTGGATTAATCGGTCTAAGAATGATTGTTGATAACCCAGATAGATTTACAAAAATATCTATGGGTAATACAGGATTACCCTATATGCCAAATACTCCAAAGGCTGTGATTGATGAAGTACATGAATTTAGGAAATCAAATATAAAACTTACTCCACTTAATATGTCAAAAGAGGTAAGGAAGATGGATTCTGGTAAAACACATCCCGCATTAAAATTTATGTATTGGCAAAAATTTTGTTGGGATACGAAAAATCTTCCTGTTGGTTTATTAAATTCAGCAATGATGGAAAAAAAATCAAATAATCAAATTAGAAATCATTATTTTTTTCATAAATTAGGATTATCTAAAATATCACCCTATATGAGCGATTTAATGAGAGCATATGAGGCCCCTTTCCCATCTCCTAAATATAAAATGGGGTGCAGGGCTATGCCAAGTCATGTACCAATAATTCCAGATAAATCTCTAGATGCCCAAAAAAAAGCAAGAGAATTTTATAATAAAACTAATAAACCATTTTTATCTGTTTTTGCTGGCAATGATCCTGTAACTAATGATATGGAAAAGGATGTATTAAGAATGGTACCAAATGCTATAAAAGCTAAAAATATTGGTGGCGGTCATTTTTTTCAATGGACTAAACCAAAAGAATTATCTAAAGTATTAATTGATTTTATAAAGGATTAATAATGATTGAATTATATACAGCACCAACTCCGAACGGTCACAAAGTCTCGTGCACACTTGAGGCATTGGATATGGATTATGAAGCAATACTTGTCAATCTTTCTGAGGGTGAGCAAAAAAAACCTGATTTTTTAAAAATTAGTCCCAATGGAAGAATTCCTGCAATTATTGATACATCAAATAATCTATCTGTTTTTGAATCTGGAGCAATAATGATTTACTTGGCTGATAAAGCAAATAAATTGATTTCAACAAATCCTGAAAAAAGAGCAAAAGTTTTAGAATGGCTCATGTTTCAAATGGGTGGCGTTGGTCCAATGATGGGACAAGCAAATGTATTTTTTAGGTATTTCCCTGAAAAAATACAACCTGCTATTGACAGATATCAAAATGAATCAAGAAGATTGTTTGAAGTACTTGATACACATTTAAAAGACAATGAATGGCTTGCACAAGAGTATTCAATTGCTGATATTGCAAATTGGTGTTGGGTAAGAACACATAAATGGTCAGGTGTTTCAACTGAAGGATTAGATCACTTGGAAAGATGGAAAGATGCTATGTATGAACAACCCGGGATGCTTGAAGGAATAAAAGTACCAATTGAAATTAAAATAGATAAAAATCTTGATGACAAGGAAAAGACAAAAGAATTTATTAAAAATGCACAAAAAATGGTAAAAAAATAAGGAGACACTATGATAAAACTGTATTTAACACCAGGAACAAGAGCAGGTCGAGTTGCATGGCTTCTCGAAGAGCTTGAAATTGAATATGACTTAGAGGTGCTGCCCTTTACGAAAGAAGGCCTAAAATCTCCTGAACACAGATCCAGGCATGCTTTAGGTAGAGTTCCAGTCATAGAAGATGGAGATATTTCAATATTTGAATCTGGTGCAATTATTCAATACATACTTGATAAATATGGTGACGGTAAACTCAAACCTGATATAAATTCTGATGAATATCCATATTATCTGCAATGGTTTCATTTCTGTGAGGGAATGGTAATGCCTCCGATGAATCAAATCGTAGTTCAAACAGTATTGCTACCACCTGACAGAAGAGATGAAACTGTTTTAAATCAAGCCAAAAATTTACTTTCAAAATCATTATCTCCAGTAAATGATTTTTTAGATGGAAAAGATTACTTGATTGGTGAATTTTCAGCAGCTGATTGTATGTTAGGGCATTCTTGTTATATGGCAAACAGATTGGGCTGTGTAAATGATGAAATGACTAATGTTAAAAAATATGTTTCTAATATTGAAACTAGAGAAGCATTTCAAAAAGCAATCAAACTTGGTGATGAGGCTGGAAATCCAATAGAATAAGATCTAATGAAAGATCCTATAAAGGTATTCGGAAATGTTGGATCTCCGTATACACAAAAAATGCTATCTCTTCTGAGGTATAGAAATATTCCATACTCTGTTTCATGGGGAGATGTAGTTCAGAATTTATCATTTCTTAATATTGAACCCCCAAAGCCTGTTTTATTACCCACAATGGTATTTAAAGGTGATAAAGGTACTGATATTTGCAGGACTGATACAACACCAATAATAAGATATCTTGAAGAATTGTATAAAGAAAAATCTGTAATACCTCCCTCACCTATTTTAAGTTTTCTCAATTACTTGCTAGAAGATTTTGCAGATGAGTGGACAACCAAATATATGTTTCATTACAGGTGGTATTTTAATGAGGATGCAGATAATGCAAAAAAAATGTTAGTACTTCAACATAAAATAGATATAGATGACGAATCTATGAATCAATTTGGTGATGTTATTGCTGACAGGCAAATTAATAGGTTATGGGTTGTTGGTTCAAATGATGATACAGCAAAACTCATTGATCAAAGTTATAAAAGATACTTATCATTGATGGAAAATCATCTTAAATTTTTACCATTCATGTTTGGACAGCGACCTTCATCATCAGATTTTGGTTTATATGGTCAACTTACCCAACTAGTTGGATTTGACCCAACACCCAGAAATATCGCATATAAACAATCACCAAGAACAGTTTCATGGGTAAATATAATGTCAGATTTGTCAGGTTTACATGATAGTGGAGGAATTGGTGAGTTTTTTGGAGTGAAATCTAACGAAGTAAAAAATAAAAATAAATTAAACTACTTTAAAGATCATAATTATGGATGGCTTGATATAGATAGCATTCCTATTTCACTAATTGAAATATTTAATGAGGTTGGAAAAGTTTATATTCCATGTCTAATTGCTAACGCAAATGCTTATGAAAACGGTGATGAGGTTTGGGAAACTTCGATAGATGGAGAAATTTGGAAACAAAAAACATTTCCATATCAAGTAAAGTGTCTAAATTGGATTAAAGATGAATTCAATAAATTATCATCCGATGATAAAAAAGCAACACTAAACTTAATCAATGGTAGTGGTTGTGAAAAAATTTTAAACTAATCTTTCTGATCTATAATGATAAAAAAATAATATTGTTGAGAGTGCTGTTAATAAATGCCATATTCCATGAGCTTGAATAAATGCATCAGGATTACATGATTCACTATCAGGCACGCCCGTCAACCAAATAGCAAAAGCACTAAGGTACGCAATCATACCTGCAAAAAACCATCTATAAGTTCTTTTACCATCTGGTTTTTTATAAGCTAGTACTCCAGGTAACCAAAATAAAATAACCCACCAATATTCATTTATATTTATAAAAACTTCCATGGGGAAGATTCCAAATATCATTAAAACTAAAAAACCAACAAATCCTGATAAAAATCGTATCATTGGTGTCCAAAATCTATATAGAAATTCACTTATTACCCATAATCCAATAGATACACCAAATAAATCTAAACCAATTCCCATTTCATAACCAAATAGACCTCTCATAACTGCATAAAAGATAACTATGGATATGTATATTTTTAAAAAAGTATCCACTGACCAATTAGACATTTTATATATGTTATAGAGCCATGGAATAACTATATACATCACCATACTAAGATTATCAGCCCATCCACCCCATTCTGTATTAGTACCATGCATCATCATTGACCCAGGACCCAAATAAACTACAGCCACTCCGTAGGTAACAGTAATTTTATTAATACCTGAAAATTCATTAAATGATTTTTCATTAGTTAATTTATATAGAATGTATAAACCTACGAAAATAAAACCTAAATTACTAAGTGTGTTGATAGGTTCTCTAAAAGGTCCATCACTTATTCTTTCACACCATCTAGATGCCTCACCTATGAAACTTAATGAATCTTGAGATTGTATTAATTGAAAGTAACTTAAAAGATAGAATATTATTAAAAATAATAAACTTATTATTAAAGTTATGATGAAAGAGTTTTGAAGGTTAAAAATTTTAGACACAACTACTTTTAAAAGGATTGAGTGTTAAAAATTATAAATTAAACTTTTAACACTCAATTGAATTGTAAATTATGGCGTTGGATCAAATACAATTTCACCATTAATTACTGATGGGTCACCGCCATTAATTAATGATGTTGGTATATTTCCGATAGTCTTACACTCTTCAATACGATCTAATAAATATTGCCAATTTTCAGGATTTTGTGCAATATATTCTTCCCAGGTTGTTGGTCCAGTGTAAGTCTGGCCATTAGCTGCAGCGGAAGCAATATCATCCTCAATCCATCCTCTAATTCTGTCTTTCTCCCATTCGATAGGGCCTCTGCAATCATCAAAGCTTCTATCAAGTGTCCATACAGAAGTATCATCGATATATTGCTCGGAATAACAAAGCTCCCAATCTGTTACTTCCGATTCATATGTATTGCCATCACCATCTGTAAAAGTTTCAGTAGTGGTTAAAGAACACTGCCACCATTGTTCCTCACGAACACTTACCTCAAATCTAAGATCTTTATTGGTTAAGAGATCAGATTTTGTTTTTGAACTTAACAATGATGCAAGTGATCCAATCGCCTCATCTTTTTTACCAAGCCACTCTTCTCCACGGAGTTTTTTAACTTTATATTTTTTATCTGATGTGTTTTCAGTTAATAGAGTTCCATCTGGGATAGTGAATCTTGGTACCCATCTATATGTATCTTTCCATTGTGTTACATATTCACCATAATTCACTCCCGTTTCAATATCTATAACACTTCCGGGTATACCTCCTAAATGATCACCATGATAATCTAGGATAAACTTTTTACCGGCATCATCTCCGAAAGTTGAAGTATCATTTGGTGCAGTGAAATAAAGTCTTTTTGGTGGATTGAATACCACATTTGCTCCAGTTGAATCAAAAATTTCGTAATTTGGATATGTCTGAAATTCAATACTATATCTTACTAAAATATCGTTACTCTCCCACCTTCGAGAAGCACAATATCTAGTTTCAAGTGCTTTACCATTAGCAACTGTATACTGAGGATTAACATTTGCATATACTTTATCGCCATTTCCATCAATGGAATATGTACATTCCATTTTTGGAAGTGTAGCAGCGTCAACTAAGTCCCAAGATCCAACACCCCATGATGTTTCATTTCTCCACCCTTCAAGAGCTGTATAGTATGAGCCGCCAGCAATTCTTATTTTTTCCTCAGGTCTTGCAACTCCCCAATCAACATTTAAAGACATTACATTTCCATCCATATCTTTTACTAAACCGTTTTCAACTGTATATTTATACATTTCAGAAGCAACAACACTATCAACCCACTCACCTTTACGATAATCTCTTTCTTCAGTGTACTCATTTTCAGTTCCTTCGTTGTATACGGTTTTGACTGTCATATCTTCTTTAATATAGGGTCCTGTTGATGCATTTGGTGAGGGTGATGCAGATGAAATAGAACCCGTATAAGTTGCATCACCTGCTGGATCAGCTTGATTTTTGACATCTGTATAGTGAGCATTTAACAATGTACTTGTTACACACCTATCAATGCAATATAGCTCCGCTGGAAGTTCACTTGCAGCAACAATAGAGTCTTCAATGGTGGAGACACCATTCTCTTTTGTAGAAGAAGTAGGATTTTCAAATGCTTTTCTTCCAATCGTATAACTTGAATTTGTATCTGGAGACCACACATTCATTTCTCTATATTCAGTTCTTTCCCATTCTGTACCCGCATCATATGTTTTTTTCATGTGAGTAAGCCAGTCTGTCAATGTAAATGTAATAGGAGCTGGTAAGGTAGTCTTTGAATAAGTTGGTGAAAATTTTAAACCCTCAGTTACGGTAAAAGTTTCATTATCAGCGCTATATGTACCTGAATAATCGTCATAAACAACTCTATTAGTGTCGTTATCAAAAATAAATACAGTTGCCGATGATCTACCTAGAACAGTTCCTGATGAGGGGTTGCTTAAATCAATAATTATAGTTTCATCAGTTAATCCTTCTGCAACAGTATCCGCTATTTGAGTAAACGAAATTGTTGCCGCAGTTTGACCTGCTGGAATAGTTACAGTGCCTGATGATAATCCTTCATAATCTGAATCCAACGTGGCAGTACTTGATGATGAAACTGAATAATCAAATGTCACGTCTGATCCTTGAACTTTTGATAAACTAACTGTAAGAGTTTCTGCGGATGGTGAAGCTCCAGCATCAGATGGTTCAGTGGTTTTTAAATCATCAACAAAAATAGCCGGCAGTGGATCTGAAGTTGTTTCAAATGTTCCATAAATATTATTAAATGGATTGCCTTGGTGGTCATAAACATCCTCATATCTAGAAACTAGATAAGTAAATGTATCTGAATAATTTAAAAATGATTTTAGTCCTCTGCTGATGTCACCTCCATCGTTATCAAATTGAGATAAAGCACCAAACGCACTTAGCAAATTACTTAGTTTAATTTCCATAGCTGCTGGTCTTTCAATACCTGTTTTTTGAACAATAAAGTCATAAACACGCCCACTATTATTCCAATTACTGGAATCAAAATATAAGCGTGTGCCAGTTTCTCCATCTTTAAACATTGCACTATAGGAACCATTATCAGCTCTTGTCTTTGTGCTTAATGTCAATGTAGTTCCATCTGATTCTTGCATTAGATGCCCTCCAACACTAAGGCATAATTGATCAGATTTAATGTTAATTTGATTTGCGTCATATACAGTTCTTCTTGTGTAGTCTATTGATGATCCAGTACATAAAATAATTGCAACATATGTTTCTCTTTCTCCATTTGGGTAATTTGAATAATCAGGAAATTCTGAAAACTCCATTGTTAAACCCATAGGTTTACCAGGATCACTTGGGTCATTTTCAAGAATTTTAGTTAAATTATCTTTATCAATTTTTGCTCCAACCAAATTCGCAATATAGGCATCAGCACCGTCGTGATAACCATATAGCCCATAAGTTAAAGGATCACTCGCAGAGCCATTGTTATAATCTGTAAACGTAGCTTTATTAGTTTTAAATTGTATTTTTCCCTCCCATGGATCAACTGCAGCAAATCCAAGTTTTTGATATTCTTCAGACCACCATGAATCATTAGTCCAAAAATTTAATGACAAACCATCAAGCTCATTAAGTGCAACAAATTTCTTCTCACTTTTTCTAACTTGTAATTTCCTAGGTGTAACTTTATAGACTTCAGTTGAATCTGAATCATTATCTTTAGTCCATTGAGTATTTTCATTAACTAAGTTTTGATACTCATCTTGCACATGAACCCCCCAATATGATGCATATCCATGAACTTTCCTATCTACTTCGTTGACTGTAACAGTAGCTTTTATTGGAAATGATTGATTTTCATCAGACATGGCTGATCCATCTTCATTAAAGACTCCATAATCAAAAACGTTAGTTATAGCATCATCTTTATCAATGGAAAAACATTTCTCATTTACATCCCAGCCTTCATTACCCAATCTTTGTAGTGGCTCACCAGTTAATGTATAAGGGGTAAGAGTTGGGCCATCAGTCTCTTCATCATAAATACTCCAATCAACTTTATAAAGTTCTGACATCTTTGTGCAATATGTTTTGTCATTATTTGAAATGCCGAATGCAAATATACCTAATATTGAAGTATTGGAATCTCTATATTCTTGTGGTTGACACTCCCACCAGTCCTCTGCCCCATCACAATTTGGATCTCTTAGGGATTCATCCTGAAAACCAGTTTGTTTTGAGTATACACCTGCAATATCTCCATTCTCGGAATATTGCGCAACCATATTCTGTTGCTCTGAACCTTGTAATTCACTTTTGAACTTAATGAGACCATCATCTGCAAGCAATAGTCCTCTTCCTAAATCAGCACCATCTGAACACCAGCTGTGTTTATAATCTCTAGAGTTTTCAGGTGGACACTGATACCACTCAGGCAAATCTTCTTGTTTATTTCCATATGTTGATGCTTGAAATCTTAATGTAAACTTTCCAAACTTTGAATTTTCATCAGCAGGTTTTGTTTGTTCGTTAAGCAAATAAACAATATTTTTGGGTTCTGGATTTGATTGATCATCCCATGGTTTGTCATTTATAACCCAAGCTTTTGTCGTTTGAGTATCTGCTGAAATAAATCCAGTATTAACAAATACTGTTTCAAGTTCCTTTTGAAGATTAGATGACTCTTGCGAACCAGATGAACCTGTATTTGATCCGGCATTTTGTGAACTTGTTGGGGCCGTAGTTCCTTGAGAGGAGTCATTTGACCCCCCAGTTTCAGTACATTCATCAGCAAATATTGTAGCTTTATATGAACCATCACCGGCTAATTCTTTTGTACCCAATTTACTTAATTTACAAACAATTAATTGAGCTGTAGCTATAACGTCATTGACGCCTTGTCCACTGACATAATTTTCAAATTCTGCATTATCATAATCAGTTGCATTTACTGTCAATGATAGTGTAAGTATTAGTGCTATTTTTTTATTTATATTTTTCATAATTAGTCTACTGTTTTAATAACTTCAATTTGTTTAAGAACTTGGAAACCAACCTGTTCATTTATATCAATGATTGTAAACGTTACATCTTCATTAACTTCAGTAGTGCCATCAGATAATGTAAATGTAACGGTATAGGTAGATTTAGTTTCAAAGTCTGGAGCTGTTTTAAATGTAAGAACATTAGATGAGGATAAATCAAAATCCTCTGCGTCAGTTCCTGACATTGTTAGTGATTGTGCCTCTCCATCTACGTCTGTTGCTAGAGCAACTGTAAAGCTTGGGGTTGTGTTTTCATCAACACTAATAGACGTACTTATATTTAAAGATGGAGGATCATCAACACCGCTAACATTTAAAGATACAGTTCCAGTTGCAGATTTAGAACCTTGAACAACTGTATAAGTAAATGAGTCATCACCGAAATAATTTAAGCTTGGTGAGTAAGTTATAACATTCTCACTTACTGAAACTGATCCATTGGATGCTGATGAAATCGATGATATTGAAAATGATTGATTTGGATTAAATGAATCATTTTGAAGTACATTAAGTGTTAATGGTGTGTCCTCGACAGCGCTAAATGTGTCATTTACCAATAAAATATTTGGTTCAATATCACTAGCTGATAATGATTGATCATTTGCAATGTAGTTTGAAAGATCATTAATATACGTATTTTTAAGTCCTGTTACTGCAGTGCCATTAGCAAATGACTTTATATCATTTTGAAATGTTGACAAACTAAATCTCACGATAGAAGTAGTCAAGTTATTATTAGATTTTACTTGTACATATGGAAGGACAGCTGATAAGGCAGTTGCTATTGATGACTTGCCATCTTGTGATATTGAAATAGATTTAGCAGCTACAACATTTTCAATTACATTTGCTAAGAACGTCTTATCTTCAAGATCAACTCTTTCTGAGGAGCTTGAGAATTCTTCTTCTATTTCTTCACTAATAGCTTTGAAATAATCTTTTGAGTTGTCTGAAGTTGAATTCATATTGTTGGATATATTTTGTAGTGCTAGTGCTAAAACAGTTAATTGATTACCTTTTTCGTAGTAATAATCATTCATACCACCATCACCTTTATTAGCCACCGGATCAGTTACAGAAATGTCGATCGTTGCATCAATGCCTAATGCCGCGTTTATATTAGAAGGAGAGTCCATAAAAGATGCTATAGATGTTACCGGTGTTATAACTAATGGAGTCTTGAGACCTGATAAAGTATGCGTAAGTAAGAAGTTATCGAGTTGTATTTGGGTATCAAGGTCAGTCCCTCCAAGACTAATAATTGTTCCATTTGAATATTTTAAACTTCCAAAAGCACCTCCATTATTTGTAGAAGTTCTAGCTTCATCGTCATCTAGTGTGAAGTTTTCATTTTTATCAACAAAAACTGAAGAGTTTGATATATATCCATCTGCAACAATACCTTGAACATTTCTGTATGCTTCAACAGTTACAGTCGATATGCCTGATGATCCCCCAGAACCAGTACAGTTTAAATTAAACGACAGGCTCCCAACATTTTCAATAGTGACAGTTTCTGTTCCACTTGATGCTTTTGATCCACTCCAAGCTCCAGAAGCAGCACACGATGTTGAGTCAGTTGATGCCCAGGTAA
>CACBPP010000009.1 GCA_902541175.1 uncultured SAR86 cluster bacterium
AGTTTTTAACATTAGTGTTCTTGAAAACCAGACATCAGCTTTTACAGTTAATGCAGAGGATCCTGATGGAAACACAATAACATACTCAATTTCTGGGACTGATAGCAGTCTTTTTGGTATTTCCATGACTGGCGTAGTTACATTTAACAATGCTCCAGATTTTGAAAATCCAAGTGATTCCGACACAAATAATGTTTATGAAATAACTGCAATGGTTTCTGACGGTACATTATCAGATTCAAAAAATTTTACTGTTACCGTAACGGATGATTCATCTGATAATGCGACATCTGCATCATATGATGGAACATACATAGGTGCTGGACCTATTCAAAGCGCAACTGTCTGTATTGAAGCGACTGCTGGAACATGCACTGGAGCTACAACTGCAACAACAGCTCAAGATGGAACCTTTTCAATAACAGTTGACTCAAGCGTAACTGGAGTCCTCCGAGGCGAAGGTGGATTTGACCCTGTTACAAATCTTCAATTTAGTGAGGGTGATAGTCTCGCCTTGAGTCAACCTGTTACTGATCAATCTATTGTTGTTTCGCCTATCAGTTCATTAATGAATGAATATAACAAAAGCACTGACTATGATACTTTCAAAACAAAACTTGGATTGGACTCATCGTTTATGATTCGATTTAACAATCCTTTTTCAAATTTGGATAACTCAATTTTAAATAAGGCTGCTGTAGTTAATACTCAATTGTTAGTTCTTAATGAAGTATTAAATGGAGTCTATAGTTTTTCATCTGATAGTCCTGGAAATACAGTTGCTAAAGCTCTTATAAATAGATCAAGTTCAGAGACTTCATTAGGAGACACTACATTCATAAAAGATATGTTGACGAGTTTATCTGAAGATACTGACTTTGCTCCAACAAGCGACCAATTAGTAGATCTTTCTGCTGGCATATCAGCTTACATGCAAAAAATAAATGCAAACTCTTCAAATTCTCATTCACATTTTGCTAAGGCTGGTGTTTCAGAACTTAAAGCTTTAATGACATCGGTTATGGATGGAACAGCCTCCTCAACTTCTATTGATAAGCTAGTTTTCAATACCATAGATTGGATCAACCAAGACACTTCATGGGACGGAGGCACTATAACTGACAATGAAGCTGACATTACTACTACGACATATGCTCTATCCAATAATAGTAGTACAAATTACGTCGTTGATAATGTAAATACAAGAAGTACTGAATTTATTATTTATGTCAAAGAAGGTGATGTAATCAAATTTGATGCTGCTAGTTCAGTAACCTCAGGTCATCCTTTTAAGATTTCTACACAACAAAATGCTACTGACTCAGATACTGGCGAAATTGGAACAGCAGAAGGATGGAATAAAGATACATTAACTTTAACTGTAGGCTCTGATACACCAGATACACTTTATCCCTACTGTGATTTCCATAATAATATGTATGCTGGTGGCAAAATAGTTAAAGTCTCTTCATTTGAACAAGCAAAAATTGACATTACCAGTGCATCTGGTGCGCTACAAATAAAAGGAACTGTTTCAACTGGTCCTTTTAAAGGTGCCTCAGGATATACACATAAAGTATATTTGACACGTCAAAGTGATGATGATCACACACATACTTTTCATGAATATCCAGGTTTAACTTTTTTATATGCCAGGTAGCCAAGGCTACCATGGAGCAGAAAATTCATCATCTGATGAAATGTTTAAAGCAAAATCACACTATGTCGCAAATAGCAGCGGTGGCAGCGGTGGCAGCGGCGGCGGTGGCGGTGGTGGTGATGGATACTAAAACGCCTAATTTTATATAATTCTTAAATGCGGTCTTATAGGCCGCATTTTTATTTAAAACGTCGCAAGTTTTTAGCTAGTTTCTTAGCAAATTTCTTAAATTGTGTAAGAGCGATATTGTAGTCTTTGGTCTCAGACTTTTCTGCTAATGAATAACCATCCCAATAATAAATAAAATAGTCAACATCATTAAATTCTAACTGTACTGATGCTGGATCAGGATTTTGTTTAGAAATCTCATTAATAATCACATTTTTATCAGAAACCACACAGACAGTGTTATCTAGGTCATTAAAAAAATGATTTATGAAGATTATAGAATTTGATCTTATCGTTACTTATGTTTGTTTTGGTCATGTGAATAATGTCTGCCAACTTTAAAGTCTCTCAACTCTGAGTGTTTTGTTTTTCTTCCTCTTACTCTTTTACGCCACAAATTAAAGCTGTTTTTGCTTAAATTATTTCTCATAATTTTCACAACATCATCATGAGAAAAATTGAACTGGGCTTGTATTGCATCAAATGGAGTTCTGTCCTCCCAGGCCATTTCTATAATCCTTGATATGTCGGCTTTAGATAATTTCACTTAATGTGACAATAAAACAATATTGTTAGCAGCATTATCATAGGTGAAGTAGGCGTCCTGTAAATGTCTTTTTCCATTTGGAACAAAAGGTTCACGGGCATGTAAAACTCTCAAGCTTGCAACTACTAGAGCCTCTCCCCCATTAAGTCTGAAAGTTGAACGATATTTTTTGTCATGAACTCTCATTGAAATTTCATGATACGCTTCATAAAATTCTCTAACGCCCTCTTTTCTTGGATCTATCATTTGCATTAATTGATTTGAAAATCTAAAACTTTCGATTGCTCCATCTGTAGCGCACTTAATAAGTGGTGCTTCAGCATATGTTTCATTTTCTTCATCGAATTCTCTAAATGGCACATTAAAATTTTGAAGTATTGAGAAATATTTAGGCATATCATCTTTTAAATCTTTTGCCACTTGCCAACCATCAACAATTATAGATTCCCCTCCTTCACACTCATTTTCTAACATATGCAAAACCTGAACACTTGGTTGTGACATATAACTTGCAAAATCGTTGTGAGGAGGAAGCCCTTTTGGTGTATGTGCAACATTGTATACATGACCTGTTACAGAAACATTATGAATTCTTTCAAAAAGAACTTCATTTATTGGTCCAAGTCTTTTAGCTAGGAGTTCCAATGAATTTGATTCCTTTGGCGCATCCTTAAGAACAATAACACCGTATGTTACAAAAGTTTTTAAAGCTTCTAGTGCTATTTCATTACTATCTAAAAATTCTGTCCAGCTGTATTTTTCAGGCTGAAATCCTTCAGGCCATTCGCTTTGATCAGGATATCGTGGTAGATAAGAATTTTTGATTAAATCTATTGGAATAAATGATTCATGATCATCAGGCCAAATAATCTTAATTTTATTATCAATTTCTTCAGCATGCTTTGGAGCTATATCCACAGGAACTGTATGTAATAAAAACTGTTTTTCCTGTGTCTCAGTAATTCTGCATTCATCGCACTGACAATTATCTCTGAGCCATAAAAAAGGCAGATCAAATTCATTTTTGTTTACAGTTAAAATTATTGAATCTTCTTTAATTTCTATCATAAGTAAATATCAAATCTTGTTGTTTTACCTAATACCTGATAATTAATATTACTATAGTTTTTTCTGTGTTTTAAAGGTCTTTTTAAGATAATTTTTTTATATTCAAGATCAAGAAAATCTTTAACTAATTTTTCACCGTTTTCTATTAAATTTTCAATCTCTAAAATCTTTTTAATATTTTCTATTCTGCCTGATTTTTTATTTTTTTTATTTAAAGTTGGATACATAGGATCCAAATAAATAATATCAAATTCTTTTGACATGCTTTTATAAGCATCCAATGAATTACCATTTAAAAATATTAAATTTTTTAATTCAGGTATCTTTTTTTTAGCCCTTAATATTGCATCTTTAACCAAAGAGAAAATAATTTTACTTTGCTCTACAGCAACAACTTTGTGACCCAATGAAAGAAAAATCATAGTATCCGTTAGCAAGCCTGCAGTTGCGTCAAATATTGAAAGTTGATTATCAGTCTTGCCTAAAGCTTTTCTTAGATTTTTCTCATGATTGACTCTTTTAAGCCTCCATCCAAGTGAACCTTTCAAAAAATCTATATGTAAAACCTCTTTTGGATTAACAGAATCTTTTACAAAAGATAGTCCATTTATGTCATATACAAAATAATTATTAGCAGTTGGTTTATCTGAAACCTTTTCTAATTTTGAAAAGTTTGCAAGACTTTTATATGCTTCTTTGGAGATATCATCCTTGATAAAGATTTGCATCTAAACAATCAATAAAAATATGCCCAGCAAAAACCTGTATACAACAAAAGGAATCATCCCTATCTTTTCAACAAGCTTAAGAAATAACTTTATTGTGAAAAAAGCAAAAATCATTGATGTAAAAAAACCGATGCTTATATTAAGCAGATCAAAACTAACATTTTCATTATTTAAATCAAAAATTAGTAAAGTTAATGCACCAAGAATAGTTGGAATTGCAAGCAAAAATGCAAATTTAGAAGCATCTTTTAGACTTAATCCAATCAAAAGACCTGCTGTAATTGCTGCTCCAGATCTCGAGGCGCCAGGTATTAAAGCAAAACATTGAAATAGTCC
The DNA here is from genome assembly GCA_902541175.1 of uncultured SAR86 cluster bacterium. GTDB lineage: Bacteria > Pseudomonadota > Gammaproteobacteria > Magnimaribacterales > D2472 > SAR86A. Next base: position 4,508 of record CACBPP010000009.1, read on the forward strand.
TATAAAACATGCTCCTAAGATAGTTATATTAATTAGAGTTTTTTTACCTTTGTTGTTTAGAAAAGCAAAAAGCAATATTGTTGCAAAGATTATGTTTGAAATTGCAATGTCATTAGTGCTAAATATCCTCTGACTAATTAAATCTTTAAAAATAAATCCTAAAATAACTATTGGTACAGTGGCGATTATTAATTGAATTGCTAAGTTTTTATCTTCATTAAAATTATTAGTTACAAGAAGTGATTTACTCATCAGAAAGATTTCATTTCTAAAAAAATAAATTACTGCTATCAATGTTCCAGCATGAACTGAAATATCAAAATATAATCCTAAATCATTTGAACCAAATATAAGTGTTGGAAACAACAAATGTGCAGAACTAGAAATTGGTAAAAATTCAGTTAAGCCTTGAACTAAGCCTAAAATAAAACTCAATAATATATCATTCATTTAATTTTCTAAATTTAACGTCTTCTTTATAAGTTGGATTAACGTTTTTAGGATTAAATCTTTTATCTGCACATTCAGCAGATAAAAATTTCTCTTTGGCAATAATCACAAGCTCCTCAACATCAAGATTATTTTCAGAATTATCTTCAATTGAAATTAGTGGTTTTTTAAGTGCAGTTGCAATACCTTTTAAATAACTAGCTGCAATTCTTGTGGCGGTAAATGAATTTTGATTGTTCTCAAATGCAAATAGATCTATTTCAGCTAGATTAAAAATTTTTTTATGACCTATGTTATCTAAAAACAAATTCCAATTTGGTCTATCCTTTCGGCCATGATCCATTGTGAACGAATTAATTTCGTCATTCAGCATTAAACTTATACCGGTTCTATCACCAGAACTTTTTATGGCTAAAATTTTCATATCTTTATTTGAGATGATATTGCTCTAAAAACTTCATCTACAGAATTAGAACCATCGACCTTTATGAATTTTAAAAGTCCAGAGTCACTTTGACCTTTATAAAAAGTTGTAAGAGGTTTTGTTTGTTCATGATATACATTCAATCTCTTTAGGACTGTATCAGGCTTATCATCCTCTCGTTGCACTAACGGCTCACCAGTTTCATCGTCTAATCCAGTATTTTTTGGTGGGTTATGATCAATGTGATAATTTCTCCCTGATGCAGGATGGACTCTTCTTCCAGACATTCTTTTAACAATGATTTCATCCTCTACAAAAATTTCAATTACATGTGTAAAGTTAATTTTCATGTCAGCAAGCTGCTCAGCTTGTCCTATTGTTCTTGGAACGCCGTCAAACAGAGATCCATTTTCACAATCTGGTTTTAGAAGCCTTTCTTGAATTAAAGAGCCAATAATATCATCAGAGACTAAGCCACCAGAATCAAGAATCTCTGAAACCCTTGAACCTAGGTCACTGCCTGATGCAACAGCCTCTCTAAGCATATCGCCAGTACTGATTTTTGGAATATCACACAAATCGCATACCAAATCTGCTTGAGTACCTTTGCCTGCTCCAGGAGGCCCTAATAAAATAATATTATTCATTTTTCTAATACCGCAATAGCAATCGCATAATCTCTTTCATCTGCAAGACTAACATGTGTTTTAGTTATACCCAAGTCGCTAACAATTTTCTCAAGTTTATTGAGCGCATTAAAAATTGGAGCTCCGTTTTTATCTCTTAGTATTTCAATATTTTTAAAATGAGCATCATTCCGAATGCCTGTTCCAATTGCTTTTGCAATTGCTTCTTTAGCTGCAAATTGTTTTGAAATATATTTAATTTGTTTTTCATTTGTTAAAGAATCATAAAATTCTTTTTCATTATGACTAAGTATTTTAGATGCAAACTTGTCTAATGACTTCATGGTCTCAATTCTCTTAATTTCTATTATGTCTGTTCCAATTCCAAATATCATTTTTTTATTGGTTTAAAGATTTTTCGACTAGTCAGGTCTTTTCCTTCAAGGCAAATACCTATTGCTTTGGTTGTGATTTCTTTAAGATATTTTAAAGGAACATCTTCAAGCTTTCGTTTTTTAATACTCAAAATATCTTTGCCCTTGAAGCTTGAGCTATTTGATTTCCTAAATCCTCTCTCCGATACAAATACATATGATAATTCTGCTTCAATTGGTTCATTTGAATCAATTTCTGAGTCATAATCAAATCCATATCCAAGCATATCAAGTAAATCTAGCTCAAAATGTCTAAGAGAAATCTCAAGATTATTATTTTTATTAATTTTTTTTAGAAATTCGTCATATAAAACAAATAATTCCTCATGTTTAGCATCTTTTGGAAGAAGTTTTATAAGAAGTTCATTAATATAGAGCAGACTATAGCTCACCTTTGAAAAAGTATTAGAGTTATTTGCTAAATCCCTATCAATACTTGTAAGTGTTTTTAATTCAGATCTTCCTGAGTAAGTTATTTTTAATTTTTGAAATGGTACTAAATAACCAAAAAATTTAGATTTTGGTTTTTTTGCACCTTTAGCTATAAAAGATATCTTGCCACTTTTTTGAGTAAAAACATCTGCAATAATACTTGTTTCACCATAGGATCTTTGATGTAAAAGGAAACAATTATCATTGTTACTTTGACTCATAATTGCCTCCAACTCCGAGGCTTTGAATAAAACCTGAGTCTGTGTTCCAGTTCTTTTTGACTTTTACCCAAGTTTTAAGAAAAACTTTTTTATTAATAAGTTTTTCTATGTCAGACCTAGCCTGCTTACCAATTTGTTTGAGCACTTCTCCACCAGAGCCAATTACAATTTGTTTTTGTGAGTTTCTATTTACATATATAGTTGCATAAATTTCAGTTAGATCATTTTTATCATCAATTTTTTCTATTTCAACAAAAGTATCATGCGGAAGCTCATCTCCAAGCTTTCTGATAATTTTTTCTCTTATTAGCTCAGAAAAAACAAATTTTTGATCATTTTTATGAAAAATTAAGTCATCTGAATAGATATGAGGATTTTGTGGAATATTTTTTTTAATAATGGATATAAGCTGATCTATGCCATCTTTTGTCTTTGCAGATACCAACATAATTTCTTGAAACGCATGAATTGAAGCAATCATTTCCAGAAATGGAAGAAATTTATTTTTATTTTCAACTTGATCGATTTTATTTATCACGCAAAAGACTTTTTGATTTGTATCTTTCAACTTTTTAATAATTAATTCATCATTTTTGTCAAAACTTAGTCTTTGAATGACAAAAAGAACTAAATCTGAATCCTCAATGATACTTTGCGCTGATCTATTAAGAATCTTATTCATAGTCTTTTCTGATTTGATATGCATTCCAGGAGTATCAATAAAAATCATCTGTTTATTTTTATGGGTTTTAACTCCAAGAATATTATTTCTTGTAGTTTGAGATTTTCTTGAAGTGATAGACACTTTTTTTTCTAAAATTGCATTGAGAATTGTAGATTTACCAACATTAGGCTTACCTATAATTGAAATATAACCACAATATTCTTTAGGCATTATTCTTTTTAAGATGTGATAAGGCTTCCTTAGCAGCTGCGATCTCAGCCTGCCTTTTAGAATTGCCAGAAGCCTCAAATAGACCTTCAGGTAATTCGAGTCTGCAATCAAAGCCGCTATTAGATTCGCTTGTTATGTATATAGGGAGTTTTAACTTTTTTGATTGAAGCAGTTCCTGCAGTTCTGTTTTAGAATCTCTAAACTCTTGATCTGCTTCAATAATTGATAGTTCTGAAGAAAATAATTTTAGGATAAAGTTATCTACGCTATCCCAATTGCTATCAAGAAATACTGCTCCAATAATAGATTCAATTGATCCTTCTAAAATTGAGAATTTTCTGCTGTCTGATAAATTTGCAGTGCCTTTGGATATTTCAATATATTGAGCTAAATTTAATTCAGATGCTTTTTTTGAAAGAGTTTCTCCTTTGACAATAAATGATCTCATTCTTGTCAATAATCCCTCTCTTTCATTAGGAAATTTTAAAAAAAGATATTTCGATATAGACGAATTTAGAATTGAATCACCTAAGTATTCTAATCTCTCATTATTACTTTTATTATTGAAGCTTTTATGAGTTAAAGCTAACTTTAATAGACTGATGTCTTTAAATTCATAATCGATACTTTTCTGAAGGTCTTTAAATGACATTACTTAATTTTTCCAGCTTTCTCAAATGATGGAAGGCAAAACCAACACTCCCAAGTCATCCATAGGTAATCTGCCCTGCCAAAGAAATTTTCTCTTGGAACAAATCCAACATCTTTAGTGCTATCATTAGAATTATCTCTATTATCGCCCATTACAAAATAATGACCCTCAGGTATAGTCCATTCTTGAGGGTACTGCTTGTTTTGTCCTCTTGTATTCCTAATAACATAGCTTGCATTTCCAATATTTTCTGAATACAAGTCCCCTATAGCTTCTAATTCTCTGGTTTCAATAGTTCCATTACTAAGTCTATATCTTTTTTTTAAGATAATTTCTTCAGATTCAATAAATTTTCTATCTAAAGCTTCTCCATTTATATAAATTTGCTTGTTAATAATTCTTACCACATCTCCAGGCATTCCAATAAGTCTTTTAATATATGGAACAGGATTGTGTTTTGGAATAATTACAACGGTATCTCCATACTGTGGATCTTTAACAAAAAATTTTGGCATGCCTATTCTTTGTACCTTAAGACCATATGCAAATTTATTTACTAACAAAAAATCTCCCTTCTTTAACTGAGGCTCCATTGATCCGGATGGAATTTGATATGGCTCATATAAGAAAGTTCTCAAAATAAAAATCAAAAATATTGGTATAAAGTAGCCTCTTGAGGTTGAGACTATTTCTTTATTTTTTAAAAGATAACCAATTAATATTACTATCAAGGATATTAAAGATCCAAAAAGTAAAACAATACCCAAGTCACCTGAGTTATAAAAAATACTCAGTAATAAAGCTAAACCAGATATAAGAGAAATAGACGAAATATACCTTACAACAAAAGGCTCTACTTCATTTTTTTCAATAGTGAATTTTATCCAACTAAAAAGGCAAACGGCCATGCCTATAAATCCTAAAATAAATAGTGGATCAGTTAACATTTATTGCTCCGAGTTAAAATAATTTAAAAAAGCGTCTTGAGGTATTGATACTTTTCCAAGTTGTTTCATTTTCTTTTTACCTTGTTTTTGTTTTTCTAACAATTTCATTTTTCTAGTAACATCACCACCATAAAGCTTAGCAGTTACATTTTTTCTATAAGCTTTCACCGTCTCTCTAGATATAATTTTAGCACCAAGCGCTACCTGTATAGGAACATCAAACATTTGTCTTGGAATTAATTTTTGAAGATTCTTTGCTATTTCTCTGGCTTTTGATGTAGAAAATGATTTATGAACAATCATTGATAACGCATCGATCTTATTGTTATTTATTAGAACATCGATCTTGGTTAAATCTGACTTTTGAAAGCCCAATAAAGAGTATTCTATTGAAGCAAAACCTTTAGTCGAAGATTTAATTTGATCAAAAAAGTCAATAATTACTGAAGACAATGGCATTTCAAACATAATTGAAACCTGATTACCAAAATATTTCATATCTTTTTGAGTGCCTCTCTTTGAGGTACACAATGTAATAATATTTCCAACATATTCATTTGGAGAAATGATTGTGATATTTACTATAGGCTCCCTGATTTCATCTATTTCGTTAGGGGTTGGCAGTTGGGAGGGGTTATCACACTTTAAAATCTCTCCATCAGTTTTTAATACCTCATACTCCACTGAAGGTGCTGTTGATATTAAATCAAGATCATATTCTCTCTCAAGTCTCTCTCGAACAACCTCCATATGGAGTGTGCCAAGAAAACCGCATCTAAAACCAAAACCCAATGCATCTGAAACTTCGGGCTCATATATTAAAGAACTATCATTTAATACTAATTTTGATAAAGCATCTCTAAATTTTTCATAATCGTCTGAGTTAAGTGTGAATAAAGATGCAAAAACTTTTGGATTTACTTTCTTAAAGCCCGGTAAAGCATTAGTAGACTCATCATTGAAATCAATTAAGGTATCACCAACCGGAGCTCCCTTAATATCTTTTATTCCCGCAACTAGATATCCTACTTCACCTGCAGAAAGTTCTTTTTTTGATACCTTTTTAGGAGAAAAAATTCCAATATCATCAACGATGTGTGATTGACCATTTGAGTGAATTTGGAACTTTTGACCTTTTTTAATAGTTCCATTCTTAATTCTTATCAATGAAACCACTCCTAAATATGAGTCAAACCAAGAATCGACTATCAACGCTTGTAATTTTGCATTAGGATCGCCTTCAGGACCTGGAATCTCATCTACCAATTTTTCTAATAAGTCATCTATTCCGACACCAGTTTTTGCGCTAACCAAAGGTGCCTCAGAAGCATTGATACCAACCATTTCTTCAATCTCTAATTTCACTCTTTCTGGCTCAGCTTGAGGTAAATCAATTTTATTAATAACTGGAACAACTTCTAGTCCTTCTTCAACAGCTGTGTAACAATTGGCTAGTGTCTGAGCCTCAACGCCTTGTGATCCATCAACAACCAAAAGAGCACCTTCACATGCAGATAGTGATCTTGAAACTTCATAAGAAAAATCAACATGTCCTGGGGTATCAATAAAATTTAAAAGATATTCCTTACCATCTTTTTTATATGTCAGAGACACTGCCTGAGCTTTGATCGTTATTCCGCGCTCTCTTTCAATGTCCATAGAATCAAGGATTTGGTCGGCCATTTCTCTTGATGAAAGCCCTCCACAAACCTCAATTAATCTATCAGACAGTGTCGATTTACCATGATCGATGTGTGCTATGACTGAAAAATTTCTAATGTTCTTCATAATTTGCAGCTATTTTACAAGCAAACTGCAAAAATAAGTAAAGAATAGTATTTATTAATTAAGTGTTACTGAGCGAATTAGCCTAGTGCCATTTCTTATTAAATGAATGGCTATCTTGTTATTAGTAGAAAAATTACTCAGGGCTTCATTAAATGAAGCTACATCATAAACCATATATTTTTGCCCTTTGTATTGGATCATTGTGATTACGTCGCCACGATTAACTTTACCTGATGCTGCTGAGTTAGGATTTACTCTAGAAACTATTACACCATCTGGCATATTTGTCATTGAGGGATTGTCTCTATCAATATCAGCAACTTTTAATCCAAGAGGATCTGATGATTGTTGTGTTTTAGCTGGAATAAATTGCTCACTAGTCATTGGGAGTTCACCTAGTACAAAATCTAAAGTTATTTCTTTTCCATCTCTAATAACTTTTGCTTTTGCTCTTGAATCAGGCTTAATCTGACCTACAACATGCGGAAGATCAGAACTGAACTTAATTTCTTTACTATCAAATTCAATTATTACATCTCCAGGAACCAATCCTGCATTGTCAGCTGATTCACCCTCTTCTACATCATTAATAAGAGCTCCATAAGGCTTATTCATACCTAAAGCATCTGCTAAATCACTATCAACTTCGCTCATTCTTACTCCTAAGTAGCCCCTTGATACTTCACCATTGTTAATGATCTGGTCTGCTACATCCAAGGCTACATTTATAGGAATTGCAAACGCTAAACCTTGATATCCACCACTCCTTGAGTATATTTGAGAGTTGATGCCCACAACATCTCCATCGAGGTTAAAAAGCGGTCCACCAGAATTTCCTGGATTTATAGCAACATCGGTTTGGAGAAATGGAACATAATTACCGATATTATTATTTTGAATACTTCTCCCCTTAGCGCTTACGATTCCAGCCGTAACTGAAAAATCAAAGCTAAATGGTGATCCAATAGCTATTACCCAATCGCCAACATTTAATCTATCACTATTGCCTACATTCACAGCAGGTAAATCTTTTCCATCTACCTCTAGTACAGCAAGGTCTGACAATGGATCAACGCCAACAACCTCCGCTTTGTATTCACGCCTGTCTGATAGGGAAACAACAACTTCGGTTGCATCTTCAACAACATGAAAATTGGTAAGAATATAGTTACTTTTAAGAATAAATCCTGAGCCAAATGAAACTGATTCTCTTCTTTGTTGAGGCATTTCACGAAAATCTCTAGGAATTCCAAATCTTTCAAGCATTTCATCAGGTATGCCACCGTAACCAAAAGAAGATCTTTGCGAAATCTCTTTCTTTGCTGTGATATTAACAACTGCAGGAGCAGATTGATCAACTAATTCTGAAATATTGTCTGGAAGTTGAGCATAAAGACTTGAAGAAGATGCAAGAGTAATGATTAAAAAGCTTTTTATTAATGTTTTCATAAGTTTACAGGTGTTATCTATCTAATGATTTAGCAATTTCTATAGCTGATGTTATAGATATATTGCCATATAGTGTTACTACTTTTCCATTTTCAAGTGGAACGAGATAAATCATTTTATTTCCATGTTTCCAATATCTTACTTTTTTAAGACCAAAATCTTTATTTTCAATACGTAACTGAAATTTTTCTTTTCCTTTTGTAAATGAAATGCCATCACTCGTATTGATATTAAATCCAACATTTCTTAAATCAATTTGACTTGATGAGTTCATATAATTTGGATCATTTAACACCTTCATAACATGGTCAGTTATATATTCCTCAGATCTTTGAGCAATTAATTGTGCTTCTTTACTATTTATAGCAGAAGATATTTGATTCGTTGAATCGATATTTTCATTCAATCTAGAGAAATCTGAAAAATTCATAAACGTAAGAGTTAGTAGGACTGTTGCAGCAGCTGTAAGCCCATTAGAAAACCAAACGTTAGAGAAAATGTTCTTAAATGAGTGTTTGTGAACAGTTTTTGGTTTTAATTTAGTAGATCCTTGATTAACGGCGACATTTATAAGACTGTATAAAGATAATTGCTTTTGCATGTCTTTGTTGATGTTAACAATTTCAATCAATTCATCAATTTCTGAGCTATCAAGCTCTCCGTCGTACATTGCAGAAATTTTTTCTTTGATGTTATTCATTATTAGTTATTTCCTTTTCGATAAATTCAACTATTAATTCTCTAGCTCTAAAAATTCTAGAGCGAACTGTTCCTATTGGTGTTTCAGTAATTGCAGCAATATCTTCATAGCTCTTTCCCTCTGATTCTCTTAAAACAAATGCGGTCTTCAGTGATTCAGGCAATGAATCTATAAAATTATTTATCTCCTTAAGTGACTCATTATGAATTACAGCTGATTCAATATCATCAAAAGAACTAATGTCTATTTCTGCATCTTCAATTGAAGTATTTATTTTTTGTTTTTTAAACCCTGAGCTAGTAACAAAGTTTTTGGCTAGATTAATGGCAATTCTGTAAACCCATGTGAAAAAAGCACTATCTCCTCTAAATGTGTGGAGTTGTTGCCAAACTTTGATGAAAGTTTGTTGTGACAAATCTTCAGAATCCTCTTTTGATTTGATAAAAGAAAAAATAGAAGCATAAACCCTTGGATAATATTTGTTCATCAGAATATTAAATGCTCCATGATTGCCTTTTTTTGCCTTTTTTATTAATTCGGAATCAATATCATGTGAATTTTCTTTCATATAAATATGTTTCCTATTTTTCTGACAAGTAAATTGCCTAAAAGTTTCCTTGTTCCGTAAAATTTTTTAAATTTTTAATAATAAAACTTTCGTGATCTTTATTACCTATGGGACAATTCTTAAAAATAAAGTCATATAGTTTTTGATCATCATAATCTAGAATCTCATCAAATAGAGATAAATCGTTATTACTGAGATTTTTTATAGAATTTTTTGAAAACTCTCTTAAAAGTAAGTCGATTTCTCTCATTCCTCTTCTACATTTCCACTTAATTCTGTTTATTTCGTTACTCATTGGTTAAAATAAAGTTTTGTTTCATAATTTTACTTGAAAATAGACACTGATAATAATCTTATAATCCCAGGATCACTTGAAATAAGTGACTTGAAAGCTATAAAAGTTGTAGGAGAACTCAATAAAGTTAAAGATTTCCTTCAAGGACAGCTTACATCTGATATAAGTCTACTAAATAATGGCGCGTCTCAATTGTCTTGCATATGTGATCACAAGGGACAGGTTTTGGCTGATTTTATTGTCTTAAAGCAAGATAATGACTTTTTTATAATAATTCAAAAAGATTTCGTTAGCATTTTTACAAGTGAGTTAGAGATCTTTGCAAAATTTGGATCTGTGAGCTTTGACATTTGTGATCATAAGATTATTGGTGAAATTTATAATAAAGGTGATTCAAACAATTATTACTATTCTAATGATCAGTTTGAATTGAGCTTATACCTAAAAAAGTCAAATTATAAGAACAAAAATTCTATTAATTTAGATATGTGGAATGCTGCCAACAAAATATTAGGTATTTTACATCTTGATAAATCTGATTCTGGTAAGTTTAGACCGCTTGAAATAAATTTCGATAAGCAGAGGGTCTCTTTTGAAAAAGGATGCTTTAGAGGGCAGGAGATTGTCGCTAGGATGAAATATTTAGGTATTGATAGAAGAAGATTTTGTACTTTTATAGTTAATAATGATTTTGTTGAAAATAATCTTATTAAATCTATTGGAGAAATTATTAATTTAGATGATAAAAAAATCTTTAATGGAATTTTAAAAAAAGATGATATTGAAGAAGTGAAGAAAATTTCTGGAATTATTTCAATTTTATAAAATCACCAAATAATTTTATCTAAATTATGTTTTTCTAGATATTTATTACATTGTGAAAAATGTTTTGAACCAAAAAACCCCCTGTATGCAGATAATGGTGATGGATGTGCAGACATTAAAATTAAATTATGTTTGCAATCAATAAATTCAAAATATTTTTTTGCATGATTACCCCATAAAATAAAAACTATATTTCTTTTGTTTTGCAAAACTTTTAAAGTTTCTCTAATAAAAATTTCCCAACCAATATTAGAATGTGATCCAGGTTTTGATTCCTCAACAGTCAAAGATGAGTTTAGTAAAAGTACGCCTTGTCTCGCCCAGCTTTTTAAACAACCATCACGATTTTTAGATTTACCAACATCATTTTCAATTTCTTTATAAATATTTTTCAAAGAAGAAGGTATTGGTTTATTTGGTCTTACTGAAAAAGCTAAGCCATTTGCTATACCTTTTTGAAAGTATGGATCTTGGCCAAATATCACCACTTTTGTTTTTGAAAAAGAACAGTATTTGAATGCGTTAAAGATTTCATTGTAAGGCGGACAAATAGTTTTATTTTTTTCAATTTCTTTAGTTATAAATTTAATTGGGGCATCAATAAGTGAAGAAAATTTAGCCTTTTCAAATAAATTTTTCCAATGTTCTGGTATATGTGAATCAATGTTTTTTTTATTCATTTTTGTTATAAATTTTATCCACAGAAACTGTGGATAAAGTTATGGATAACTTTATTTATACCATATTAAGTGGCTTAAAATAAGGATTTTTTCTAAGTTGTATAAATTTTGTACAAAAAACATAAAAATAACCCTATATCAATAGTTTAGGTATTTTTTATAAATTGTATGTATAAAATTTATAACAAAATAAAGACCCTTCAATAACACTCTTTTATTCTGTTGACAAGTATATTTTTAATAAAGTTATAAAAATTAAATATTAAGACAAATGTTTTTATTAGATTTGGACTTTTTAGCAAACTCTTACACTAAAAACTCTTTTCATTTTTTTTATATTATCTATTAGTTTCTTTGATGGTTCTAACTGAATATCAATCAAAGTTATAGCAATTTCATTTCTACTTTTGTTAATCATGTCAGCAATATTAAGATTTTCTGAAGCAATTTCTCCAGTTATTCGACCTATTACTCCAGGCTCATCTTTATGAACTATAACTAGCCTATTTTCTGTTGTCCTTCCAAGTTTAACTCTCGGAAAATTAACAGAATTTATTATTTCTCCATCTTTTAAAAATCTATTTGCTTGTTCTGCTGCCATGATTGCACAATTAACTTCTGCCTCTTGAGTGCTTGCACCAAGATGAGGCATTAAAATAACATCTTCATGTTCATTTGATCTTTTTATCATTTCTGGTGTTGGGAAATCAGTCACAAAACAACTGATATTTTTATTTGAGAGAGCCTCTAAAACATCTTCGTTATTTACAATAGCTCCCCTAGATAGGTTAATTAATTTAGCTCCTTTTTTTATATGCTGAAGATTTTCTTTTGCAATTAAGTCTTGTGTTTCATCAACCAAAGGAACATGAATTGAGATGTAATCAGAATTAGATAATAGATATTTTAAATCGTCTGCTTTCTCAACTTCTTTTGGTAATTGCCAAGCAGAATCGATAGAAATATTTGGATCATATCCAATAATTTTCATTCCCATGCTCTCAACTGATTGGGCTAAAAGAGATCCAATTGATCCTAATCCAATTATTCCAATTGTTTTGCCTTTTAACTCACTCCCTTTAAACGTTTTTTTATTTGATTCAACTAGATTAGTTACATCATTACTATTTGTTTCTTCAATATTTTGCGTAAATTTGTGGCCTTGAATAATGCCTCTCGAAGATAACAGCAACCCACATATAACAAGTTCTTTGACTGCATTAGCATTTCCTCCAGGAGTATTAAATACTACAACACCCTTTTTAGTAGCCATTCTTAAAGGAATGTGATTAACACCTGCACCTGCTCGACATATACATTTTAGTGATGGATTAAAGTCTTTCTCAATAAGATCATGACTTCTTATTAAAAGTGCATCTGGATCATTTTCATTTTCTATAAACCCATTGTCTTTTAGACAATTTATTCCTTGCAGAGCAATGTTATTAAAGATTTTATATGTATACATTTCGATTAGATTAATAAAAACAATAGTAGAAAAACAGAAGCATTATATACAAAATTGACATATATTAACTGTACATATGAGTATTCACATTAGTAATTTAACTTTTTCTCATGATGATTCTTCTTTATTGCAAGATTTATCTTTCTCTATTGAAAAAAATCAAATTGGTTTCGTGTCAGGAACTAGTGGAATTGGTAAAAGCACACTCTTTAATATAATTGCAGGACTTATTCTGCCTGAAAATGGCAAAATAATGCTTGATGATATTCTTCTCAATGATAAAAATTTCGCACTAGAGACTGAAAAAAGGAAAGTTGGTTATGTTTTTCAAGATTTTGCACTATTCCCTCACATAAATGTTAAAAGAAATATTCAATATGCAATTTCTTCCGAAGTTAGTGAACTTTTTGATGAATTAATATCAAAACTGGGTCTACTTGAGCTTTTAGATAAAATGCCCCATGAATTATCTGGTGGTCAACAGCAAAGAGCGGCTCTGTTAAGAGCTATTTTAATGAAACCAAAAATTCTTCTCTTGGATGAGCCGTTTTCGAATCTTGATAAAGATAATGTTATTGCTGCACAAAAAATAATTAGTCAAATCATAAGCTTATTTGATATACCTTGCCTACTAATATCTCATGACATTCAATCAACTCAAAATTTTCCAATAGATAAAGAAATTGTAATCAGCTAGTTGTTAGTGATTTTTCAACGTATGATTTCCAATCATTAAAAGCACTATCATAAGTTTTTGTTAATTCAGTATTTGGTGTAAAAACATTCACATCATCATTTTTTACATTATTAATATTCAATCCAGATGCAAGCATGCAAACTTTACACGCGCCAATAGCAGTTGACTCAACATTTTTTGGTTGAATAATTTTTTTATTTAGAGTATCTGCAAGTAATTGACAAAATGAGTTATTTTGCACCATGCCGCCGTCTACTGACAGATTGGTTATTTGAATATCATATTCTTGCAAAATAGAAGTAATTTCTTTAGTTTGAAAAGAAACTGAATGAAATGCAGCAGTGACCATATCTTCGATTGAGGAATCCTGAGTAAGCCCATAGAAACCCCCTCTGATATCTGAATTCCAATAAGGAGCACCCAAACCATTAAAAGCTGGCAAAAAAAGAACATTATTGCTATTTCCTTCTTTATTAAGATATTTCTCGCTATCTTTGGCGCTTTCAAAGAATTTCATTTTATCTCGTAGCCATTTAATTATGGTTCCTGATGAGTAAATGCTACCTTCAATAGCATAATGAACTTTATCATCTAATTGATATGCCACTGTTGTTAGCAGGCCTTCATCTACATTTAAGGGCTTTTCTTCTGTATTTACCATTAAGAAGCAACCCGTACCGTATGTAGATTTCATATCGCCATTTTTAAAGCAACCTTGTCCAACAAGAGCTGCTTGTTGATCTCCAATAACACCTCTAATGGGAATCTCACAATCATTTATTTTTAAATTACCAAAATCGCCATCACAACTTAACACTTCAGGCATCATGGTTTTCGGTATTTCAAATAATTCCAATAGCTCATCATCCCATTCCATACTTTTTATATTAAAAAGTAATGTCCTCGACGCGTTTGTAACATCTGTGAAATGATTCTTTTCTTGAGAAAGCATATAAATAAGATATGAATCAACAGTTCCAAACAATAACTCACCTTTACTCGCTTTTTCTCTTGCGCCGTCAACATTATCTAGAATCCACTTAATTTTTGTTGCTGAGAAATATGGATCAAGAAGCAATCCTGTTTTTTCTTTTATGACTGGTTCATGACCATTTGATTTCAGATATGAGCAGTATTCATGTGTTCTTCTATCTTGCCAGACAATTCCAGGATAAATTGCTTCACCAGTTGATTTTGACCAGACTATTGTCGTTTCTCTTTGATTTGTAATACCACACGCTTCAAGACCTATATCAGCGCTTACAACTTTATTAAGTGTATTTGTAACTGTTTCTATTATTTTCTTTGGCTCTAACTCTACCCAGCCATCTTCAGGATAAGTAAGATCATATTCTTCTTGTGCATCTGTCACTAAATTTAAATTTGCATCAAAAATTATTGATCTTGAACTTGTGGTTCCTTGATCTATTGATAAAAAGTTTTTCATATCATCACTCCAATACTAATTATCCACAATTTATACACTTATTTCCAACAGTATAAAAACACCTTTTATACACTATATTGTGTAAAAAAATAAAATTGTCACAATATATTGTGTTTTTTTACTTGATTCTTTATCCACAATAAGTATAGTTAGTCGGTAGGAGAAAAAATTTACGTTACTGCAGAATTACTTAAATTTTTCCAAAAAAAAGAAACAACAAAACTTTTTATAAAAGAAGACGGTTAGCGGATAAAGAAAAAATGGAAGTTCAACAACAAAATCAAAAAGAAAATATTAATCAATCCATAAGCGAAATAGAAACAACAGCACCAGGAAAACTAAGAGTCATAAAAAGAAATGGGAAAGTTGTTCCTTTTGAGGACGACAAGATAAAAGTGGCTATAACAAAAGCATTTTTAGCTATTGAATCTGGAAATGCGGCAGCAAGCGAAAGAATACATAAAAAGGTTGGTGAACTTACAGATGCCGTTGTAGAGGTTTTTAAAAGACGAATGCCCTCAGGAGGAACTCTTCATATAGAAGAGATACAAGACCAAGTAGAGCTTCAGCTCATGAGGTCTGAAGAGCTTGATGTTGCAAAAAGTTACATACTATATAGAGCAGAAAGAACACAAGAAAGAAAAAAAGAAAAGGTTGAAATAGATCTACCTGATGTTCCCAGTATAAATATTACAAAAAGTGATGGAAGCTTGGTACCCCTTGATGTGGAGAAAGTTGCAGGATTGATAAGTGATGCGTGTCAAGACTTGGAAGAAGTATCAGTTAATGAAGTTTTAGATGAAGCTTTAAAAAATTTATATGATGGAGTGTCAATTTCAGACATGAGAACAAGTCTTGTTATGTCAGCAAGAACAAAGGTTGAGAAAGAACCTAATTATTCTTTTGTAACAGCAAGAATACTCATGGATCAAATAAGAAGTGAAGCATTAAATTTTCTTGGCGTTGCTGAAGAATCAACATATCAAGAAATGGAATCAAACTATCCACAAGCATTTAAGGCGTACATAGATAAAGGAATAGAGCTTGATATATTAAATCCTGAACTTAAAACCTTTGACCTTGAGAAGCTTGGAAAGGCAATAGATTTTACTAGAGATAATCAATTTACATATTTAGGCCTTCAAACTCTTTATGACAGATATTTTATTCATTGTGATGATGTAAGATATGAGCTACCTCAAGTGTTTTTCATGAGAGTTTCAATGGGACTTGCCATAGAAGAAGAAAACAGAGAAGAAAGAGCAATAGAGTTCTACAAGCTTCTTTCTAGTTTTGATTACATGAGTTCTACACCAACTTTATTCAATTCTGGAACAAAAAGACCACAATTGTCTTCATGTTATTTAACAACAATACCTGACGACTTAGATGGTATCTTCTCAGCAATGAAAGATAATGCATTATTGTCAAAATGGGCTGGAGGCTTAGGTAATGATTGGACTCCAGTAAGGGCGATGAACTCTTACATCAAAGGTACAAATGGAAAAAGTCAGGGAGTGGTTCCTTTCTTAAAAGTTGCAAATGATACAGCTGTTGCAGTAAATCAAGGCGGTAAAAGAAAAGGTGCTATGTGTGGCTATTTAGAGACTTGGCATTTGGATATTGAAGAGTTTTTAGAGCTTAGAAAAAATACTGGCGACGAAAGAAGAAGAACTCATGATATGAACACTGCAAACTGGGTGCCTGATTTATTTATGAAAAGAGTTGAAAAAGACGAAAACTGGACACTTTTTTCACCTGGAGAAACACCAGAACTGCATGATCTAATTGGTAAAGCTTTTGAAGAAAAGTATGAAGAATATGAAGAAAAGGCAAAAAATGGTGAGATGGATCAATTCAAATCTGTTCCGGCAAAAGAGCTATGGAGAAAAATGCTTACAATGTTATTCGAAACAGGCCATCCTTGGATTACATTTAAAGACTCTTGCAATCTAAGATCTCCACAACAGCACTCAGGAGTTGTTCATTCATCAAATCTTTGTACCGAGATCACCCTTAATACAAGTGCTGATAATGAAATTGCTGTTTGTAATTTAGGCTCTGTTAATCTTGCAAATCATATGAAAGATGGAAAGCTTGATGAAGAAAAGATTAAGCGAACTGTTTCTACAGCTATAAGAATGTTAGATAACGTCATAAACATTAATTATTATTCTGTTGATACTGCTAAAAATTCAAACTTAAAACACAGGCCAATAGGACTTGGTCTTATGGGTTTCCAAGATGCACTTTATTTACAAAATATTCCTTACTGCAGCGACGAGGCTGTAGAGTTTGCAGATAGAAGTATGGAACTAATAAGTTATAACGCAATATATGCTTCAACAGAGCTGGCTAAAGAAAGAGGTGCATATGAGAGCTTTGACGGATCCTTATGGAGCAAGGGGATACTTCCAAAGGATTCATTAAATATCCTTGAGGAAAACAGAGGAAGTGAGTATTTAAATGTTGACAGATCTGAAACATTAGACTGGGAGACGCTAAGAAAGAAAGTTAAAAAAGATGGGATGAGAAATTCAAATGTTATGGCGATTGCGCCAACAGCTACCATTTCGAACATAACTGGAATAACACAATCAATTGAACCCACATATCAAAACTTATATGTAAAATCTAACCTGTCAGGTGAGTTTACTATTGTAAATCCTCATCTTGTAAGAAAATTAAAAGAATTGGATTTATGGGATGATGTAATGATTAATGACCTTAAATATTTCGAAGGAAGCTTATCGGAGATTTCAAGAATACCTGAAGACATCAAAAAGCTATTTTCCACTGCATTTGAGGTTGAGCCAAGGTATATCGTTGAATCTGCTAGCAGAAGACAAAAATGGATAGATCAAGCTCAATCACTAAATTTATATATTGGAAATGCTGATGGTAAAAAGCTAGACATAACATACAGAATGGCATGGTATTCAGGTTTAAAAACAACCTATTATCTAAGGTCGATTGCAGCAACATCAACAGAAAAATCTACAGTTCAACAGGGTAAATTAAACGCAGTAAGTTCTGATGCAAGTCAGGCTTCAACAAAGGAGCTCGGTGCACCTGCACCAGTTCCAACAGCATGCTCACTGGATGATCCAGATTGTGAAGCATGTCAATAAATTAAAAGGAGAAAGAAATGTTAAATTGGGATGAATACGGAAAAGATGAAAATTCCTCACCTCCGGTTGTATCACAGCCAAAAACTGAAGTGGTTGATCAAACTACTGAGGTTAAACAACCTGAACCTCCTCAGCCAGCTGAATCTGCAGTATCTACCGAACCATCTAATATTGGTGAAGGATCTAGAGCAGAAGCAGCTCGTAAAGCTGTAAATAGCCTAGATGAAACAGCTGGCAACGAGGAACTCGATGAAATGATGGCTAATGCAGGTCGGGTGCAAGTTGATCAAAAAATGATGATTAATTGTAAAGCTGACCTAAATCAATTAGTACCATTCAAGTATGATTGGGCATGGCAAAAATATCTTGATGGAAGTGCTAACCACTGGATGCCACAAGAAATAAATATGACAAATGATATTGTCTTATGGAAATCTGAAGACGGATTAACAGAAGATGAGAGAGTAATTGTAAAAAGAAACTTAGGCTTCTTCTCAACAGCAGATTCTCTTGTTGCAAATAATCTTGTGCTTGCGCTATATAGGTTAATTACAAATCCTGAGTGCAGACAATATATACTCAGACAAAGCCTTGAAGAGGCAATTCATACTCATGCATATCAGTATTGTATTGAATCTCTAGGAATGGACGAAGGAGAAATATTCAATATGTACAGAGAAGTTCCATGCGTTGCAAGAAAAGCATCATGGGGCCTTAAGTACACTCAAGAAATTTCTGATCCAGACTTTAAAACAGGCACTGTCGAAACAGATAAGCAACTACTAAAAAATCTCATAGCATTTTACTGTGTTTTAGAAGGTATTTTCTTTTATTGTGGTTTTACACAGATTCTTTCCATGGGAAGAAGAAATAAAATGACAGGAACAGCAGAACAGTTTCAATATATCTTAAGAGACGAATCTATGCATGTAAATTTTGGTATCGATGTAATTAATCAAATCAAAATAGAAAATCCTCATTTATGGGATGATCAAATGAAAGCTGATGCGGCGCAGATGATTCTTGAAGGAACTGAGTTAGAGATTCAATACGCGAGAGATACTATGCCAAGGGGTGTATTAGGAATGAATGCATCTATGATGGAAGAGTATCTAAAATTTATTGCAAATAGAAGACTCACACAGCTTGGTCTAGATGAAGAGTTTACTGGAGTATCAAATCCATTCCCATGGATGTCAGAAATTATTGATTTAAGGAAAGAGAAAAATTTCTTTGAAACAAGAGTTACTGAATATCAGGTTGGTGGTGCATTAAACTGGGAATAAAACTTGAAACTTTATTCAAGCCCAGTTGCTCCTAGCCCGAGAAAGGTTCTTATCTTCATTGCTGAAAAAGGTATTACAAATATAGAAGTTAAGAACCTCGATATAGGTAAGCTAGAGCACAAAACACCAGAATATAAAAAAATTGCTCCGAATTCTCGTATACCTGCTCTCGTTTTAGATAATGGAGAAGTAATACTTGAAACAACTGCTATATGTAGATATTTAGAGTGCTTTCATCCTGAACCAAACTTGTTTGGAGATAATGCAGATGAAATCGCACAAATTGAAATGTGGTATTCAAGAATTTCTTTTGAGTTAATGATGCCTTTAATGCATGGATTTAGACATACTCATCCCCATATGAGTGCACTTGAAAATCAAAATAACGAATTTGGATTGGCTCAAAGAGAATTAGCGGTTAAATCACTAAAATATTATGATGAAGTAATGGCGGATAAAGAATATATAGCCTGCAATAAATTTTCATATGCTGACATCCAAGCTGTAACATCACTTCAGTTTCTTGTGCGTCTTAACAAGATAGATATAAATGATTATAAAAATTTATCTAATTACATAAATAATATTGCAAAAAGACCTAGCTTTTCTTGATAAAGCTATTTGTTGATTAATTCAAAAAATTTGAGAGTTTGTTCTCCTCCATTCTGTAAAGCTCGTGCATCTGTCATATCAGAAATTTTGTCCCAATTAGCTTCGATGTTTTCAGGTGTCATGTCTTCACCCATACCCAGAGATACTCCCATAGTTTCATGTATAAATATTCTAGAGAAAACTCCTGCACCAGCAGCCATAATGGCTCCGTTAGGTGCATTTTCACTTGATAAATAGATTACTGCAGGTGTAACAAACTCTGGTTGAAGATTTTTGCCAAAGTCTTCTGGAATTAAACCTTCAGTCATTCTTGTATAAGCAACAGGTGTAATTGAGTTTGTAAAAACATTTTTACTTTGACCTTCAATTTTTAAGGTATTCATAAGGCCGACCATTGCCATCTTTGCAGAGCCGTAATTGGTTTGGCCAAAGTTACCAAAAACACCGCTCGAGGAGCTTGTAAAAACAATGCGGCCATACTCTTGTTCTCTCATAATAGGAAAAATTGTATGTGTGCAATTTAAGCTTCCTTGAAAATGAACATCCATTACCAAATTGAAATCTTCAAGAGTTACTTTATGAAAACTTTTATCTCTAAGAATTCCAGCATTATTTACCAAAATATCTATTCTTCCCCACTTTTCCATGGTTTGATTAGTCATTTCTTTTACTGCATCCAGATCGGTGACGCTAGCACCATTTGCAATAGCCTCGCCACCTTCAGATTTAATAATATCTACAACTTCATTTGCTGCATCACTGGCACCACTGCCATCAACACTTCCACCAAGATCATTTACAACAACTTTTGCTCCTCGTCTTGCTAACTCAAGTGCATGTTCTTTGCCAATACCACCACCAGCACCTGTGACAATTGCAACCCTATCATCAAATCTTATTGACATGTTCTTTCTCCAAAATAATAAAGTAAATTTGAAATCGAATTTGAGATATTTTAATCAAAAAAAATCCCATTTACTACGATATAAAACTAAGGATTACAATTCAATTTAAGAATATAATGTACTATCAGTTTTTTAAAAGGGTTTTTAATGAGTAAATCTATAAAAGTTGTTGTTACTGGAGCTGCAGGACAAATTGCCTATTCTTTAATACCAAGATTAGTCGATGGAAATACATTTGGAGATAAAATCGTTGATCTTGCATTAGTTGAAATTCCTCAAGTTGTTGATAAGTTAAAGGGTTTAGTCATGGAGCTTGAAGATTCTTATTTTCCAAAAATGGGTAAAGTTACATATACCGATAATTTTGAAGAGGCATCAAATGATGCTGACTGGTTCTTGCTAGTTGGAAGTATACCTAGAGGTATTGTCTATAACGGAAAGAAGATTGAAGAAAGATCAGATCTTTTAAGTATTAATGGTGGTATTTTTGTTCAACAAGGTGAAGCAATTGGAAAATATGGAAAAGATGATGCTAAGATCTTAGTTGTTGGTAATCCTGCAAATACAAATGCTTTCATTGGAAAAGATGCTGCTAACAATGACAATCAACTTTGGATGGCAATGACAATGCTAGATTCTAATAGAGCTAAGTCTATTCTTGCGAAAAAAACAAACAATAATGTTTCTGATGTTAAAAATATGATTATTTGGGGAAATCATAGTCCAACTATGTATCCAGACGCAGAAAATACACTAATCTCAGGAAAGCTTGGTAGCGAAGTAATAAATGATATGAATTGGATAGAATCTGAATTCATTCCCACAGTGCAACAAAGAGGAAAAGCGGTTATAGATGCCAGAGGCGCATCTTCTGCGACATCAGCAGCAAAAGCAGCAATAGATACTGTTATTGCTTGTGAAAACCCAACTGATTCAGGTGATTGTTTTAGTGCAGCTATTGCAAGTGATGGTTCATATGATGTTCCTGAGGGCATTATCTGTGGTTATCCCTTAATTACTTTGGATGATGGATCAATAGAAATTAAAAGAGACATATCATTATCTGAGTTTGCGAAATCTAAATTTAAGATATCTATAGATGAACTTTTATCAGAAAGAGAAGCCGTAAAACATCTCTTAAAATGACAAAAAAAGAAAAAATTCTTCATAGTTATATTGCAAATATTATTGAAGATGAAAATCCAAAAAATATTTTCATATTGACATCACAAGATGTGTCTAAGCTTATTAAAAGAATAGAGAAATTAAGTGTTAATGGATTATCTATTGGTCCTAATATTGAAAAATTATTAGATGAAAACTTTGATTTATTTATTATCTTGGATGATATATATGCATCTGAATCAAATATTGGAACAATAAAAAATCTTTTAAGTCATAAAATCGCAATTTTTACTAACTTTGAAGATGATCAAGAAACAAATGAAGTTATGCTTAAACTTGGGTTTCAAACAGAATTAATTGATAAAAATAATAAATTAAAATGTTTCTCGTATAATTTAAAAACTTATAACAATAAAAGAACCTGGAACAATCCAAAGGGTTGGGCTAATCCTGAAAATTTTGATAAGTTTAGATGGTGATAGATTTAAACTAAGATTTCAATTGAGGGAATAACAACACATCTCTAATAGAAGACTGATTAGTCAATAACATAACTAGCCTATCTACACCCATTCCAACTCCTACTGCTGGTGGCATGCCGTGTTCAAGCGCTGTAATATAGTCTTGGTCATAGTCCATGGCTTCTTTATCTCCAGAGTCTTTTGCGGCTACTTGTTCTTCAAATCTAGTAGCTTGATCATCAGGATCATTAAGTTCACAAAAACCATTAGCAAACTCTTTTCCACCAATAAATAATTCAAATCGATCGGCATAATCTGGATTTTCTTCATTTCGTCTAGATAATGGCGAAACTTCAACAGGATATTCTGTAACAAATGTTGGATCTATTAATTTGCTCTCTACAGTTGCTTCAAATACCTCTAAAAGAATTCTTCCAATACCCCAACTTTTTTCAACTTTTACTTTATTGCTGGTTAAAATATTTTGAAGTTTTTTCTTATCACTTAAATCATCTTTACCTAATTCTTTATTAAACTCTATAACTAAATCTGACAGAGTTGATTGTTTAAAATTACTGAGGTCAACTTTAATATCTCCCCATTCAATTTTTGATTCACAGTCAGCTGCTTTAGCAGCATTTAAAATAATATCTTTTGTTAGATCCATTTGATCTTGCATGCTTGCATAGGCTTGATACCACTCCATCATGGTAAATTCTGGATTATGTTTAGTAGACAAGCCTTCATTTCTAAAACTTCTATTAATTTCAAAAACGCGTTCAAAACCTCCAACTAATAATCTTTTTAAATATAGTTCTGGCGCGATCCTTAAATAAAGATCTTGTCCGAGGGCATTATGTTGAGTTACAAATGGACGTGCTACTGCACCACCAGCTAAAGGATGCATCATTGGCGTTTCAACTTCTAAATAGCCTGATTCATTCATTTTCTTTCTAAGAGAATCAATTATTTTTGTTCTTTTAATAAAAACTTTCTTAGTATCATTATTTGTCATTAAGTCCAGATACCTTTGTCTATACCTTGCTTCTATATCTGTTAAACCCTTAAATTTTTCGGGCATTGGTCTTAATGATTTAGTAATCATTTCTAAATCCCATACATCTATGGTTAACTCATCTGTTTTAGTGCGAAACAGAGAGCCAGATACGCCAACAATATCTCCAAGATCCCATGTTTTAAAATCTTCATAAACACTCTCATCAACATTATTTTTTGTTACATAGATTTGAATGTCGCCAGATGCATCTCGTAAGGTTGCGAAACTTGCATTACCCATGACTCTTTTTAAGACAATTCGACCAGCCACAGAAATATTTTTGATATTCTTTTCTGCTAGATCGTCTTTTGAGAGGTCACCATATTCTTCATGAAGACTTAATGCATTATTTTTTGGTTTAAATGAATTGCCGTATGCATCTCCTCTGTCTCGAAGTTGATCTAACTTTTTCCGTCTCTCTTCAATGAGGGCTTTTTCGCCACTTATATTTTCTTTATCCATCTATATGCCCGCTTTTAAGGATGATTTCATAAAATCATCTAAATCACCATTTAAAACTGCTGTTGTATTTCCTGTTTCATAATTTGTTCTCAAATCCTTGATTCTTGACTGATCCAGTACATATGATCTAATTTGACTACCCCATCCTATGTCTGACTTACTGTCTTCAAGAATTTGCTGTTCTTCATTTTGCTTTTGTAATTCTAACTCGTAAAGCTTAGATTTTAATTGTTTTAATGCATTTTCTTTGTTTTTATGTTGAGATCTATCACTTTGTGATTGAGCAACCAGTCCAGTTGGTACATGAGTTAATCTTACGGCTGAGTCTGTTTTATTTACATGCTGTCCACCAGCTCCTGAAGCTCTATAGGTATCTACTCTCAAATCTGCCTTGTTAATGTTTATCTCAATGGAATCGTCTATTTCAGGTGAGATAAATACTGAGGCAAATGAAGTATGTCTTCTATTTCCCGAATCAAATGGAGATTTCCTTACTAGTCTATGTATTCCAGTTTCAGTTCTTAACCATCCATATGCATGGTCACCATCAACA
Source organism: uncultured SAR86 cluster bacterium (assembly GCA_902541175.1). GTDB lineage: Bacteria > Pseudomonadota > Gammaproteobacteria > Magnimaribacterales > D2472 > SAR86A. The sequence goes on from CACBPP010000009.1 coordinate 29,098, forward strand.
TAGAGTGAGGCTGACTTTATACCAGCAACATCACCATGTGATATTTCAACCAAATCAGTAGCAAAACCCCTACTTTCTGCCCATTTGGTATACATTCTTAAAAGCATTTCAGCCCAATCTTGAGCTTCAGTTCCTCCTGAACCTGATTGAATTTCTACAAACGCAGATGATGGATCCATTTTATTGCCAAACATTTTGCTAAATTCAAGCTCTTCAAGTGCGGACACAATTTCATTTCTTTCATTTAAAATATCATCTATTGAGCTATCATCATTTTCCTCAATAGATACCTCGAGCAGAACAACTGAATCAGATAATTTTCTAGATACCTCATCAAATGATTTTATACTTTTTTCTAATGTTGTTTTTTCTTTGCTGAGTTTTTGTGAAAGTTCTAAATCAGACCATACCTCTTCTTTAGATAGTTCACTATCGATTTCATTTAATCTGGTTTTTTTATTATCGATAAGAAGAATATTGTCTTTAATATCTTGTAATCTTGCTTCCATTTCTGATAAAGAAAGTTTTAACTCTTGAAAGTCCATAATTAATTATTATCTTTTATAAATTCAAAAATTGAATTATCAAATGGGCTTAATTTAAATGAAATTTCTTTCTTATTTAGAACCTTTTGCAAATTTTTAGGTACGTTTGTTAAATTAATATCTGCTTTTTCGAGAGCATTTGGAAATTTAGCTGGATGAGCTGTTGCTAAGATAATTGTATTATTTTCTAATCTATCATTAAGCTTAGAAACGGCATCAGCAGCTACAGCTGTATGAGGATCCATTATGTAGCCTGAATTTTCGAAGTATGTTTTCATGCAATTGAATGTTGAGTTATCATCAATGCTATAGCTCAAGAAAAGACTTGCTGACTTTTTCCAAATGTCTTCATCTAATCTGATGCTTTCTGTAGGAAATTTAGAGTATAAATTTGTGCACTTGTCTGAATCTCTATTAAGGTAAAAATCATAAATTAATCTTTCAAAATTGCTTGCAACGCTGATATCCATGCTTGGTGATATTGTTTCACTTACCTTATCTTTAGAGTAATCATTATCTTCAAAAAACCTATGTAAGATATCATTGCTGTTAACTGCAACGATTATTTTTGACAGCGGCATTCCCATTTTTGAAGCTGCGTAGCATGCAAACACATTTCCAAAGTTGCCTGTTGGAACTGAAAAATTTAATGGTTTTGAAAATTCATTTGCTTTCAATGCAGCATAAAAGTAATAACATATTTGACCTATGATTCTCACCCAATTTATTGAATTTACTGCCAACAGATACTGGTTATCTTTTAGGAAAGATCTATCTTTAAATCCCTTTTTTACAACATCCTGACAATCATCAAAAGAACCGCTTGCAAGAATGGGAAAAACATTTGATTTATTCACAGTAGTCATCTGTTTTCTTTGAATCTCCGACATATTGCCATCTGGTATAAGAATAAAGCTTTTAATGGCGCTAAATTCTTTACATGCATCAATCGCAGCCGAGCCGGTATCACCAGAGGTTGCACCAAAAACAATGGCAGTTTTGTTTTGATCTACTAATGTTTTATTAAAGAACGCGGCAGCAAGTTGTAGCCCAAAATCTTTAAATGCTGCGGTGGGACCATGAAACAACTCAAGCACAGACAGAGATTCATTTATATCAACAATTTTTAAATAATCTTTTTCTTCAAAGTCATGCCAAGTGTTTTCTAAGACCTCATGCACTTCGTCTTTTGAAAATGATGAATCTGTATACATTGGCACTATATATTTTGCTACATCAATAAAAGATTCCAGACTTTTTAACTGGTTTAAGTCCACTTGAGGCCAAGAATCAGGCATAAATAGACCGCCATCATCTGCTAAACCTTGCATCAAAACCTCTTCAAAGGTCTTGTTATTATCATTACCCCTTGTGCTATGAAATAACATTTTATTGTGGCTCGATCCTAATAGACCTTATTTTATTTACTGAATCCAGCGCCAGCAGATTATCAACTAGTTCTTGATAATCTTTTTCTTTAAAAGGATCTGTAATAATTATAATTGGCACTAAATCATCGTTAAGATTTTCTTTTTGACTTATTGACTCAATGCTAATATCTTTATTTGCAAAAATAGAGGAAATAGAAGCCATCACACCTGATACATCACTTGCTTCAATATAAAAATAATATTGAAAGTCTAAATCAAAAAAATCAATCAGCTCGCTGCTCTCATTAATATTGTTGACTTCTCTTATTTTTGAATCTGATAAATAAATTAAGTCAGAAATAACACCAGAAGCAGTTGCTTCCTGTCCAGCTCCTGATCCTGCAATATGTAGAGTGCCCAATAAGTCAGTTTCTACTTCAATACCATTCCTAACTCCTTTTAAATTAGCAAGATACGAATCAAGCTTCACAAGAGATGGGTGTGCCCTTAAATCTATTGTATTATTTGTTGATTTTGCAATTGCAAGATGTTTAATTGTGTAACCCATTTCATAGGCATACTTAAAGTCATCTTTATAAATTCCATTAATACCCTCAATATAAAAATCTTTTGGAGGTAAGGAGCTTCCAAAAGCAAGTGAAGACAAAATGCCTATTTTATGAGCAGCATCTGTACCCTCAATATCAAATGAAGGGTCAGGTTCTGCGTATCCCTTTTCTTGAGCTAGTTTTAAAGTTGGCTCAAATTCCATTCCCTCTTCCATATTGGATAAAATAAAATTAGAGGTTCCATTTAGCATACCTGAGATCTTAGAGATTTTACTTGCAGCAAGCTCCTGATTAAGAAGTTTAATTATTGGTGTGCCAGCGCAAACAGAAGACTCATAAAGTAACTTTACTCCGTTTTTGTTTGCTACACTAAAAAGCTCATCTCCGTGGTTAAATATAACCGCTTTATTGGCAGTAACTACGTGTTTTTTGGCATTGAGTGCTTTGAGAATTAGTTCTCGCGCAACATCAACACCACCAATAAGTTCAACAATAACATCGATATCATGATCTATAATTTTAAAAATATCTCTTTCTATAATTACATTGCCAGGATCACATTTTGGATTATCTCGTCTTGCTCCAATTGCAATAATTTCAATCTCCAAATTACTACTTTTTTTTATTTCTGCTGCATTGGTTTGAAGAGTTTTAAAAAGACCTGTAGCAACATTTCCCCACCCGCATATTCCTATTTTTAGCTTATTCATTTTTAACTCTTTAGTTTTTTTAGTAAATCTTGTGGTGAATAATATCCAGGTAAAAGTTCACCTTCATTTGTAATAATTGCAGGAGTACCTGTAATACCTAATTTCTTTCCAATAGCATAATGTTTTGCAACAGGTTGAGATTCACAAAATTCAAGCCTCGGCTCTTTTCCATCTTTTAGGCTTGTAAGAACTGCTTTTGTGTCCTCTGAACACCATGCACCTACCATTTTTGTAAATGTATCAGTTCCCAAGCCTGATCTTGGAAATGCAGCATATCTAATGCTAATTCCTAAATCATTATATTCTTTAATTTGCTTATGTAGTTTTCGACAATATCCACAATCTACATCAGTAAAAATAGTCAGACTATGTTTTTCGTTAATTGATTTAAAAGTAATTAATTCACTTTCTTGAATTTCTTTCATCAATGATCTTCTTTTTTCAAACATATCCATGTCTGTTAAATTTTTTACTGAAGGTTCTAAACTCTTGTATGATCCATACAAATCTGCACCTACGTTTGCTGTCTGCAAATCAATCTTAAACATTTGGCCATATAAAAAATATCTTCCATCCTCAGATACATAAAGTGGCTGCAAATCACCAAAATATACTTTATAAACACCTGGAAATTCTGACTTTTCAATTGACTCAATTTTTGATTCCTCGGGAAGAATAAGAGATATTATTTTTTCAATTTGATCTTTATAACAATTTTCATGATTACACCTATCAATAAAATCCTCACTGATAGCATCCTGCGAAAAAATATTTATTGAAAATAACAATAAAAGTGAAAATGCGAAATAGTTTTTAAGCATATTATCCTCTTGGATGATGTTTTTTAAGAACATCACTTAACCTTTGTTTTGCTATATGAGTATATATTTGAGTAGTTGATAAGTCACTATGACCTAAAAGAAGTTGAACAGATCTAAGGTCAGCTCCTCTATTTAGAAGGTGTGTTGCAAAGGCATGTCTTAGGGTATGTGGAGATATGGAATTTTTTAAATTCTCCCTTATCAGATAAATCTTCACCCTTTGCCAAAATGCAACTCTAGTCATTTTTTTTCCTCTATTTGAAAGAAAAATTTCCTTTGATGAAGATTGTTCTCTGTCATTTAAATAAGATTTTAAAGAATCTAGAGCTGTCTCCCCAAAAGGAACTAATCTCTCTTTAGATCCTTTCCCAAAAACTTTTACTACACATCTTTTCATATCAACATCAGTTATCTTTAGATTTACTAACTCAGATATTCTCATACCTGTAGCGTATAACATTTCAATCATTGCCTTATCCCTATTTTCAATTTTATTTGAGACATCAGGACTGTTAAGTAATTTATCAACTTCAGCTTCAGACATAGACTCTGGTAAATATTTCTCTTGCTTTGGTGTAACTAAGTCGTTTAGTGGAGAGTTTTTTAAAAAATTTCTTTTAACTAAAAATATATAAAAAGATTTGATTGATGATATTTTTCTATTAACTGAGGAACTTCTCATTTTCCTTTGAAATAAGAACAATATATATTTATTAATATGATCCTCTTGAAGATTTTTATATTTAAGATCTTCATTATCCAGCCATTGAAAAAAAGATGAGATGTCGGCTTCGTAAGCTTTTACTGTATTATTAGAAAGTCCCTTATCTACTAAAAGATAATTCAAAAAAGATCTAAGATTAGAATCTTCCTTGTTAGATGTTTGCATTTTATTATTCTAGACGTTCTTTGATTCTTGCAGATTTACCGGATCTTTCTCTAAGATAAAATAACTTAGCCTGACGAACATCACCTTTTCTTTTTACTTTGATAGAATCTATCATTGGGCTATGAGTTTGGAATGTTCTCTCTACACCGATTCCACTTGAAATCTTTCTCACTATAAAAGACGAGTTTAGTCCAGCTTTTTTTACACCCATCACGACCCCTTCAAAAGCTTGTAATCTTGTTCTTTCTCCTTCCCTAACTTTCACAGATACAACAACAGTATCTCCTGGTCTAAATTCGGGAAGATCAGTTTTCATTTGTTTTGATTCAAATTCATTGATTATTTGAGAAGGAGTTTTCTCCTCTAAAGAAACTGAAAGCGCCTCTTCAGCAGCTGCTTCTTCTCCTTCGGGAGATTCTTCTTCTACAGGAACTTCTTCTTCTACAGGAGCTGCTTCTTCTTCAGGAGCTGCTTCTTCTTCAGCAGGAGCTTCTTCTTCAGCAAGAGCTTCTTCTTCTTCAGCAGGAGCTTCTTCTTCTAAAGGAGCTGCATCTTCAGCAGGTGCCTCTTCTTCAGTAGTAGCTACTTCTTCGACTGGAATATCTTCGTCAATAGATTCTTTTTGACTAGCAGCGGATTCAGCCATTGCTGTTGCTGCATCATCAACTGCGCTTGGTGATGGTGATTCGTTAAAATGAATATCCCAAGCATCTAGTAATTTTGCTTTTGTTAGATTGATATCTAGTTCAAGTCCATTTTCTTTTGCTACCGCAACTATGTCAGCTTTTTTCATTTTGTTAAGAGCTGATTTTGTAGGAAATTCTCTAGTATCTTCTATCCTAGTTTCTTCTTTTTTTGGTTCTTCAGGCGCAGATGAACCACCAAATAATCGGGAAAAAAAACCTTTTTTCTTGTTTTCTTTACTATCGCTCATAATATTCGCCTAAAAAGGGCTATAGGATAGCCTTAGATGACCATTCTTCCAAGAGTTTTTTTTGTTTTTTTGTTAATTTTATTTTTTCAAGTAAATCAGGTCTTTTTTTAAATGTTTTAAGTAATGATATCTCAGATTTCCATGCCTTAATCTTTTCGTGGTTTCCGGATAATAATATTTCAGGAACCTTGTTAGAATCAAAAATTTCAGGTTTTGCATAAACATCTTCTTTAAGTAATCCATTAGAAAAAGTATCTTTCAGATATGAATCCTTATTTCCAAGAGTTCCAGGTAAATGTCTCGAAATTGCATCAATTAAACATATTGCTGCGTACTCTCCACCACTCAAAATAAAATCTCCTATTGATACTTCCTCATCTACATAGTTATCAATTACTCGTTGATCAATTCCTTCATATCTTCCGCAGATTACTGTCATATTTTTGAGTTTAGATAATGAAATTACTTTTTTTTGAGTTAGTAATTGTCCCTGTGGTGACATATAAATAATTGGTCCAAGTTTTCTTTTATGAATACTTTTAATAGTCTTAATCAATGGTTCTGCCATAATAACCATACCTTCCCCACCCCCATATGGCTTTGAATCAACATTTTTATGCTTATTAGTAGTGTTTTTTCTTATATCAAAAGCTTTGATTGACAATATGTCTTTTTTCATAGCTTTAGAAATTACACCAGAATTTAAAATTTCAAATATTTCTGGAAAAATTGTTAAAACATTTATATTCATTCTAGTAATCGCTTTGCCAATAAACTTTAAGAACCCTCTCTTTCTTATCAACAGAGTCTATAAATTTTTCTTTTATAAATGGTATAAGTCTTTCTTTTTCATCAACGGAATCAGGTGTTGGCTTAACTATTAAACAATCATTAGCACCAAAGTTATTAAGTTCTTTCACTTCTCCTAAAATTTCATTTTTGTTGAGTCCAATTACGATCATTCCTTTTAAATCATGCCAATATACCTCTTCAGATTTAAGCTCAGGAAGATTTTCAGAAGAAATATAAAGCTTTATGTTGGTGTATTCTTTAATTTCATCAACACTATCTATGTTTTTTAGTTTAGCTAAAAATTTTGAATTAATTTTTTTAATGTATTCGATTGATAATTTATTTTCATTATCTATAAAAATATCATCTATATAGTTGAGAATATTTTCCTTTGGAGAGCAGAATGAGTTTAGGAAAAATTCTCCCTTAAGACCTCTAGGTTTTCCTATGTTGGCAACACAAACTGATTTATTTTTTTTCATCTTCTGAAGAATCATCTTCAGCTGGAGCTTCGTCTTCTG
>CACBPP010000010.1 GCA_902541175.1 uncultured SAR86 cluster bacterium
ATTTGAATATCCAAGGTCTTTCTTCAATTCTAGTCCTTTCAAAATTAAGGATTTTATCTTTTTCCTTTAAAGTTATATCAACATCGTCTAATCCATAGATAATTCTATCTATAAGATGTTTTTCAACATGAAAAGAAATAGTTTTTTCACCATAGTTTATTTCTTTCTTTTGTAAATTTATTGAGAGTTCAAGAACTTTTTGCTGAGTTTGTTCAAATAAGAAGTCTATCTCTTTTTTTTCTAACCTAATTGGTAACATACCATTTTTAAAAGAATTATTATAAAAAATATCCCCAAAAGAGGATGCTATTACAGCTTTTATACCAAAATCTCTTAGAGCCCAAACTGCATGTTCTCTTGATGATCCACATCCAAAATTATCACGAGTTAAAAGTATTTTAGATTCATTGAAAGGATTTTTATTAAGTATAAAGTTTTCATCAATCACTCTTTCATTTTTTGTAACACCCAACTTTCCATCATCTTTATATCTCCAACCATCAAAAAGATAATCTTCAAAGCCAAACTTTTTAATAGATTTTAAATATTCTGTGGGGATGATTTGATCAGTATCAATATTATCTCTATCTATATGTGCAACAACTCCATCTATGATTAATCCCTCACTGTTAGATTTCATAGGGGTCTCCTATAGTTCCATTAATTGCTGTATAAGCTGCCATAATTGGACTCATCAAATGAGTCCTGCCTAGGTATCCCTGTCTTCCCTCAAAGTTTCTATTTGAGGTTGATGCACATCTTTCATATGGTTTGAGTTGATCTGGATTCATTCCAAGACACATTGAACATCCAGGATCTCTCCAAATAAAACCTGCATCAGTAAAAACTTTATCTAATCCTTCATTTTCTGCTTGTTCTTTAACAAGACCAGACCCGGGCACAACAATAGCTTCTGAAATATTTGATGCAATAGTTTTACCCTTAACTATTTCAGCTGCCTGTCTTAAATCTTCAATTCTAGAATTAGTACAAGATCCTATGAAAACTTTATCGAATGTTAAATCAGATAATTTTGTCTCATTTTCAATGCCCATATAGTCTCTTGCCAACTCAACATTCTTTTTGTTTTCATCTTTGGTATTAGATACCGTTGGAATTGATTCATCATAATTCAATACCATCTCAGGTGAAGTTCCCCATGTAACTTGTGGTTTAATTTTTGATACATCTATAGTTATTTCTTTATCAAATTTTGCATCATCATCTGAATTTAGAGTTTTCCAATACTCTTTTGCTTGATTAAAAGTGTCTTCATCAAGAAATGATTTACTTTTAACATACTCAATAGTTTTATTGTCTGGGGCAATTAATCCAACTTTTGCTCCTGCTTCAATAGCCATGTTACAAATAGTCATTCTTCCCTCGACAGAAATGCTACTTATATAAGATCCTGAAAATTCAATGGCGTAACCAGTTCCACCAGCAGTACCTATTTGTCCAATCAAATATAAGACAATATCTTTTGAAGAAACATGCTTATCTACCTCTCCTTCAAATCTAACATTCATATTTTTTAATTTAGAAACTTTTAGGCACTGAGTAGCAAGAACGTGCTCAACTTCAGAAGTTCCTATACCCATAGCTAAACAACCAAGCGCTCCATGTGTAGATGTGTGTGAATCTCCACAAACAATAGTCATTCCGGGAATTGTAAAACCTAATTCAGGTCCTATAACATGAACAATGCCTTGTTTATTTGACTCTATGTCAAATTGTTTAATACCAAATTTATTACAATTCTTATCCAATTCAACTACTTGAATCTTTGAAATTTCATCAGTTATTGATTCAGAATTAAAATTATTACCTCTTGTTGTAGGTACATTATGATCAGGAGTGGCAATGTTGGCATTAAGCCTCCAAGGCTTTAAATTTTTCTTAATTAGTCCCTCAAATGCCTGAGGAGACGTTACCTCATGCAAATAATGTCTATCAATATATAAAAGTGACTCTCCCGAATCGAGTTGGGTGACGTGATGCTCTTCCCAGAGTTTGTCGTATAAAGTCTTCATTGTTTTTACTCACTAAATGGAAGATTTTGTTCAACATCAACACATTGAGCTTTATTGATTAATAAATGATCCACTAAAACTAAACTAACCATAGCCTCAGCAATTGGCACAGCTCTGATGCCGACACATGGATCATGTCTTCCAGTAACCTCTATATCAACTTCATTACCTTCTTTATTTACAGTTTTTCCTTTTGTTTTAATACTTGATGTTGGCTTTATAATAAAACTTAGGCTTATATCATCTCCGTTAGATATACCGCCTAATATTCCTCCTGAATTATTTGAAGTAAAACCTGATGCTGTTATCTCATCCCTTGCTTCTGAACCTTTAAGAGTTAATAGATCATCTGCATTGCCAATTGATACTGACTTAACAGCGTTAATAGTCATTATTGCTTTTGCTAAATTAGCATCTAACTTCTCGAAAACTGGATCTCCCAATCCAACTGGACAGTTCTCAACAATAACTCCTAACTTTGCACCTACAGAATTACCCTCTTCAATTAAGTCTTTGAACATTGAATCTAGTTCTGACAATTTTGATTCATCACTAAAAAAGTATTTATTATTTATATTTTTATGATTAATTGAATCAGCCTTCACTTTTCCTATTTCTGATACAAAACCATTTACTGAGACACCCTCCTTTTTAAGAATCTTTTTAGCAATTGCTCCAGCAGCTACCCAGTTTGCAGTTTCTCTAGCACTTGCTCTTCCACCACCTCTGTAATCTCTATAACCATATTTTGCTTGATAAGTAATGTCTGCATGATTTGGTCTATAAACATCTTTTATATTCGAGTAATCTTTAGATTTTTGATCTTTATTGTAAATTATCATTCCTATCGGTGTGCCGAGGGTTTTTCCTTCAAAAACTCCAGACAAAATCTCTACAGCGTCGTCTTCTTTTCTTTGTGTAGTTACATCTGATTGGCCAGGCTTTCTTCTATCTAATTCATGCTGAATATCTTCCTTTTTTAGCTCAATTTGAGGCGGACAACCATCTAAAATACAGCCCAAAGCAGCGCCATGACTCTCACCAAAAGTCGTAATTTTAAATATTTTTCCAAACGTATTGCCTGACATGGCGATAATTATAGTCCAAAAAGCTAAAAAAGCTTTATTTTATGGGATTTTTGAAAATAATTTCTGAAAATCAGTAACAGAGGTTTCTTCAAGCTTTTCTTGATTCATGCAAAGCGTGAATATCTTATTAGACACTTCCTCATTAAATGTTATGTCTAAATTATCTTTAAATTTCTTTTCTAAAACTGGAATGCCCTCTTCTCTTCTTCTTTTGTGGCCAATAGGGTATTCAACCTCAACCTCCTCTGTTGAAGTTCCATCATTAAAATGAATCTGCATTCTGTTAGCAATTGAACGCTTATCTGCTTCAAGATATTCCTTTGAGTATCTTTTATCTTCGTTGATAACCATTTTTTCTCTAAGTGCATCAATTCTTGGATCTTTTGCAACATCATCTTCGTAATCTTCTGCGACTAAATTGCCTTTCAATAAACCAATAGCAACCATATATTGCAAACAATGATCTCTATCAGCAGGATTATTTAGCTCCCCAACTTTTGAAATGATTCTAATGGCAGACTCATGTGTAGTGATTTCAACAGATTTTATTTCATCAATTTTATCTTTTATTTCTTCATGTAACTTTACAGCAGCCTCTACTGCAGTTTGAGCATGGAATTCTGCTGGAAAGCTAATTTTAAATAAAATATTCTCCATAACATAAGTTTCAAAAGGTTGAGGTAAAGAAAGTTTTTCTCCATCGAATGAAACGTCTTCAAATCCCCAAACAGGTGCAGATAATACGCCAGGGTATCCCATCTCACCTGACATAGTAATCATTGCTAGTCTTACAGCTCTACTAGTGGCGTCCCCAGCTGCCCAACTTTTTCTTGAGCCCGCATTAGGAGCATGCCTATAAGTCCTAAGGCTTTGTCCATCCACCCAGGCTTGGCTAACTGCATCTTTAATTTGATCAATAGAACCGCCCAGTAATTTTGTAGCTACTGCCGTTGAAGCAACTTTTACTAGAATGACATGGTCAAGTCCTACCTTATTAAAACTGTTTTCAAGGGCTAAAACACCTTGTACCTCATGAGCCATAATCATTGATTCGAGAACAGTTCTCATAGTTAAAGGATCTTTTCCATTAGCAACATTTTGTTGTGAAACAAAATCACATACTGATAATATTGCACCTAAGTTATCTGAGGGATGTCCCCACTCTGCAGCAAGCCAAGTATCATTATAATCTAGCCATCTAACAATACAGCCAATATCAAATGCTCCTTTTACCGGATCTAACTCATAATTTGTGCCAGGTATACGAACGCCAAAAGGTACTTTTGTATCTTTTACTATAGGCCCAAGCATTTTGGTGCAAGCAGGAAATTGTAAGGCTAAAAGACCACATCCAATAGTATCTATAAGACAATTTCTAGCAGTATCTAATGCTAAATCAGATTTAATTTCATAGTTTGAAACGTAATTTGCAATTTCAGAAATAAGTCCATCAAACCCAGGTCTGACATTCAGATCAACATTTGATGACATATTTTAGGACCTATCAGAAATATCGACCCAATCTGAAGTCTCAACTCCAATATAATCAGCACTCGGTCTGATGATTCGATTGTTTGCTCTTTGCTCCATGCAATGCGCAGTCCAACCAGATACTCTAGACATTACAAATATTGGAGTAAATAGTTTTGTTGGAATGCCCATATAGAAATATGCAGGTGCATGAAAAAAGTCTGCGTTAGCAAACATTTTCTTTTCTTCAGCCATGACTTTTTCAACCTCTTCAGCTACTTTATATAAAGTATCATTTTCAGCCAACTCAGATAATTCTTTTGCATACTCCTTAATTACAGCATTTCTAGGATCTCTTATTGAATAAACTGCATGACCAAATCCCATGATTTTTTCTTTATTCCCAAGCATCTCGATAATTTTTGATTTTGCTTCTTCTTTCGAAGTCCAGTTTTCTATTAACTCCATTGCTTTTTCATTTGCTCCGCCATGAAGAGGTCCTCTTAAAGAACCAATAGCAGCTACAACGCATGAATGGATATCTGACATGGTTGACGCGCAAACTCTTGCTGTAAAAGTAGAAGCATTAAATTCATGTTCGGCGTACAAAATTAGAGAAACATCCATTACTTTTCTATGCAAATCTGAAGGTGTTTTTCCATGAAGAATATGTAAAAAATGACCGGCCATACTATCTTCATCATTCACGAGATCTATATCTAAACCCTCATGAGAGTATTTATACCAATAAGTAACAATCGATGGCATTGTTGCAATCATCCTATTTATGGAATTTAACTGATTAGAAAACTCTCCTTCAGGTTCTAAATTACCTAACATCGATGTACCTGTTCGCATTACGTCCATTGGATGAGCTGACGAAGGAATTTTTTGAAGAACTTGTTTTAGTGAATCAGGAAGGTCTCTTTGACTCTTAAGCAGTTTCTTATAATCATCTAGTTCTGCTTGATTAGGAAGTTTATCGTAAAGTAAAAGATAAGCGACTTCTTCAAAAGAAGACTTTTCTGCAAGCAATTCAATTTTATGACCCCTGTAGGCAAGTCCCTCAATTTGACCAACAGTTGACAGCGAAGTTTCTCCTGCAACCTGTCCTCTTAAACCTGCGCCCTCTAGTTTTTTAGTCATGAGCCTTCCTTTTTAGTATTTTCAAACTGTTCATCAAGTTGTTTTTCAAAATTGTAGTAATCAAGAACTTCATACAACTCTTCCCGGGTTTGCATTATATCTAACAGAGGCTCTTGTGTCCCGTCTTTGATAATTGAATTATAAATTTTTTCTGCCGATAAACTCATGGCTCTAAATGCTGTAAGAGGATATAAAACAATATCAACTCCAACATCGCTAAGTTCTTTCTGAGTGAATAAAGGAGTTTTTCCAAATTCTGTAATATTTGCTAGTAATGGAACTGAAAAATTTTTATTAAACTCTTTGTATTGATCTAAAGATATAGCTGCTTCAAAGAAAATTCCGTCGGCACCAACTTTTAAGTATTCACCACATCTTTCAATAGCTTGTTCAATTCCCTCAGATGCAAGTGCGTCTGTTCTTGCCATAATAAAAAAAGATTCATCTTTTTTCGCATCAACTGCAGCTTTTATTCTATCTTGCATTTCTGTAACACTAACTATCTGTTTATTTGGCCGATGTCCGCATCTTTTATCATAGACCTGATCTTCAATATGAACTGCAGCAACTCCAGCATTTTCCATTTCTTCAATGGTATTTGATATTTCTTCTGAACCGCCCCAGCCAGTATCTATATCAACCAGTAGAGGAAGATTAGTTGCATCAGTTATTCTCTTGGCGTCAATTACGACATCATCCAATGAAGTTACACCCAGATCAGGAAGGCCATAAGAGGCAGCAGCAACCCCACTTCCAGAAAGATAAATCGCTTTATGATTTGCTCTTTCAGCTAATTTTGCTGAATAAGCATTAATTGCTCCTGGAATAATTAGAGGACTATTATTTTTTATGGCATCTCTAAACTTCTTACCCGGCGTCATATTAGTAAAATTTAATTCCTCTAATAATTCTATCTTTATTTTTTTTTCTTCTCCACCTATTGGTGTCTCGAAGACTATAAACACAGCCACAATATTCTTGTTGGTAAAAATGCTCCCTCTTTGAGATTTCTATCATCCTTGATGAACCGCCATTTTTTCTCCAATTAAAATCCCAATAAGATATATTTTCATACCTAGAAGCAGCTCTGTGTCCTGAATCATTAATTTGATCCATATCTTTCCATCTAGAAATGCCAAGTGTAGTAGCATAAACATTGAATCCATTTTCATATGCAAAAAGTGCTGATCTTTCAAAACGCATATCAAAACATTTTGTGCATCTTTCACCCCTCTCTGGTTCATTTTCTAATCCTTTTATTCTCTCAAACCAGTTCTCTTTGTCGTAATCGCCATCAATACAATCAAATCCAACTTTTTCGCAAAATCTTCGATTTTCTTCCTTTCTTATTTCATATTCATCTACAGGATGAATGTTTGGATTATAAAAATAAACGGTGGTTTTAATTTTTGAAGCTGCCAGCCCTTCGATAATTTCTCCAGAACATGGAGCGCAACAACTATGAAGGAGAAGATTTTTTTCTCCATTAGGAATTTTTAATACTGGTCTTGTATAGTTTTGTAACTTTAGATTATCACTCATTTACGAACACCGAATTGTGTATGATTGCCTTTTCAAGCTCATTATAATTATGAAAAGATTGAATTTCAGGAAATTTAGAAGAAATCTTATCAGGAGCATTCATAAAAAATCCTTTATCTGCAACCTCAAACATTTGAATATCATTGTGAGAGTCACCTGCTGCAAAGCATCTATATCCTAAATCTTTAAATGCATTTATTGCTTGTTTTTTCGCTTGAGGATGTCTAAGTTTGTATGAAACAATTTCATTATTTTTTATCTCAAGGTTATGACAAAGTAAAAAAGGAAACCCAAGCTTTTCCATCAGTGGCTTAGCAATGTCATGAAAAGTATCAGACAAAATCACAACTTGAAAATTTTTTCTAAGGTTTGATACAAATTCTAATGCTCCTGGGAGAAGTTCAACTGAAGATGCAGCTTTTTGAACATCTGATAAGCCTATGCCTTCCTTTGACATAATTTCTATTCGCATATCTAGAAGATCCTCATAACTAGGAATATCTCTAGTAGTTTTTCCTAGATCTTCAATGCCGGTATCATATGCAACTTTCTCCCAAATTTCCTCAGTGAGAGTTCCTTCCATATCTAAACAAACAATTTCCATAATTTAATTATTTTTTACTCCGTATGGGACATGAGCCGATGCAGTTGTGTCTTTTGCGCTCATAATGTGTTTTTTTTGATCATCAAAAAAGATGTCAGCATCAAAGGATTCTAAAAATTTAGCTTTCTCCATTCCACCCAAAAATAACGATTCATCAATACGAACGCCCCATTTTCTTAGAGTTTTGATAACCCTCTTATCTGATGGAGCCGATCTGGCAGTGACCAAAGCAGTTCTTATTGGACATTCATTTATTTCAAAATCATTTTGAATTTTATTAAGTTCCACTAAAAAAGATTTAAATGGTCCCTCTTTAAGAACAGATAATGAATTCACCTCATTTTCGATAAAAGCTTCTAGACCTTTTTCATGAAAAACTTTTTCAGATTCGTCTGAAAAAATTACCGCATCTCCATCAAAAGCTATTTTTAAAATATCGGAATTCGATTTCTTATTTTTTTCTAATGAACGAGACATAATTGTTGCAGCAGCTACATTGCTTTGTATAGCTAATTTAACGTCTTCAAAGCTGCTTGATAAAAATAGATGCACACCAAAATCTTTAACATACCTATGAGGGCTCTCACCTCCACAAAATGCAGCTCTTGATATATTTAAATTATGATCTTCAATAGAATTTCTAATTCTTAGACCTGTGTCGGATGTATTTCTAGATAACAAAATTACTTCTACTCTATCATCACCATCATAAAGATCGTTTATATTTAAGATTTTGTTTACAAGGCTAAAAGCTTGACCAGGTTTTAAAGTTTTATCTTCATTATCAATCTGATATTCCTCATATGATTTAAGGCCATGTTTTTTATATATTTCATGACTTTCATCAAGATCAAAAAGTGCTCTTGATGATATTCCGATAATTAACTTTGAATCCTGCATACTAACTTAATTTGTAAAAACTCATTGTTTTGTATTATACTGTACATACATTCAGTATTTTTTTATTATTATGAAAGAAATAACATCACAACAACAACGAGTATTAGATTGTATTCAAATTTATCTAAAGAAAACAGGTTTTCCTCCAACAAGGGCAGATATTTGTAGAGAATTAGGATTTAAATCTCCAAATTCAGCTGAAACTCATCTTAGAGCACTTGAAAAGAAAGGATTTATTTCAATTGAAAGTGGAGCTTCTAGAGGTATCTCCGTTAACAATCAAAACAATTCATTTGGTGGAGATGAGTATCCAGTTATTGGCTTAGTGGCTGCTGGATCACCTACTTTAGCTGAGGAAAATATAGAAAGAACAATTAACTGTCCAAAATCTTTTTTTGAATCAGGTTTTGATTATTTTTTAAAAGTTAGAGGACTAAGCATGAAAGATGCTGGCATCATGGAAGATGACTTGATTGCAGTGAAAAAAACTACTGATGTAAAAAATGGTGACATTGTTATTGCAAGACTCGATGATGAGGTAACTGTTAAATTCTTTAATAGAAAATCTTCTAATATTGTAGAGTTAGAGCCTGCAAATGAAGATTTCGAAAATATCGTAATAAATTTAGAAAGTGAACAACTTCATATTGAAGGTAAAAGCGTTGGATTGTTAAGAAGGAATTAATGAACAATATTTTGTTTTTTTGAAAATCTTTCTCTTTGCTTCTCAAAAAATTCATCTAAATCGCTAACATTTCCACTTACACTTTCAATTCCTGCTCTTATCATTTCTTTTGCAACAGATAATTCTTGACCTCTCAAGAAGTCTTTAGACTCCTTTGAGAATTCTATTTTTACAATAGGATTATCGTGATCGTCTGATCTTCTAAGTACTATACTTCCATCAGGTAATTGTGCTAGCTCTAGATAATTTGCCATGTTTTTCCTTATGTTACAGCTTAACATTCATCGAGTAATTTGCGAAGTAACTCTTTAAATGATTTATATTTATTTAATATCAAAGAAAATTTTTTCAAGTCATTTAATTTATTAGTTGAAATTATATTTGTATCTGGAACAGAAATAGCCCTTTCTTTTGAGTCATGTAAAATTGATAAAAGACCATCTGGATCAAACTCACTATCTACTATATTTTTTATGGTGCTTATTTCCATAAGTTTTTTCCATTTAAATTCATAATTAAAATCTTTGATAGGCTCAAGATCATGTTTATAAATCTCATAGATATTATTTGCTTCACAATCGAGACTATTCTCAATACATGAAATAAAAAGAAGTTGCCTATGATTGTCTTTTAGTGAGCTATCAAAATTAATATCTTTCAAAATCTCTTCTGACAGATCTTGGTAAAGATTTGATAATTCTTTATATTCCACTAACTCTTTAGATTTTCAACCCATTGCCCATTGGAATATGTGGCAGTCCATTTCGTTTTTTTTCCGTCTTTTTCAGAAGCAACATAATGAGTATCTTCTGTTCTGTTATATCTTATTACATATGGATTTCCATCCTTGTCGGTCTCAGGAGCATCTAATAGATATAAGTGTTTTTCTTTATCTGGTAAAAACCTACATGCTTCAATAATTTCTTCATGCAGATTATTTATTTCTGAAACCTTAGGAGCTCTGGTTTCTCTATTTTTTGGATACTGGCTTGCAGCAAGGAACAGACCTTTCATGCTGTCTCTTAGTAAATAATGATCCTCGCATTTTATGCATTTTAGATCTTTAATTTCTATTGGCTCCATTGTGATAGGTTTTGGTTCACCATTCCTTTGAAGTGCTCTTGTAGCTCCACAATTATCATTTAAACATCCAAAGTATTTTCCAAATCTTCCGGTTTTAAGTTGCATCTCTGATCCGCACTTATGACATTCAAGTGTAGGACCGTCATATCCTTTTATTCTAAATTGACCATCTTCTACAAGATAACCGTCACAATCTGGATTTTTTCCACATACATGAAGCTTTCTGTTTTCGTCAATCAAATAATTATCCATACTTGTTTCGCATTTTGGGCATCTCTTCTTTATTAATAAATTTTCTACTTCTTCATTATCGTCAATGCTTATTGCTTCATCGCCTGAAATCAAATTAAGGGTTTCTTTGCATTTCTCATCACCAGAATTTTGATAACCTGAACATCCCAGAAAAACACCATTCGAAGAATTTCTTATTACCATGTTTGTTTTCCCACAAGGACATGTAATATTTGTTTCTGTTGGAATATTTCCGGGTCTCATTCCACCATATTCATCAGAAGCTGAATTAAGATCACTTTGAAATGCTTTGTAAAAATTATCTAGAATACTCCGCCAATCAGCATCTCCATTTGCAACTTTATCTAAATTATTTTCAAGGTTTGCTGTAAAGTCATAGTCCATGATGTCATCAAAGCTCTCCATAAGTCTTTCCGCAACAATATGACCAATCTTTTTGACAAAAAATCTTTTATTTTCAATTGCTACATATCCTCTGTCTTGAATGGTTGAAATAATGTTTGCATAAGTTGATGGTCTACCAATACCTTTTTTTTCTAACTCTCTAACAAGGGCTGCTTCAGAAAATCTTGAGGGAGGCTTAGTAAATTTTTGTTCGAGATCAATAGTTTCTCTTTTTAAAGAATCGTCCTCTTGAAGATTTGGAAGAATATCCTCTTCCTTTGATGAACTCTTAAGAATTTTTGTAAATCCATCAAAAACTATTTCTCTACCTCTAGCAACAAAAACGTTTTCCTCAACAAAAACCTTTGCAGATGTAGACAAATATTCTGCGTCAGGCATCTGAGAGGCAATAAATCTTTCCCAAATCAATGTATACAGTTTTGATTCTTCATCAGATAAATGCATTACATCTTGTGGTTTTAAATAAGCATTAGTGGGCCTAACTGCTTCGTGAGCTTCTTGAGCATTTTCAGTACTAGAATAAATTTTAGGAGCATTGGTAAGATATTTCTCTCCAATATTTTCATTGATATAACTTCTAGCATCTTTTATAGATTCTTTACTCAAACTAGGGGCATCAGTTCTCATATATGTGATAAAGCCAGCTTCATAAAGTTTTTGAGCAACTCGCATGGTTCTTTTCACGTTGAAGCCTAATCTTGTACTAGCAGATTGTTGGAGTGTTGATGTAATAAAAGGAGCCTTTGGTTTAACTTTTACTGGTTTCTTAGAAATCTCATTTATTGATAAATTGCATGATTCTATTTGTTGTTTTATTGTTTCAACTTTTTCTTTTGAGAGCAATGGATCTATTTTTTTAGTTGCAAGATTAAATCTAATTGTTTCGTCATTATTAGTTGTGGCTGAAAATGAAATTTCCCAATACTCCTCTGGAATAAATTCTTGGATAGACCTTTCTCTTTCGTCTAAAAGTCTTAAGGCAACCGATTGAACTCTTCCTGCTGATAAGCCTCGTGCAATTTTTTTCCAAAGCAATGGAGATAATTCAAAACCAATAACTTTATCTAAAAATCTTCTAGCTCTATATGCTTTAACCAGATTAAGGTCTATTTCTTTTGGATCAGAAAAAGACTCAATAATTGCATCTTTTGTAATTTGATTGAATCTCACTCTTGAGTAATTGTATTTTTGAGGTCCCAAAGCTTCTTTAAGGTGCCAAGCAATTGCTTCGCCTTCTCTATCTAAATCTGTTGCTAAATATATATTATCAACATTCTTTGCTGCTTTTTTTAAAGCCTTCAGCACCTTCTCTTTCTCAGGTATTATTTGCCAATCAGCATCCCATCCATTATCAGGATCAACACCCATCCTTCTTACTAAACTTTTTCTAGCATTGATTTCTTTTTGTCTGGCTTTTTCCTCTGGACTGAGGTCTTTTGGTACGACAAGTCTTGTTCTAGAAGTGCCACCTTTCTTTGGAAGATCTCTAATATGCCCAACGCTAGACTCAACAATATACTCAGGTCCTAAGTACTTCGAAATGGTCTTTGCCTTTGCAGGAGACTCAACAATTACTAAAGATTTTGTCATTTTCTAAAATTTCCTTTTTTATGAATATCATCAAAAGGTTCATGTTGGCAAGTCAATTTTAAAAATTTTTAAAATTTCCTAATTCATCAAGAATATTTTTAAGCTCCTTTAACCCATCTAATTCTTTCCATAAAAAAAATATAAAAGATTCAGTAAAAATGAGCTCATCGATACTCATAGATAGACTTTTTAATTGCTTTTCTATGCTTTTAAAATTGTCTACATATTTTAGTTTGACAGGAGAATACAAGATTAAATCAGTTTTGTCTCTAATAAAATGACCTTCTTTAAAGGAGGTATTGTTTTTGATTTGATAACTAACCGGATTAGAGTTTTTATTTTTAAATTTGTTTTTACCGTAAATTGTTGAGGAAATCTTTATTCCCATCATTTGAGCTTCCATTCTTATTTTAGATATTTTTCTAGACGATTTTGAGGGCATCGCAATAGAAATTGAGCCTAATAGAAGAAGAATAGCTAATGTAAAAACAAAATATTCCAATTCTTAATCTCTAACTATTTGATTAATCAAATTTGGGCCTTTAATGATAAATCCCGTATAAATTTGAACTAAATCTGCACCAGCATTTAATTTAGATAAATAATCATCTTTGCTCATAACGCCTCCCACTCC
>CACBPP010000011.1 GCA_902541175.1 uncultured SAR86 cluster bacterium
GGAGCTGGGATAGCCGGTCTAACACTTGGAAATATATTAAAAGTCAACAATATTCCATGCGTTGTTTTTGAGAAATCTAATAATATTGAAGAACAAGGAGCTGGTATATCTATCTCATCCAATGGATTAAGAGTTCTAGATTATTTGAATGTCATGGAGGCCTTTAATAATGTTTCTAGGCAACCAAATAAGACTATTTTTTTTTCAAATAATAATATTATTAATAATATTTCAACTGATGTTACTACTGCATCTCGAAGAAACTTATACAAAGTTTTATTAGATAATTACCTATCATTAAAAGGCGAGATTTATTTTAATCATGAATTGCAAAATATTAATCAAGATAGAAATATAATTTATTTTTCTAATAACAACTCATATCGTGTCGGTCATATCGCCGCCTGTGATGGAATAAAATCAACTTGCCAAAGTATATTGTCTACTTCATATGATAAGCCAAAATATAGCGGATATTATGTTTGGAGAACAATATTTGAATCTGATCAAGAAAATATACATTTTCATCTTGGCGCAAATTTTCATGTTGTTACATATCCGATTGATAAAAAAAGAATTAGTCTTGTTGCAGCTATTAAAAGTAAAAATAAAGAAATAGAATCCTGGAAACAAGAAGGCACCCTTGAGGATTTATTAACTGAAGTGCCACATTACATAACAAATAGATATCAATCTATTAAAAAAAATGATGGTGTTTATAAATGGGGAGTATACATTCGACCAAATGCAATAACTCTAATTGATAAGAACATTTCTTATCTTGGAGATTCTGCTCATCCAATGGTTCCCTTCATTGGACAAGGTGCTTGTATGTCCTTGGAGGATGCCTATACATATGGTTATATGTTGAGTAAATATAACAACGACTTACCAAAAGCACAAAATGAATATAATAAATTCAGAATAAATAGAGTTCAGTCAATTTATACCAAATCTTTGAATCAAGGTAAGTTAAATCACTTAAGTAATCCATTCTTGGTTTACTTAAGAAACATATTGATGAAATATACTAACGTTATTAAAAACCAAACCAATCAAATATGGTCATATGATGTAACATCAATTTTAAAAAAGTAAATTATTTATAATTGGTATATTTATTGAAATTGTTATAATTCAAAAATGAATATCTTTTCAAAATTTTTTAGACCTTCTAAACATTCTGCAAAAGAAGTTAATTTAAAAATATCTTCATCCCTTGAAGATTTTGTAAAAAATGAAGTTCTGCCAGGTCTAAATATTTCACCTCATTATTTTTGGAGTTCTTTTGAAAATCTTGTTAAGAGGTTTTCTAATCGAAATAAAGATCTATTAATTAAAAGAAGTGAATTGCAAGAAAAAATTAATGATTGGCATATTCAAAACAGAAATAATAAATTCAATTTAGATGAATATAAAAATTTTTTAACTGATATTGGTTATTTACATCCAAGAGCAGGTGATTTTAAGATCAAGACTTGGAATGTAGATCCAGAGATTAGAAAGATTGCTGGTCCTCAATTGGTTGTACCTGTTATGAATGCAAGATTTGCTTTAAATGCCGCAAATGCAAGATGGGGAAGTCTTTATGATGCTTTATACGGAACAAATATTATTACTGAAGAAGATGGCGCTTTAAGAGAGGGAGGTTATAACCCAATAAGAGGCGATAAAGTAATAAAATTTGCTAAAGAATTTCTCGATAAAACAATACCAATGCAGTCAGGCTCATATGATCAGGTTATTAAGTTCCAATTCATTGATAGCGAACTATCAATGAAGTTAGAGGATGGAAAAAAAGTAAATTTAAAGGATATTGATCAATATGTTGGTTATAAAGATGAAGGTGAGGGCGCGTATGGACTACTATTTAAAAACAATAATCTTCACTTTGAAATACAGATCGATAGATCGCATCCAATAGGTCAAGATGATAAGGCAGGCATAAAAGATATTTTAATGGAATCTGCTGTTACCACAATTCAGGATTGTGAAGACTCTGTAGCTGCTGTTGATGCAGAAGACAAAATAATTGTTTACAGAAACTGGCTAGGCTTAATGAAGGGAAATTTAAAAAGATCATTTGATAAAAATGGTCAGTTTATAACAAGAGAACTTAATCCTGATAGAAAATATTTACTAAAAAATGGAAAAATGATATTGCTTCCTGGAAGAAGCCTCATGCTGGTAAGAAATGTTGGCCATTTAATGACAAATCCAGCAATTAAAGATAAGAAAGGAAATGAGGTGCCTGAAGGAATTATTGATGCATTCTTTACTATTTGTATTGCCATTCATGACATTATCGGTAATGGAGTTTACAAAAACTCTAAGACAAAAAGTATTTATATTGTAAAACCAAAAATGCATGGACCAGAAGAAGTTCAATTTACCTGCGATTTATTTTCCGAAATAGAAAAAATATTTGATTTGCCTGAAAACACTGTCAAATTAGGAATAATGGATGAAGAGAGAAGAACAACAGTGAATTTAAAAGAGTGTATAGAGGTTGCAAAACACAGAGTAATTTTTATTAATACAGGATTTCTTGATAGAACAGGTGATGAAATTCATACAAGTATGGAAGCTGGACCAATGGTCACAAAAGCAGACATGAAAATGCAAAAATGGATTAATGCATATGAGAATTGGAATGTTGATATTGGTTTAGAGACTGGATTTAAAGGTAATGCGCAAATTGGTAAAGGAATGTGGCCAATGCCAGATGAAATGTTGGAAATGTACAAAACTAAAACAGTTCATCCTAAAGCAGGAGCTAATTGTGCATGGGTGCCATCTCCAACAGCGGCAACAATTCATGCAATGCATTATCATCAAATATCAGTTCAAGATGAGCAAGATAAAATTTTAAAAAGAGAAAAAGCAAAACTAGATGATTTACTTTTGATTCCATTTATGAAAAAAAATGAATTGCCAACAGATGAAGAAATTACAGCAGAGCTAGAAAATAATGCTCAAGGAATCCTAGGCTATGTTGTTCGATGGGTAGATCAAGGTATTGGATGTTCAAAAGTTCCTGATATAAATAATGTAGGTTTAATGGAGGATAGGGCTACTTGTAGAATTTCAAGTCAACACATTTCAAATTGGTTACATCATGGACTATGCTCAGAAGTTGAGATTGTCGAAATAATGAAAAAGATGGCAAAAGTTGTTGATAATCAAAATAAAAACGATGTTAATTACCGTAAAATGTCACCCTCATTTGATGGCATTGCATTTAAAGCTGCATGTGAACTTGCTATTAAAGGGAGATACCAACCAAGTGGTTATACTGAACCAATACTTCATGAAATGAGATTAAGAAGAAAATAACATGAGTAAAGGTTATTGGATTGTGAGAGCAAATATTAATAATCAAGAAGAATATTTGAAATATATAAAAAAAGCTACAAAAGTTGTTGAATCATTTAATGGAAAGTTTTTAGTAAGAGGTGGCAAGCAAAAGGAATTTGAAAATTCTGGTTATGAAAGAACGGTTATAGTCCAATTTGATTCATATAATGATGCTCTTAAATCTTACAATTCCTCAGAATATCAGGATGCTTTGAAGCATGTTAAGCAATCTGCAAATAGGTTATTTGCAGTTGTAGAAGGAACTTAAACTTTTTGTTTTTGTGTTTCGTCTCTGTGTTTTTTTAGGTATTTCATAAATGGTGTTCCGCCAGTACCTCTAATTGTTGATCCTCCAGTTCCAAATGGATTTTTGATTTGAGCTTGTTTATGTATATATGAAGCTGCATATTCTAAATGTTGAGCTCTAAATTTTCTAATTTCTTCCAGACAGCCATTATATGCTTTCATTAGATTTTTTGATCTCGAAACAATTTCTTTAGCGCAGGATTTTTTTTCAACATATTCAATCATTTTTCTGTGTTTTATCGGCATATAATCTCTCATCTCATTTAAATAGTGTCTTAAATTGTCATTTGTATGATATATGCCTAGAGCTCCATCTAAAAAAGGAATAATACTGCTTTGTGCACCAGTTTCGCCTCTAAAAAATTGAGGCTTATTATTGTATTGATTTTCATAAACTAAACCTTCCTTTAAGTCAGGGTTATCTTTGGTTCCAAATATATATGGTCTAACTCTATGATAATAAACATAGGGATCACATTTTTCAGGCATTTTAGAAAATATAAAGTTCACCCTTTTTAGAGACTTAGAAATTGTTTTTAAATGTTTCAAAAAATCATTATTTTTATTATGTTCTTTTAATCGAGAAAGTTTATATGCTGCATTAATTGCTTCACTGGCAGCATCCTCAATACATACATGAATTGTTACAAACCAATCCTCATCAACACCTCCAAGAAAATTATTAATCAAAGCAACATTATCAAGAGATATTGGCTCGCTTTTGTTAATTTTGTACCAATTATGAAGGCAATAACTAGCATAGCTTAAAATTGGTGGCCTTTCTAAATAATTTGCTAATTTAACCCAGGGCTTAGCTATTACTTCCGGGAGGGTTTTTTCAGGTTTATTACCACCCCAGATGAACGCATGCGCAATAAAACTTAAATGTACCATAGCTAGATTGATTTCTTTATCACTTTTTTTATTAATCAAAACATCAATAGAAAAGTCATCTTTTTTTAAATTATTAATTGTTGTTTGAACTTTATTTGTTAAAAGCAGTTTTGGGAGTTCAGAAGCAACTCTAGTTAAATTAGATAACGATTTTGCCTTAGTTTTGTAGTTACGAATTGGTGGAGTCTTAGGTAAAAAAGTTTGCATATATAGATATATTTTATACTCATAATTGAAAT
>CACBPP010000012.1 GCA_902541175.1 uncultured SAR86 cluster bacterium
ATCATCACTGGTTCTAAGAGAGAAAATATCATTTAGTTTTAAAGATTCTAGTTTTTCAGCTGAGAGAACCTCTCCTTTTTTTACACCATTTCCTTTAACTGCTTTTTTTGAATTTAATAGCTCACACAATCTTTTTTTGGTGGCTTGTTCTACAACACCCGCCTCGTCATCAGCATCCTTTTTCGACTGATCAAGATGGTCTTGCTCAATTGCTTGAGTCCTTTCATCTTTTTCAACACCATCTCTAGTGAAAACTTCAACACCTATTACTGTGCCTTTTGAGCTTGATCTCTGAGATGTGTCTTTTACATCAGATGCCTTTTCTCCAAAAATTGCTCTTAACAATTTTTCTTCAGGAGAAAGTTGAGTCTCACCTTTAGGAGTAATCTTTCCTACTAAAATGTCACCTGGCTCAACTTCAGCGCCAACATATACAATTCCGCATTCATCAAGCTTGTTTAATGAGCCTTCTCCAACATTTGGAATATCTGCTGTAATTTCTTCTGAACCAAGCTTTGTATCTCTGGCAATGCAAACTATTTCCTGAATATGAATTGATGTGAACCTATCTTCTCTTGCAACTTTCTCAGAGATTAAAATTGAGTCCTCAAAGTTGTATCCATTCCAAGGCATAAAAGCAATTCTGATATTTTGTCCTAGTGCTAACTCTCCATTATCTACAGAAGGTCCGTCAGCAAGAATATCGTCTTTTTTAACTACATCGCCTGCTTTTACAATCGGACGTTGATTAATACAAGTATTCTGATTTGATCTTGTATATTTAATTAGATTATAGACATCTGAAGCAGTTTTAGACTTCTTATCGGTTACACGAACAACAATTCTTGAAGCGTCAACACTTTCTACAACTCCTGAATTTTTAGCAACAATACATACTCCTGAATCTCTTGCAACAACAGTTTCTAATCCAGTTCCTACAAGTGGCTTCTCAGCTCTTAGGACTGGAACTGCTTGTCGTTGCATGTTGGATCCCATTAAAGCTCTGTTAGCGTCGTCATGCTCCAGGAACGGTATTAAAGAAGCTGCTATTGAAACAACTTGTTGGGGAGATACATCCATTAAATCAATTCTGTCCGGGGACATTAACTCAAATTCATTTGCATGTCTTACAGCAACAAGATCATCTACAAATCGGTTGTTTTTATCTAGCATTACATTTGCTTGAGCAATAACGTGCTCAGCCTCATCAATTGCTGACAAATATATAATTTCGTCTGTGACCTTGCCTTTTGATACTTTTCTATAAGGAGTTTCAATAAAGCCATATTGATTTGTTCTTGAATATGATGCAAAAGAATTAATTAATCCAATATTTGGTCCTTCTGGGGTTTCAATTGGACAAACTCTTCCATAATGAGTTGGATGAACATCTCTAACCTCAAATCCAGCCCTTTCTCTTGTAAGTCCTCCAGGCCCAAGTGCGGAAACCCTTCTCTTATGTGTAATTTCTGATAAAGGATTATTTTGATCCATAAATTGTGATAATTGACTAGAACCAAAAAATTCTTTAATTGCGGCAGTTACAGGTTTGGCATTAATTAAATCTTGCGGTCCAAGTTCATCAGCTTCAGCCATGCTTAATCTTTCTCTTACTGCTCTTTCAACTCTAATAAGACCAACTCTAAATTGATTGGCAGTCATTTCACCAACAGATCTAACTCTTCTATTTCCAAGATGATCAATATCATCAACAATGTCATGTCCATCACGAATATTAACAATACCTTTCATGACCTCGATTATGTCCTGTTTATCTAAGACATGTGGATTATCTTTTTTAGTACCTAGCTTAAGTCTTCTATCGAATTTCATTCTGCCGACTTCAGATAAATCATATCTTTCTTCATTAAAGAATAAATTATTAAATAAGGTTTCTGCCGAATCTTTTGTTGGTGGCTCTCCTGGCCTCATCATTCTATATATTTCTACTAAAGCTTCTAATTTATTAGTTGTAGGATCAGCTCTCAAAGTATTTGATATGTATGGACCTTTATCTAATTCATTTATGTACAAGCATTTAATTTGATTGATGTCATTATTTTTAATTTCTTCCAAAATCACTTCGTCAATTTCAGTGTTTGCAGAAAATAAAACTTCACCAGTCTCTTTATTAAAAATGTCTTTCGAAAGAACTTTTCCGTATAAGAATTCTTGGGCTAGTGATATTTCAGAGGCTTTGGACCCTGTAAGCTCTTTAATGTGACGAGCTGTAATTCTCTTACCAGCTTCCACATAAACTTTGCTTTTAACTTTTATGTCAACTGATAGAGTCTCACCACGCAGTCTCTCTGGAACTAATGCTACCTTTACATTATCTTTATCGATAGTAAAAATATCTTCTTCATAAAACTCGGATAATATTTCTTCAGTGCCCATATCGAGAGCTCTAAGCATAATAGTGGCAGGAATTTTTCTTCTTCTATCTATTCTGCTAAATAGTATGTCTTTTGGATCAAACTCAAAATCTAACCAAGAACCTCTATATGGAATAATTCTTGCAGAGTATAAAACCTTTCCTGAAGAATGGGTTTTACCCTTATCGTGATCATAAAATACGCCTGGAGACCTGTGTAATTGAGATACAACCACCCTTTCAGTTCCATTAATAATAAATGAAGCATCATCAGTCATTAATGGTACTTCACCCATAAATACTTCACCTTCTTTGATATCTTTTACATCTTCAAAATTAGAATCTCTATCAAATAAAACCAATTTAACTTTTATTCTTAGCGGTGCAGAATATGTCAATCCTTGTATTAAACATTCTTGAACATCGTATGTATTTTTGCCAAGTTCATATGATACATACTCTAAGGCTGCATTACCTGAAACACTTTTAATTGGAAACAGGGATTGAAAAACTTCCTCAAGTCCTTGTTTCTTTCTTGCCTCAGGTGCCACATCAGTTTGCAAAAATTCAGCATAAGAATTAGTTTGGGTTTCGATCAGATTTGGTAGATCCATCACCTGAGCGAAGGTACCAAAATTCTTTCTTATTCTTTTCTTTTCTGTATAGCTATATGGCATAAATGCTTCCTTATTAATTTAATATGATTGTTTTACTTAAGTTCGCCAGTAGCACCTGCTTCAGTGAGCTTTGCTAACATCTCTTCTGCTTCCTCTTTTTTAACACCCTCTTTTAAAGTACTAGGTGCTCCATCAACCATATCTTTTGCTTCTTTTAAACCAAGTCCAGTTATAGCTCTTACAGCTTTAATAACTTGAACTTTTTGATCACCTGCTGCTGCTAAAACAACATCAAATGCATCTTTCTCTTCAGCTGCTGGAGCGTCACCGTCTCCACCTGCTGCTGCTGGCGCTGCTGCAACAGCTGCTGCTGCTGTAACACCAAATTTTTCTTCAATAGCAGAAATAAGATCTACTAGATCCATAACTGACATTTCCTCTATTGCTTTTAAGATATCATCTTTACTAGTTGCCATTTATATTCTCCTTATAATTTAGGCTGACGCCTCTTTGTTGTCTCGAACTGCTGTTAGTACTCTTGCAAGCTTGCTCGGAACTTCATTTAGTAAAGTTGCAAACTTACCTACAGGAGCCTGTAATACGTTGGCAATAAGTCCATATGCTTCTTCTTTAGAAGGAAGTTTTGCCAAAATATCAATTTGGCTTCCATCTAATAATTGCCCTTCAACTACTAAAGCCTTAATTTCAAGTTCATCAAAATTTTTAGCATAAGTTTTAAGCAATTTTGCAGCTGCACCTGGCTCTTCGAAAGAAAAAGCAAATAGTGAAGGTCCAAACAGAACTTCATCAGAACATCCAAAATCAGTTCCTTCAAAAGCCAATTTAGCCAATGAATTCTTAATCACTTGAATATGAATACCTGACTGATTTGCTTTAGTTCTAATCTCAGAAAGTTCAGATACTTTTAAACCTCTAGCATCAGAAATAACTAATGAAGAAGCATTTGATGCAACTTCTTTAACATCCTGAACTATTTTTTCTTTTTCACTCTTAGATAATGCCACAGCAATTCTCCAATTAAAGCCCTTCGGCTATTTGGCGACAAATTGCAAAAATTACAATTTGAACACCCCCTACGTAGGCAATTAAGTCTCTCGACACCTACGGTCTTCGACGGCTGCGTAAAACGCAACTATCTAGTTTTACATCGCTGTAAAACTAAAACTTATCCCAACTCGCCAGGATTTATTTTTATACCTGGCCCCATGGTGCTACTAATGGCAATATTGCCAATATAGACACCTTTAGCAGATGCTGGTTTTAATTTTTTTAATTCTTCTAATAACGCTGAAGCATTTGCTTTAATTTTGTCTGCATCAAAGGATACTTTGCCAATACTTCCATGAATAATTCCATTTTTATCTGTTCTAA
>CACBPP010000013.1 GCA_902541175.1 uncultured SAR86 cluster bacterium
CAATACTTACAGATTCAGGTGGATTTCAAGTTTGGAGTCTGGGTGATTTAGCTGAAATTTCAGAGGAAGGCGTTAAGTTTAGTTCTCCATATGATGGTAAAAAAATATTTATGAGACCAGAGGACTCAATCAAGATTCAGGAAAATCTTGGCTCAGATATCATTATGGTATTTGATGAATGCACTAATTATCCATCAAGTTACGAGGAAGCAAGAAAATCAATGGAGCTATCAATGAGATGGGCAAAGAGATGCAAGGAAGCCCATACATCTAAATCTGCATTATTTGGAATTGTCCAAGGAGGGATGTATACAGATTTAAGACATGAATCATTAAATAAGCTTATAGAGATAGATTTTGATGGTATTGCTCTTGGTGGATTGAGTGTGGGTGAGTCAAAACAAGAGAAAACTGAAATATTAAAGTTTATGTCTGATAAGTTGCCAAAGGATAAACCAAGGTATCTTATGGGAGTTGGTTCGCCAGTGGATATTGTTGAAGCTGTGAGATATGGAATTGATATGTTTGATTGTGTTCTTCCCACAAGAAACGCTAGGAATGGACAATTATTTACATCTGAAGGTGTAATCAATATCAGAAATGCAGAGTACAAGAACTGTGATGAGCCAATTGATAAAAATTGCAACAACAAAGTATCTCAAAATTATAGTAGGGCATACCTTAATCATTTACAAAGAACCAATGAAATGCTGGGATCTATGTTAGCTACTTACCATAATATTTCTTATTATCAGTCTTTAATGAAAGATATTAGATCTGCAATAAAAGATAATTTATTCGCGAAGTTCTTAAAAGACTTTTATAATAAACGGAATTTAGATATGCCCGACGGGCCAATATAGGATAAATTATGGAAGGAGCAGCACCATCACTTTTTTCACCACTAATTTTTTTAGGGTTTTTACTATTATTTATGTATATAGTAATAATCAGACCACAAAATAAAAGAAACAAAGAAATCAATGAAATGTTATCCAAACTCGAAATTGGTTCGGAAGTTATTGCTGCAAGTGGAATTATAGGCAAAGTCAAAGCCATAAAAGGTGAGTATATATCTCTTGAAGTAAGTGAAAATGTTGTTTTTAAACTTCAAAGATCTGCAATTGCTAATATCCTGCCAAAAGGCACCATAGAATCAATCAAGTAGTTAAGTGAATAGATTTTCTATATATCAATATTTATTAATTTTAGTTGTATTGGTAATGGGATCAATATATGCACTTCCTAATCTGTATCCTACACAACCTTCTATTCAAGTTGCTTATACAGATTCAGGCAGATCAGCTGATCAATCACTATTAAATGATTTAGAAAGTATCCTTGAAAAATCTCAAACAAATTATGAGGATATTTTTTTAAGAGAAAATAAAATTGTAATTAAGTTTAAGGATGTTGATACGCAGCTAAGTTCAAAAACAGTATTACAAAACGCCTTACTAGATAAAGTAATAATTGCTTTATTTTTAGAGCCAGCAACTCCTCAATGGTTAAAAGATCTTGGAGCCAATCCTGTTAAACTCGGTCTTGATTTATCTGGCGGAGTACACTTCTTACTAGAAGTAGACATTGATACAGCCCAACAAGGAAGACTTGAATTACTTCTTGATACCTACAGAAAGACTTTTAAAGAAGAGAGAATAAAATTTGATGAATCTTCAATAAAGGATTTGAAACTTCACTTTAAATTTAGCGACAACCAAAGTTATAACAAAGGTTTAAAAAAATTTAGAGATGATAGCCCAGTTTTAAATGGTGTTCAGTACATTATTACCGAAAGACCAAGCTCAGATGTTCTAATTCTTGAATATTCAGATATAGCATTAAGGGAAATTAGAGACTATGCAGTTGGACAGAACTTAATTACTCTAAGGAATAGGGTTAATGAATTAGGAGTATCAGAACCGATAGTTCAAAGACAGGGTAGCAACAGAATTGTTGTCCAATTACCTGGAGTTCAGGATCCAACAGCAGCTAAAAAAATAATAGGTAAAACTGCAAATCTTGAATTTAGAATGGAAGCTAACGCGAGGACCTCACCATTACGAAAAGAGGAATTTAGTTTCAAAGAAAATGAATTTCAAACAGCTTTCTTG